>CAZGEW010000107.1:0-1512 GCA_964524225.1 uncultured Methanosarcinales archaeon | reverse complement strand
GAGTTAATGTAACTAAGCCAACTCAAACTCTGCAAGTTGCTGGAACTTTGAATGTTACATCGCAAGAGACAAGAAGCGGTGATTTGTTTGTTGCGAGTTCAGGCAATGTCGGGATTAGTCAAACTAACCCTTCAAGCAAGTTAGAGGTTGCAGGAACTGCAAACATAACCCAAGGCACAACATCATTTAGGGTTACATCAGACAACAATATTGTAATACATCTGGAGTGAAAATGATTGAAAAGCTATTCACATCAAAAATAAGGGTAAAATTGCTTGAATATTTTATTTTCCGAAAGCAAAAGTCAAAAGTAAGGGAAACTTCAAGAAATACAGGCATAAATGTCAGCGCTGTTTCCATGGAATTAAGCAACCTGACTGCTTTAAGCATATTAAAAAAAGAAGAAGTGTTTGTTCAAGAAATTAGAACATATATTCTAAAGATTAGAATAATAGAAGGTGGGAAAGATGGGAAATATAAGGTGATTGTATGATACAAAATACTTATATATTGGATACAAATGTGTATGGGGAGATTTTAGTAGAGGAAAATAGAGAGGAATTAGTACAAAAAATAGAAACTACAAAGGCTTTCTTGATTTATGGTATTGATGCTATAGAAAAGGAGCTGAGTGAAACTCCAAACCATGTGAAATACAGAGGCGAAGCTACGAGAAAATTATTATTGACATTGTATAAATCTATAATTGATGAAACCATAAATGTAACCCCTTTAGCAAAACATTTAGCTGGGAAATACTTTAAGAAATATAAAGAATTAGCTAAATCTGGAAAATATGAGCTTATTAAACAAAAGTACAATGAAAAAAGCTTAAAAACCGACTTCCAAATAATAGCTATTGCTTCTATTAGTTCTGTTGATATTGTTGTATCTTCTGACAAAAGAACAATGCTTTCTCAATTAGCAAAGGATGTTTATGCACACATCAATAAGATGAACAATTTGAAAACGCCTGAACTTTTAGAGTATAAGAAATTCAAAGAGGTGTATCTAAAATGAATACAGCCTTAATTCACACTACCGCCATGGTATCTGACAAATTCCTTTACAGATTCAATAAGCTTTGGGTCTTTTTCCAACTCTTCAAAAATTTTTTTCAATTCTTCCATAGATGGTTTTTTTGTTTTCATAATGTTAATAATTCAAAACAGCTATATAAAACTTTCGCTAAAGAAGGGGTAAAAAATGTTAAATAAAAACCAATTATTAAACAAAAAATCAACACTTATTTTTGTATTAATCCTTTCTGCAATATTTTTATCTACCAACACCTACGCAGCTCAAGACTTCATAATTGAAAATAAAACAAGCGCTTTGTTTATTGTGAATGGAACAACTGGGAATATAATTTTAGCTCCAAACTTTGGAAAAATAGGAATCGGCACATTAAGCCCAGGATTGCCTCTAACAATTATTGGCAATGTCAGCATAACTGGAAATTTATCAGTTAGTGGCAATGTAAGTGTAGATGGCTCAACATTCTTTGTAGAT
>CAZGEW010000106.1:0-1960 GCA_964524225.1 uncultured Methanosarcinales archaeon | reverse complement strand
GCTTCTGCTATTATTTCAGCAGCTTCCATAGTAGTTAAAGGCCTAAATTTCCCAGCTTTCCATTCTTCATAAAGCTTAGTTCCTTCCATTACCATACATGGATAAATTTTTAGCATATCTGGCCTGTAATCAGGATTTTCAAACAATTGTTTTAAACCATGCAAGTCCATTTCTTTTGTTGTTAAAGGCAAGCCAGGCATATAATGGCAGTTTATTTTAAAGCCCAAATCTTTTAGAATTCTTATTGATTCAATATTATCAGCTACAGTATTTCCTCTATTAGTTGCTTTAAGTACATCATCATATATGCTTTGCACACCAATCTCAACTCTTGTGCATCCTAATTCAAGCATTAAATTGCCATGATAAAACTTTCCAAAATCACTTTTTGTTTCTATTGTTAAGCCAACACATCTAATAAAAGAAGTTTCATTTTCTTTTTGTATTTGTTTTAATGTTAAATTTTTATTGTCTTCAGTTTTTAATTTTTTTTGGATATTTTTGATTACCAATATGTTTGAATCATTAATTTTATTTTCAATAATATTTAGTGCTGTACTTTGTTCTGATACAGTTATCTCATTTACGAGATTATTTTGTATCTTATTTAATTCAAAAAAAACATCTAAATCATTTTCAAAAAATAATTTGTCTATTTTCTTTTTAATTACTAGGTTATTCAAATTCAGATTTTTGATATATAACAATTTATTTTGTATTCTTTTTATTCTTTTATCTTCTTCACTTAATACTCTTGGCACTTCAAAAAATTTCTTAAACTTTAAAATATCCAAATTCCCCTCTTTTTCAAAAAACAATCTTGAAAAGTCATTCATTGCTTTCAGTGCATATTTAACAAAATATTCCTGATATGCTGTTGGGAAGAAAGTAAAAGTGCCACCTTGTATAATTAACTCAACTTTATCTGGAATTTTGCCCATAGCAATGTAGTGCTCAAGTCTATTAAATGTAATAAGGTAAGGGTCATAGTTATTTCTTATAGCTCTTCTTGTTGATGGTTCTTTACCTGTATAGCTTTGCGGGACATCACCAAAAACAGAGCCAGGACCGCCTGGGCAATACGAGCATGGACCAACACCTTTCATTGTGTGCGGGCAAGGATAAGGCTCTGACATCAGAGCAATTGGAGCTACACCGCTTAAAGTCCTGACAGGTTTTAGTGAAAGTAGTTCCTTGAATTTTTGTCTTTCTTCTTCAGATGCAGCAAAGTAAATATCAGCATTTTTTGGAATATAATTTAATTTCTCATTAGTTTCATATTTATTTAAGATTTTTAATTTTAATTTATTTAACTTTGACTTATCCTTGACATCATTCTTCTTCAGTTCGTTGAGAATTTCAACACAAATCTTATTTATTTCGAGCATGTAAGTTAGAATATATTTCTTATTTTTAAATGTTAACTTAAGTTATTTCTTTTACTGATTGTGTTATTTTACTAAAAATAATATGATATTTTTAATAAAGATTAATGAGTTTAAACCTTATTTGAAATAAAACCAAATATTTTTATACTAACAATTTTTTGTTTGTTTCATGACAGAAAGTCTTACATCAACAATAGAATTCCAGATGAGTTTGTTGCTCTTTGTAGCACTAGCAGGCTATCTTCTTGCTTCAAGGATTAATCAATCTGCAGTTATTGGAGAAATTCTTGTTGGACTATTGATTGGTCCAAGTTTGTTAGGATTGATAACATATACAGATTTTGTAAGAAGTGTTGCTCACCTTGGAGCAGTAATTTTGCTTTTTGTTATCGGCTTAGAATTCAAATTAAAGGACATATTCAATTTTAAATATAGCATCATTGCTTTAGTTGGTGTAATTGTTCCGTGGATTGGTGGATTTTATCTTGCTAAATCCTTTGGTTATGAGTTTGGAAGTGCTGTTTTTGTTGGCACTGCTTTGACTGCAACAAGCATTGCAATAACTGCAAATG
>CAZGEW010000105.1:0-2304 GCA_964524225.1 uncultured Methanosarcinales archaeon | reverse complement strand
AAAATTGTAATGTTAAAATTGCTGTTTAATTCTTACGAGGAGGCTTTATAGTTACTTTATTATTGGTTAATGTAGATACAACTGATTAGTGTTCTAATCTAATGTGAAGGATATACTTTTTCTATAGCTAAATTGTGAGCTTCAATATAATTGTTGATAAAGATTTTCCAATCTGCCATAGAAGCAATTTTTCTTGCTTGGAGCTTATTTGCAATCCTATCTTCTTTTGATAGGTTTGCAAACTTAAACATAACATCAACCAATTGATTTACCACATCTTCATCTTTTTTATTTAATCTTTTCAAAACAAAAATTCCCGGATTCTCGATTTGTACGCATTCAGAGCAAAAATACCTTCCAAAACCTGCTAAATCAGTTGTTACAGACGATACTCCTAGAGCGCCTGCTTCTAATGGGGTATAGCCCCATGGCTCATAATAGCTTGGAAAAATTCCTAGATGTGAGCCTTGCATTGCTTCATAGTAATTTAAATTTAATAAACCATCTGCACCACTTAAATATATAGGGTAGTAAACAATCTTAACTAGGTCTTGCTCATCATTATGAAAATTAGCTGAAATAATTGATTTTAATATTAAATCATTATCAGTGTATAAATCATGGGTTAATAGTGGCGGTTTATTCTTTTTTACAAACCTAGTAACCCTTATTTTTATTTCTTTTAAAAATTCTTCATCAAATAAACCCTCCTTATTAATTTTTTTATTGGAAACAAATGAGTAGATTACACTCTTTTCTACATCATCGATGACTTCTTCTAATGCATCCTTTATGTCTTGGTACAATGTTTTATTTTCAAGTAACTCTGGTCTTATATTCCTAAAATTTGCTGGTACCCAAATAAATGCTATTATTGTTTTTTTAACTTTTGATTGCTTTAATTTTTCATTCAATTTTTCAAGCGCTTTAATAAAAATATCAATACCCTTGTCATGAAACTCGTAGCGACCAGCAATAAAATAAATTAAAGTATCATCTAGGTCAAATGTATAATAAGGAAAAAAATAATAGAGCATAAACTCTCTTATTCTGTCTCGCTGAATTCTATGCTTTATTACAATCTCCTCAAATGAAGGGAATTTACCCATATCCAAACCATTTGGCAACAAGATATCTGGTTTTTTATTTAATAAATAGGATGCTTCCATGCCTGTTATTTCGCTTACTGTGGCAAAAACATCAGAGAATGTAGCAGAATTTTTCTCTACAAAGTGCTTTGCTTCTATGACATATCTATAAGCTTCATGAGCCGGGTTTATTTTGTCCCATAAATTATATAAATCAACATTGGAATTTGCCATTGTCCTTCCCAATACAGTAGCGTGTGTTGTGAAAACAGTTGCAATTTTTACATTCTTTTTCTTTAGGTGAAGTAAACCTACGCCTGCAAGCCATTCATGGAAATGTGCAACAATTTTTTTATCACCAAAACACTTTGCTAATTTTTCAATTAGCATTCCTGCTGCATAAGCCCAAACTACAGGCCCATCATAATCCTCCGTAGCCCGTAAAGAATCTACTTTATACCATTCCCATAGCTCACGTTTTATGTCATTAGTCTTGTGCTCGTAATTTATAAAATCAATCAAAATGACAAATGGTGAGCCTTCAACAAGCCACTTGCCAAAATGACATATCAACCCTATGTTTTTTAATTCCTCAAATGGCGCTTTGCAGAATTCATGCGGTAATTCTTCTTGAAACTGAGCAAGTGCTTGTGAAGCAAAATAAGGTCCAATCATAAAGTAATTATCTCCATATACTTCAATCATTTTTGCAGCCTTTGACTTAACAACTGTGTATATACCGCCAACTTTATTGCACACCTCCCAAGAAACCTCAAATACAATGTCTGCTTTTTTATCTCTCATTTTATCCAGTATTTTTTTACTTTTGTATTTATAAAATCTTTGATACTACTAAATAGTACAAAAAGAAGAGAAATTTGTCATTTCTCATAATTATTATTAGATAAAATCAATAAATATTTATATTATTATATTATTAGCTTCTAATTAAAATAGTAATATCCTGATAGTATTAAAGAAAAAGATGGTATTAATTAAAAAAGAAGGTTATTCTATAAAAAGAACATTTATTGATATAAGAAACTCTATTCTTTTGTCACTTGCTTCTGGACAGAAAACAATAAATCAAATTTCCAGTGAATCACAAATTAACTGGAAAACTGTTGAACGCCATCTCATATACTTAATTGGAAAGGGTTGGGTTCGTGAGGTCTTTAGCTCTTCTTATGTTAGGGTTTTTGAATTGACAGCTTTT
>CAZGEW010000104.1:0-2403 GCA_964524225.1 uncultured Methanosarcinales archaeon | reverse complement strand
ATAAATTAAGAAATCAAAATTGCATTGATAACTCCATCTTGGCCTGGTCTTGAAGTAATCCTTGCTTTACCCAATTCTGTGTCAATTACAGAGCCTCTTGTTATGATGTTCCTTCTTATAAAATGTCTGTTTGCCGGATTATCAGTGATTGTCTTGATTTTTACTTGTTTAAATGTTCTTGTTTTTGGATCTAATAAATTTACACTATCAGTGCTAAGCAATCTCAACTTTCTATTACTGCCTCTTGTCCTTATAACTTGGGTTCTTTTCTTACCTAGTCTTGTAAAAGATGGTTCTCTACCTAGTTCATGAAGCCTTTTCTTTCTATAAGCCTTGTACAAAGCACCCGACTGCTTTCTTCTTGGCCTTGCTTGTGACACTGCCATAACCTTAAGAAGTTTTTATGTGTTTATATAAGTTTCTGTGTTGTGTTAATTAAAGTTTCTTAGAGCTAACATTTTAGCAGAATTTTTAGGATTTTTACGTAAATTACCAATTTTTCCAAATTCATAAACTCTATCTTCAACAATATAAACATAAAAGTCATCTAAATTTTGCTGGAGAAAAGGACTAAAAATTTTATCTCTCAGCACATCGGTACCTTCAACTAAGGTGTTGAATGACGGTTGTACTATTAAATTTTTACCTTTATACTTTCCTTTTAAAAAACATTTGAACTGCTCGACCCTTGGTCCTTCTTTAAGCGAGATTGCAGGATGCTCATGACCGATTATTATTGTAGAAACTTTCTTAAGATTATTCCTTGATAGTATTTTATTACCATGTGTTACAATAATGTTATTTTTTATATTCCTTGCCTCTATTAAATAATTTTCAACTACTTTGATGTTCCTCTTATTTGCAATTGGACCTAGTATAGTGTCATGATTTCCCTTTATAAGTATTATTTCATTGCAATATTTTGCTAATAAGTCAAGGAATTTCAAAGTATTACGCCACTCTTGCTCTGATATAACGCCAAATTCATGCTTTAGATCACCATTAACAATGATCTTTTCAATTCTCTTATTTTTCAGAAAATTCAGAATCCTAGTGATTCTACTAATTATTTCATCAAATTGCACTCTAGGTACTAGAATCCCTTGTTTATTTAAGGCTTCTTCAAATCCTATATGTATGTCAGCTATAACTAGAGTTGATTCACAAAATAAAGCCAAGTCCACTATTTTTATTTTTGGTAATATTTCCATGTCAAATCAAGAAGATAAATTGATATAAATAATTAGCTATGTAATTAGTCACTGCCCTTAGCAATCTCCAAAGCTCTTTTTAAGCCAACAACAACAGTAGCTGGGACTATAAAGGATAAAATGCTGTTGAAGATTCCTTTTAGATATGTCCCAATCAAGCTTATGTCTTCCCATAAGTTTGTGTAGTCTTCTCCTACAAAAGCAATTATAGATAAGGCAGCTACTATTAGCAACATTTCTTTTGTTTTTTTTGTAGAGATATTTAAGAAGCCCACTACAAACCCTAACATTATCATTAACGACCAAAGCCAATAATATGCTGTACCTAAACTAAAAGAAGCTAGTCCTAAAACTATAGAGACTGTAAATCCTATAATAAAAAAATAGTACCCAATTTTATTCTTCATTTTTGCTAATTAACTATCGCTTTTAGGCAATTAAATATTTAAATCTTTGCTATTCAAAATTTTTTGTGTTCCTGGTGTCACTGAAAAGATATCTTTGCCGTAACCGCCACACCACCGCCACCAGTACCAATAAAAGTGAGAGAGGTAATTACTGTATCCTTGTACAACGAATATAAATATACTTTATTTCTCCACCTAAATTATCATCTCCACCACCGTGAATGCCAGTTACTACATATCCGCTGGGGCAGTTGTATGTCTGATCAGTGCCTCTGCCCTTAATAGGGCCCAACTCAATCGTTGTGCTATAATCAAGCGTCACTCCGCCGGCTGCCGGTATTTGCCAGCTAGCAAGGCCAGACGCATCAGACGTCAAAACTTTGCCTGTGCCTGGACTTCCACCGGTTATTTTCACCTGCCCACCCATTACCTTCAGGATAATTGTAGTCAATGTTTTCAAACCAGTTAAGGTTTAAAAATCAAAAAGTTTAATAGACGCTAGCAAACATTTTGTCCTAAAATATATGAAAATAAAATGCAAAAATGCCCTATATGTGAGAAAGGTAGTTTAATGGAAGTGCAAGATGTGGTATCAGAAGTAGAGGGCCACTTTTTTATTGTTAAAGGTAGACGTTGTGCTTCATGTGGCGAGGAATTTATAAATGAAAAGGAAGGTCAAAAGATGATTGAAGTAGCAAAGCGCTTAGGTATATGGGGAGAACCTCTAAAGCTACATAGAAAATTAAGCCAGAGTGCAAGAGGAACTATTCTACGGATACCTTCCG
>CAZGEW010000103.1:0-2719 GCA_964524225.1 uncultured Methanosarcinales archaeon | reverse complement strand
GTTTATAAGCCTGTTTTATTTGCTGTTTTGTAACTAAAAAGGATTTTAAATCAATCCTATCAAACTTTAAGGTATAATATCTAATAACAACATCTCCATTATTTTTTATATCTTCAATTATTTTGTTAATGATTTTAGTTATTGTTCTCATTTTCTCCTTCTAAATAATTCGTTTTGTATATCTTTTATTGTGACTTTATTTTTAGCCATCAGCACAAAAATAAAATAAATCGAATCAGATATTTCCCAAATCAAGTTATTTTTGTCTTTATATTCTAAAAGCTCCAGACATTCTTCTTTGATTTTTTCTTTTATTTTATTTTCATTGGCCCCTATTTGAGAAGTATAAGAGTTCCTTTTAGGGTTGATTAGTCTATCTGAGATTACTTCATATAATTCCTCAAAATTGAATTCTTTTTCACCAAAACAAGAATATTCTCCTTCATGGCAAGCAACGTTCTTCTGTTTTACTATGAATAACAAAGTATCTTTATCACAATCGTATTTAACTCTTAGAATTCCTTGATAACTACCTGAAGCTTCACCCTTAATCCAAATTCTTTTTCTTGACCTGCTGTAATATGTTGCTTTTCCTGTTTTGAATGTTCTTAATAATGATTCTTTGTTCGAAAAGGCTAACATCAAAACTTGATTTTTATAATCTTGAACAATTGTTGGTACTAAACCATTATTTTTCTTGAAATCTAACAATGAAATGAAAGCATCAGGCA
Organism: uncultured Methanosarcinales archaeon; assembly: GCA_964524225.1. Lineage (GTDB taxonomy): Archaea > Nanobdellota > Nanobdellia > Woesearchaeales > GW2011-AR4. The sequence continues at coordinate 1,988 of CAZGEW010000103.1, read as the reverse complement.
ATTTTATCTTGCCCGTATACAAAGCCATTCCTAATTGGGAATCAATTCTTAATTTTTCTAATTTTTTTATTTCATCAATAGAAGAAATACCACCTGCAACTGTTAGTTTATTTTTAATCAAACTTCTCAATTTCTTTATAATAGAAAAATCAATCCCTTGCATTAAGCCTTCTTTGTTTACATTTGTGAATAGAAAACCAGAGCAATAAGGCTCTAGCTTTTTTATTAATTGTTGTGGTGTTTTGTTGGTTTTTTCAGTCCAACCTTTGTTAACTACATACCCATCTTTAGTGTCAAGAGCTATAATCACCCTATCTTTTGGCAATTGCTTTAAAAATTGAGGCTTTGCTTTTGTTCCTATAATTATTTTCTTAGCTCCAGCTTGCAAAATTTCATTGGCTTTTTCTATAGATCTTATTCCGCCTCCTACTCTGCAATCAGCAATTTTGCAAATTTTCTTTATTAAATCCAGATTGTCTCCTTTACCAAAAGCGGCATCCAAGTCTATAACTGCTATTTCTCCATATTTTCTAAATTCAAGAGCTAATTCTAACACATCTTCTCTTTCAAGCATTTTTTCCTTTCCTTGTCTTAGCTGAACTGCTTTTCCATTCATTAAATCGATACTTGGAATTATCATATTCTTACCTCTACTCCATTCTTTTTCAAATATTTCTTAACTTGATTTATCGAGTATTTTTTGTAGTGAAATATAGAAGCAGCCAAAGCTGCATCAGCTTTGCCTTCCTTCAATACCCTTGAGATGCTGTTTAATGTACCTGCACCGCCAGAAGCTATTACGGGGATATTTACACTTTCAGAAATTTTCCTTGTCAAGTTTATATCATAACCTTCTTTTGTGCCGTCTTTATCCATTGAAGTAAGCAAGATTTCTCCTGCACACAAAGCCTCAACCTTTTTAGCCCATTTAATAACATCTAGTCCCGTTGCCTCTCTTCCACCTTTGATAAAAACTTCATATCTATTATTGACTTTTTTAGCATCTATCGCTACAACAATACATTGACTTCCAAATTTATTCGATGCTTCTTTTATTAAATCAGGATTTTCTATAGCAGCAGTATTTATGGAAACTTTATCAGCACCGGCTTTCAATAAATTTCTTATATCTTCTATGCTATTTATTCCGCCACCAACAGCAAATGGAATAAAAATCTCTTTTGCAACTTTTTCAACTAAATCAATCACTGTTTTTCTTTTTTCATAAGAAGCCATTATATCCAAAAATACTAACTCATCTGCTCCTTTTTTATAGTAATATCTAGCTAATTTTACAGGATTTCCAGCATACTTAAAATTAACAAAACTTGTACCCTTCACAACTTGTCCATTCTTTACATCTAAACATGGAATTACTCTTTTCGTCAGCATTTTAACCATCTCTTGATTAGTTCTATTCCAGCTTTTCCGCTTTTTTCTGGGTGGAATTGCGTAGCTGTAACGTTATTAGATTGAACAGCACTTACAAAATTGCCATTGTAGTTGGTTACAGTAGCAACTATAGAATCGTCTTTAGGCATAACATAATAGGAATTTACAAAGTACATGTAAGAATCAAAAAAAATGCTTCTTGACGAAGCATTTTTTTTGTAGATTATTTTATTCCAGCCTATTTGTGGCACTTTTCCTTTTCTGAATCTTACAACTTTTCCTTTAAAAATTGATAATCCTTTAACATTAGGACTTTCTTCACCTTCTTCAAATAACCCTTGAAGTCCTAAACATATCCCTAAAAACTGCTTATCTGATTTGATAAAATCTTTGATTGGTTTAACTAAACCTTTTTTCTCTAAATTTTCCATCATATAACCAAAAGAGCCGTCCCCGGGAAGTACAACCCTCTCTGCTTTTAGGATATTACTGGGCTTATCAGTTATTATGCTGTCTACTCCTAAGTAATCTAGTGCATTCTTTACACTTCTCAAATTTCCTGCTCCATAATCTATTATCGCAATCATTTTTCTATC
>CAZGEW010000102.1:0-3094 GCA_964524225.1 uncultured Methanosarcinales archaeon | reverse complement strand
CCGAAATATGGTATTAATGCAAACAAAATCATTACAAACCCCCAAAGTACAGGTGATTCTATACCTAATATAAAAAAACCTATGCCACCTAATATACCTTGAACAACAGCTATAGAAATGTTGCCATAAAATACAGCATTTGTAACATCATTGAACCTTTTAAGAACATGTTGTTTATGCGATTCCTTTAATGGCAATATGTTCTTAATTCTTGCTGCTATCCTGTCACCATCTTTAAGCAAATAATATATAACAAATATCATTACAAAAAAATTTAAAAGAATTAAAGGTATAGAAGAGATAAATTTAGTCACATTGGTTATTATAAAACCCGTAATAGTCTCAATTACAACCTGTAAATAATAGTCTAGGTCATTTTTAGGCAGAAGATCTACAAATGACTTTAGGCTTCTGCAAAATAGCCAGCTTTCATCTTGGCATACTACCCTTAAGAAATTTGTTCCGAGGTTTTGCTTGTTTAGTGTTAAGTAAGTTGTGTATGCTTCTTTTGATATCAAGCCAAGTACTATGACAAAGGGTACTGTAACAAGAAGGACTATTAATATCGAAACAATAAATGCTGCAATATTTTTATTTTTAATGTAATTCAAAAATTTTAGATATAACGGATATGACAAATAGGCTATTATAGCACCTGTCAAAAGTGCTGGCAAAAATGGTTTCGTTATAAAAAAGCCAACTAACAAAATTGTTAAGATTAATATAACAAAAAATATCTTAGGATAAAGCTTTGATTTAATGTATATCACCTTTGACAAATGAAAAATTTTTCAGCTCTGCTTAAAATTTTTATTGAAAGTGGGCCTGACCAGATTTTCACAAATGAAAAATTTTTCAGCTCTGCTGAAAAATTTTTTGATTAAGTTTGAACTGGTGACCTTCGCCGTTCCAACGATAAGCAAAAAAATCACTTCTTTCAGAAGTGATTTTTTTCTTTTAAATGTCGAGGCGATGTCATAGCCACTAGACCACAGGCCCTTCAGAGATAGAGTCTTTCATAGTGTATTTATATTTTTCTCATATCTATCCAAAAAAAGACCTCCCCATCGGACTGAAATAAAATAAAAAGAATGCTGTTGCAAGCCCAAATACACCTAAGATAACTTCCTGTATTATTTGATGTATTCTTGTAAAGTCTCTTGTTGTTTCTACAATGTCTGTTTCTGTTATTATGCCAACTAATTTATCATTCTCAACAACAGGAAATCTTTTGATATTGTCTTGTCTCAAATAATTAGTCACTTTGTGGAAACTCGTATTTGGCTCTATAACCATAAAATCCTTGCTCATAATGTCATTGACTTTGCTTTTTTTGTTAACTATACCTTTCACTATATCATTCTCGCTTATTGTTGCAATAGGCTTATCGTTATCTACAACAATCAGACTGCTTAAAGATTTTTCAAGCATCAATTCAGCTGATTCTATTATGTTTGAATTCTTTGATATGGTTACTACCTCTTTTGTCATGATGCTACTTGCTTTTATCATTTTAATATCCAAGGTGTTAATTTGTTTAGGTACTCTGAAAATACAAATACAAAAAACTCAAACAATACAAAAATAACTAGCACAACATTTTGTAGGTTCCTGTGGAACTTTAAGTTATCGCTTATAGCATGCACAACATCATTTTTTGTAATTAAGCCGACTAAGGCTCCATCCTCAACAATAGGGTACATCCTAAAATTTTTTGTATCGATTATCTTTAAAGCTTCATCAAGTTTCATAGAAGGCTCCATAACAGTCAGAGGAGAGCTCATTATACGCATTACTGGTTCTTTAAAATTAAGACGATTTGAAACAATATTTCTTATGATATCGAGTTGTGTTATAATACCAATAGGCTTATTTCCTTCTACCACAATAACACAACCATTTTGCTCATTAGACAAAAGTTTTGCTGCTTCTTCTATCTTAGCCTCTTTTTTTAATGTTACTACATTAGCTATCATTACTTTTTTAACTTTAAGCATTGATTACTTCATTACCTATGTTATATAAAAATGTTTCTGAAGTTTGTAGATACCTACAAAACATAAATTTATAAATAACAAAAAATTTACTATTTGTTAAAATTTTTTAAAATACATGAGGGAAAAAATTCAAAGCTTTGCTTTGAATTTTTTCAGGTAATATGGACTGGGGAATGAAAAATAGGTTAGCAAGGATATTTAATCAGAAGAGTGGTAAGACTGTAATGCTAGCTGTTGATCATGGCTATTTCCAAGGCCCAACTACAGGGTTGAAAAAGCCAATAGAGGCCATAACACCATTGCTACCTTATTGTGATTCATTGTTTGTCACAAGAGGCATATTGCGAAATTGTGTCAACCCTATAACAAACACGCCAATTTTCTTAAGAGTCTCTGGCGGAGTAAGCATTCTGGGAGATTTATCAAATGAGGATATAACTACTTCAATGAAAGAAGCATTAAGACTAAATGCAGCAGGTGTAGGGCTTTCTATTTTTGTTGGTGATAAAAATGAAGATAGAACAATATCAAACCTTGGAAAACTTGTTAATGAGGCAGAAGAATATGGAATGCCTGTTCTAGCAATAACTGCTGTTGGCAGGGAAATGGTAAGAGATGCAAGATATCTTGGGTTAGCATCAAGAATTGCTGCTGAGATAGGAGCACATATGGTTAAAACCTATTACTGTGAAGAAGATTTTGACAAAGTTGTTGAAGGATGTCCTGTGCCAATTGTGATTGCTGGTGGAAAAAAGATTCCTGAAATTGAAGCATTAAAGATGTGTTATGATGCAATTGTCAAAGGTGCTGCTGGTGTTGACATGGGCAGAAACATTTTCCAATCAGAAAATCCAGTTGCTATGGTACAAGCAGTAAGGGCAATTGTACATGACAACTATACTGCTGAAGAAGCATTTGATTTGTTTAACAAGTTAAAAAGTAAAAAAGTAATTCAAAGAGTTGTGGAATGAAACTACCAACAAAAGCTATAAATATAACCTAAAATATATTTAATAAAAAAATGAGGTTATCAGAAAATAAACACAATCTTAAACTTATTTATATTATTGTAAGTTTTGCAATCTTAGCAACTGCTT
>CAZGEW010000101.1:0-3110 GCA_964524225.1 uncultured Methanosarcinales archaeon | reverse complement strand
ACACTTGAGAAATTTGATAGGTTATCAGTTGATGTACAAAATAAAATTCTATCAAGGTTAGAACTGTACGTTCTCGAAAGTACTAATATTGGAAAGGTTGTGAAAGATATCAAGACCAAAGTAAAGGTAACTCAGATAGAAAGTCCTGAATTAACACCCCTTAAGGAGTATTATAATGACATTCAGAATATTATATATTTTGGAAAAAGATCCAACCGCGACCTTTTAATCATTTATTTGCAAATGCCACCACAACTTCTTAGAGCACATGAACTTTTACACAGAATCCAGAATGCTAATTCAAAATGGGAGAAGTTTGAAAATCTTTTGAAATCTAGAGGTGTCAATCCAAAAATAAATGGACCCACTAACATTCAAATGTCACAGAAAGAACTTGTTGAATTTATGAAAAAATATGAGGGGGTACCTAACATAAATTTTGAGGATGCAAAAAATAAATTTAATGCATTATTACAAGGGTATAATTTTACACATCCTGTAAGGCAGATTATAAGAGAGGTTCATGCATATTTAACTTTTTCCCCTATTACAAATGCTGATGATTTCTATAAAAAATTAAAACAAATAGAAGACACTAGAGAATTTGCAGCTCAAATGGGTAAGGAAGAGTTTTCTAAAGTTTTTTATAAGACTCTTGAATTGATTGTATTATTAGACCCATTAAATGCCGCGAAATTTGTTGGTAGGCATGGAAATTCTATCGATGAGTATGTTGTCACCATAGAACAACTCAAAAAGGAAAAGGTTTATGCAGGTAACATATTACAAAAAGCTATTGAAAGACAACAGAGAATAGCCTTTGAACTTGGAAAAATCCGACGATTTGCAGAATTATATGTTAACAAAGCATATGAACTTTACAAAAATTAAGATATTAGAATAGTTTGTCATTACAAAAATTTATTTTTTATTCATCCATTGTTAGTTAAGACTTCTGGACAATCAATAGCTCTTTACATTTTTAGAGATATTAGCTTTACTTTAACCAAAAACCTCTTCAATCAACTCCATGTACATTGCATTACTCCATGCTTGGCTGAAACAGCCTTGACTTTCTAAGTTTTTTGCAGAGCTTAGCTCAGAATGACAACCAACACATCCTTTCCATAGGATTTCTTCAGTGCTTGCATTTATTATTTTTTTTATACTGTCTTTGTACTTTATTTTATTAACTTTGTGTAATACTATTGCGGCTAAATTATTTATCCAAAACCATGAATCACCTCTGTGGTAGCTCTTTACATTTTCACCTGTATTAGTGTCATAAAATAATTGATTGCTTTTGTCTATTGTTGATAAACCTCCCCATTCTAACCAGAGGTTTTTTAATGAATTATCAAAACATGCCTCCCATTCATCATAACTTAATAATTCAGGATATGTGTATGCTGTAATAAAAACATTTGGTCTTATTGTAAAATCATTTAAACCATCAGCCAAAATTTGTCCATTCCAAAATTTTTCTCTTACTTTGAGCCTAAGAATATTTTCAAGAGCTTTGTATTTTTCATTTTTTGTCAACTCAAACATCAACTTGTACATATTTAGCCTAAGAGCTTGAATCTCAATTCTTGCGCCTTGTCTAGTATCGTTTTCATAATCTGTATCCATCCAAGTTTCAAGTTTGTCATTAACTTCAAATAAATCCAGAGTATGAAATTTAAGTAATAGATTAATGGATTTCTTAAGAGATTTAATTATTTTATTTGACATTATATATCTTTTCCTTATCTGCATTATCTCTTTGCATCTTAAGAAGAGCCAGCCATGAGAGTCAGAATTGCCCAAACTCCTAGATTTATGCTTGCCTACCAAATTTGGCAATCTGCCGTCATCATTTATGCTATTTAAATATCCAAAAAGAATTTTTTTAGCTATTTTCTCGTCACTTTTTGATATTGCTTTCAATGAAATCAATGAATCTCTTGACCAAAATTGGAAAAACCAAGGTAAACCAGCAAATAAACCAAATCTTTTTTTATCATTAATAATTAAATTATTCAACGAATTAAGTGTATTTATGTATGCAATCTTTGTGTTATTCCTTATTTTTTTATTTTTTATAATTTTTTGTAACGATTTACTTTTAAGAGTAGTATAAAAATATTTTTTTCCATCTCCCCTTATCTTTTTTAAGTTTTTAAAAACATAGTTGCACTCTTTTATAGCACTTTTTTTATTGTTTGATACTGTGAACACAAATTTTGTACCTTTTAATCTTAGTGCATTATAGACGTATCTTCTAAATGGCATAGAATTCCGCAATTCGTCTAATGAGTAGTGCTTCTCAAACCACAGATTATTTTTTTTATAATTATTAGTATCAAACTTAATTGTCAAATATAAAGTATATTCTAGTTCATTATCTTTTGAATCTTCAATCTTATTAGTTCTTTTCTCGAATTTTACTAATAAGTAACCCTCATGTTCGTCAATCTTATAATATCTTCCCCATTCCCTATTATCATAGGAGTCTTTACAATCTAATATTAAGTCAATTTCATTTTCTTTGCTTAACTCATAAATAAGTGAGTTATGAGTTTTTGGCATCGTGAAGGATTCAATAATATCCTTTTTTTTCCTTTCAATAAAATAAAAATTATTTTTTAAAGATAAGGTGTTATGTCTATCAACTAGCTCTATGCTCTCTATGAATTTATACATTCTGTTTTTTTTGGGTTCAAAATAGAAAAGACCTTGGTATCTAGAAGATGTGGTATTGAAAATACTGCAATAGCTGCCTTTTTTGTTTGTCAGCAAGAAACCAACATTCTCATTTGTATTCTCACTTATCTTTAAAATTCCTAAATCATGGATTATTTGCATTTTATTAATTTTTTTATTTTGTATTTATAAATCTTTGATACTACTTGTAAGGAAAAATTTATATTAAAGTATATAGAGGTAACAAGCCCCGACCCTAGCCCATCTATAAACTCTTAAAACCGAAAAAAGCAAATACAAGTTCTATAATTTAAAAATTATTGGGGGTGGACAAAGAGGTGTCCACCATGAGTCAAAGAATTGATATATTTGGGGAAGTAAGAAGATTAAGACAAGAACTTGAGCACGAAAGAAAACTTAGAAAA
>CAZGEW010000100.1:0-3245 GCA_964524225.1 uncultured Methanosarcinales archaeon | reverse complement strand
ATTGATTTAAAATCCTTTTTAGTTACAAAACAGCAAATAAAACAGGCTTATAAACAAGTTGATAAAGGCACAATAAAGGCTCTGAAATTTGCTAAGAAAAACATAGAGTTTTTTGCAAAACGACAACTTAAGCAATTTAGGAATTTTGAAATAAAAAAAGATGGCTTTATATTAGGTCAAAAAATCGTCCCAATAGAGAAAATTGGTGTTTATATTCCCGGAGGAAATTATCCTTTGCCATCTACAGCCTTAATGTGCATTGTTCCAGCAAAACTTGCAGGAGTTAAAGAAATCATAGCTTGTTCCCCTAAAATTAAGCCAGAAACAATTGTAGCGGCAGATATTGCAGGGGCTGACAAAATATTTAAAATTGGTGGTGTACAGGCAATAGCAGCAATGGCTTATGGCACTGAGTCAATCCCTAAAGTTGACAAAATTGTAGGCCCTGGAAATATTTATGTTACCGCCGCAAAAAAAGCAGTTTATGGAGATTGTGGTGTTGACTTTTTAGCAGGTCCTAGTGAAGTGATGATAATTGCCGATAATTCTGCAAATTGCAAGTTTGTCGCTATAGATTTGTTAGCTCAATTAGAACACGATGTTAATTCAAAAGCATTATTATTGACAAATTCAAAGAGATTGATTGAAGAAGTAAATGACGAAATAAAAAAACAATTAATAGGTTTAAGTACAAGAAATATTATTAGAAAATCAATTAAAAATTTGAAGATGATATTAGTAAAAAAGATTACTAATGTAATAGATATTGCAAATAAAACTGCACCAGAACATTTAGAACTTCAAGTAAAAAATTCTGTAAAATACTTAAATAAACTAAAGAATTATGGCTCATTATTTATAGGCAAGTACTCTGCTGAAGCATTTGGCGATTATTGCAGTGGCACAAATCACGTATTGCCAACTAATGGCGGAGCCAAATTTACAAGTGGATTAAGTGTAAGGGATTTTGTTAAAATGCAGACTTACCAAAAAATTGATTCCAGAGGTGTTAAAAAATTAGCACAAAGTGCATTAAAATTAAGTGAAATTGAAGGATTAACTGCTCACAAAAAAGCAGTTCAGATAAGACTAAACAATAATTATTTAAACCAAAATCTAAATTAAATTAAAAATGAACCTTCAACTACCAAAAGGAACTCGTGATTTTTCACCGGAAGAAAAGTTATTAAGAGATAAGATAGTCAATACTCTAAAAGAAGTTTTTGAGCTTTATGGTTATACACCGTTGGATACACCTATTCTTGAAAGGTTTGATGTTTTGGCTTCTAAATATGCAGGAGGAACTGAAATTTTAAAGGAGACATTCAAACTAAAAGACCAAGGAAATAGGGAACTTGGCTTAAGGTATGACTTAACAGTACCATTGGCAAGGTATGTTGGAATGAATCCAACTATAAAAATGCCTTTTAAGAGATACCAAATTGGAGAAGTTTTCAGAGATGGCCCTACTGCTTCTGCAAGATACAGACAATTCACACAATGCGATGTTGATGTTGTTGGCTTATTTTCAATGCTGACAGATGCTGAGGTTATAGCATTAATAAATTTTGCATTTTCCAAACTAGGTTTTGATATCAACATTAAAATCAATAATAGAAAATTGTTGAATGATATCCTAGACTATTATGGTATTGAAAAAGATGCTTATGAGGCAATAATTCTATCAATAGATAAATTAGAAAAATTTGGTATTAATGTAGTAAAAGATGAATTAAAGAAACAAAGAATAGATGAGTCAAAGGTCCAAAGTATTATCAATATGGTTAGTATTCCAGGTGATAACCAACAAAAAATAAGACAATTGAAAAATATATTAAAAGAATCCGAAGGTTTAAATGAAGTTGAACAGTTGTTAGATTATTTAAAAAATTTGAATTTTTCAAAAAATTCAAATTTTTTTGTCGAATTTGATGTTTCATTAGCAAGAGGCTTGGCTTATTACACTGGAACAGTAATTGAAACATTTCTTAAAAATAGCAATGTAAAAAGTTCTGTTTGTGCAGGTGGCAGATACGATAATATAATAGGAGCTCTACTTGGAAAGGGCATTTATCCAGCTGTTGGTGTGAGCTTTGGCATAGACAGAATATATGACGCACTGCTTGAAAAGGAAAAGATTAGGCAAAAAACTAATACTAAAGTTTACATTATACCGATCAAAACATTGAATGAAAGCCTTAAGATTGCTCAACAATTGAGGAATGCAAATATAAATACAGATATTGATTTGATGGATAGAGGTCCAAGTAAAAATCTTGAGTATGTTAATTATCTTGGTATTCCATACGTTGTTTTTATAGGCAAAAAAGAATTGGAAGAAAACAAAGTAAAATTAAGGGATATGAAAAGTGGCAAAGAAGAATTAATAAGTATTAAGGAAGTTATTACCAAGCTAGCTTAGTTTGGAATTATTGGCAATTCTAAAATGTCGTGTTTTTGACATTTTCAAAATTCATTTAATGGTTGTTATATTCAATTGTCGGCAGAAATATTATTAGGGGTCGGCTCGGGGTTATTTATTAATGGTGACATCAGAAACATTTGATTAAAAATTATTTACTTTTCAAATAGTTAGATGCAAAACCAATCAATTTTGGCTTAAATATTTGCTGAAGTCTTCGTTCCATTCCAAAACTAGAAAAGTGTACGTATTCAACTTCTTCTGGTGTAAGACTAATTGTTGTGTAACATTCTAAAGGTATGTCTTTTGCAAAATTTCCATTTTGGTCTCTTATTGTAGCTACATTTAACAGTAATCTTGGCTGTATTGATTTGAGTAAATCATCTTCATCATAACTAACACGTAAACCAGTTTGTTCTAATCCTCTTATGTTCAATATATGAAGATAACGTCTTAACCCTCCTAAATTTATTACCTCCCATAAAAAAATTTTTGGGTCTTTATTATATCTTCTATTAGAATAAAAAAAAATTTCAGGAAATTCAGTATCTATTTCAGGAGTATCCTCTCTTCGAAAAACATGATCTCGTACTAGTAATTCTAAAGGGCGTGAATAATCGATAGATTGATGGTCTACAGCTATCATATTACTATATTAATTCAAACCACTATTTAAAGCTTTCTATTTTGACTACTTTACAATAACAAATACTATTACACATTACCCCATTCCTCGCCGACCCCCCGTTTTTTACGATTGTGCCGACAACTTTGAGTTTTTGCTTCGCAACGTTGCACTAAAACTCAACCCTTCCAAGTATTC
>CAZGEW010000099.1:0-3499 GCA_964524225.1 uncultured Methanosarcinales archaeon | reverse complement strand
ATCGTTTGTATTCCAGATGTTTGAGTTATTGGAGTAATAATACATGCTCCATCTGATTGACATGTATAACCAGCACTACAACCACAACTACCACAATTATTAACTAATTGTAAAGCAGAATTACAATAAAGTGGCTTTGTAGAAGAACATTGATTTATTGCAGTTCCATCAGAGCATGTTGAAGGTGGTGGTGGAGGCGGTGAAGATAAAGTATAAAGTATTGTTGCATAAGCATCATAGGAAGAATATCTAGTAGTCTCACGATAGAAATAACCATCTTCATAAGGATTAGCGCTTGACAATGTCCATTTGTAATAGTTATGGATATCAGTAGAGCTTACAGAAAGTGTAAGATAATAAGTATTGCCTGATTTAAGAGTATTTGAGCCAAAATTAACCTTGACTAAAGTAGGGCTTGATGTTGATAATCCTGTAGGTGTAATTGTTGTGCTTACTATGTTAGAGCCACTAAGTGAGCTTCTAATTGATACAGTAATTGGATAAGTAGGACTATTGTACCTCATCAAATATACTTTAGCACCTGTAAGAGAGTAAGTTGGAGTTGATGCAGTAATTTTGAATTCTTGTGAAAGTTGCTCATAAGAGCTGCTCTTACCAAGTTCCTTATCTGTGTTTGAGCTAGTAGCTATAGGATGTTCTAAAGTTGTTGTAGTAGCACCTCCAACAAGGTTTCTTTCATTTACTCTGTTAGAATTTACTTCAAATATGATAAAAGCAGTTGCTAAGATTGCAAAACTTACAATAATATAAATAAGATTGATATTGTGTTTATATTTCATTTCAGCTCTTTTTTGACAAACTTAATTGATTAGAAATGAACTAATATAAAAATGTTTTTTTTGATGCTGTCAACTTAACTATAACGTAAACCTACAAACTCACCTTCTCTTAAAATCCAATATTTATCTCCTTTTTTATTAATACCATATACATCAAGTTTTTGTCGAGGTGCATTAAATACAATATCCATGTGATATTCTGTGCTTCTGTCTGGCTCAAAGCCAGAGCCAAGTGCGATGTGCATCATCTTTGCTATCTTTTCATTTACAATTAAATACTCGCAAAGCCTTGCTTTTGGATTTGTGTTTATTGCAAATTCTCCAATTCTTTCAAAATTTTTCTTTTTTAAATCAATTATTTCTTGGGGCAGACTTTCATTTTTTTCATATCTTAGCAATAGCTTCATAGCTTCTTTTTTTCTTTTATTTATTTTATCTATAATCTCTTTAGCTCCATCTATTATCTTATAGCTGTCACCATAACACTCAACAACTAAAGGATTTTTCTCATTTAACGGATAACTTTGATCAACATGTACTACAACATCTCCCACAAAAATACCTTTAATATATTCTGGAGTTACAAATGCCTCTCCGCCTGGAATATTGCCCATGCAACCTGCTTTAATTCCTGTCATTTGTAAGTACACTTTATTTATTTTTTCTCTAACATCAGTATCAGAGCATCTTACCCATCTTATTAAGCCATCTTCCTTCACTAGTCCAACTTCTAGTTTTGTAATGTACTTTTCATTAAGTTTTCCTTCAACATAAATTACTTCACACTTATCCATTATTTCTTTTATCCTTTTGTTTCTTGCCCTAATATCATTCCAATTGACTAAATTCGTTTCTATAAAAATGTCAATTGGCAATGTTTCTGTGAAAGCTACTCTTGCTATGGGAGCTCTGTCATCATATCTTGTCTGTGGATAAAAATCAAGCTTGTAAATCATTTGAGCAGGTGTCTGCCATCTTGTTTTCTTATTTGGCGATGGATAACCAACTACCTCTCCAAAAAGATGTTTTCCAGGGTAACCTTTTCCACTAATAGAAAAAGATAAATCTATTGGCTTTATTCTATCGAGCTTTAACAATTCCGACACCCTTTCATATTTTTTAAAAATCTCCTCATCTATTTCTTTTGAAAGTTCACATCCTAACAGAGTAGTTCTTAACTCAGATACTATTTCACTTTTCTCAAGCATAGACTTCCTAAACGTATAAGCATTCATCATAACATCGCTAGTTATTTTTGCAGTCTGCATCATTGCCCAAATTATCGAATACGAATCTAGATAATCTTCCAATGGATGCCCCATTAAACTTGCGGTAGGTATCAGCGCAAAGCCAATACCTACCCTCTCACCCTTTTTTAAAGCATAAACCTCTCGCCATATAACTTCAGCGGTTTTTATTAAATCCCCCCTTCTATATTCCTTAAACCACTCTGTACGGAAAGGTAACTCAAAAGAACCTGAGAATTTATTAATACCTGCTTCAAGAATGAATTTTGGTTTTTTAAATATTTTTTTAAACTCTCCTTTAGCTTTTTTATCAACTTCATTGATAAAAAAGCCCAAAGCTTTTGTTTTTTCATTCTTTATTCCATTTTCATAATCCTCAAATGTTTGCCATATGTCCTTTAAAGCTTCTAAACTCTCTGATTTGCCATTTATTCCTGTGCAGCTGACATCAGCTCTAAGTTCATGCAAAGCTCTCGACAGAGGAGCAATAGAGTGTAATGCAGTTTTATTATTTATATCAAATATTATAAAAAAATTTTTACCATTGGGGTAAAAATTTTTTATTTTATTTTTGTAATCTGAAACAGCAGAATTAAATAAAGTTAGATTGTACCTCATGTAAGAAAATGATAGAAGTTTATTTTTAAATGTTTTTGTTTGAGTAGCTTCATCAAAACCTTTAAAAATAGCCAAAATTTCTACGAGTTAAAATGATTATACCTATAAGATGCTGGAGCTGCGGCAAGCCAATCGCCCACTTATGGGAATCCTATGTTGAGAGAGTTAACAAAGGCGAGGAAAGAAAAAAAGTGCTTGATGACTTAGGCTTGCAAAGATATTGCTGCAGAGCAATGTTTTTAGGGCATGTTGATTTGATAGACATAGCAGCACAGTTTAAGAAATTTTGATAATTTTTTTTCTTTATACTTTTTAATAAGATGAAATATATTATAGAACATTTAGAACCTGAACTTTTTGAATGGTGCCTGATAGAGTACGAGCATATTTCTAAATTAGTTAATGAAGATAATTTGATTTTTACAAACATTAAAAAACAAAAAGACGCAAAAAATTACAAAAATACGGGGCTGTTTATGAAAAAAGCATTAGTGAATTGGATTTAAATAATATTTGTGTTTTATCTCAATATTCTAAAACCACATTAACGAAAAATGACAAAAACAAATTCAAATATCTTGTTTTTGGAGGCATTCTTGGCAACAATCCGGCAAAAAAAAGAACGAATACTATACTCAATAATTTAAAAAACACAAAAATAAAATTTTCAACTAGAAATCTTGGCAGCAAGCAGATGCCAACTGATGTTGCTGTTCATGTTACAAAAAAAATTCTAGAAAGAAAAAAATTAAGAGATTTCAAGTTTGTTGATGAATTGGAAATTGAAATAAATGAGAATGAAAGTGTTGTTTTGCCATTTAGGTATGTTGTTGA
>CAZGEW010000098.1:0-3554 GCA_964524225.1 uncultured Methanosarcinales archaeon | reverse complement strand
TTGACGCTCATTCTGCTAGCTGCAAAAAGCCCTGTTGGGTAGTACATTTGTTTTAGGATTTGGAGAGATTGTTGGAGCATTTTGATTATTGAGTAAATTACCCACTACAATAACTTTTTTCACCCTTTATAAATCTTTCTATTTGTTACCACTAAAGAATAATAAATTTTCGCTCCAAGCAAAATTTTTCCCATTATTTCTCAATAATATTTCTGCATTAGTCCAATATACCAATTAAGTTTAAATACTTTAATTAAACATAAGCACATAAGCATGTGGGCCTGTGACGTAATGGATAGCGTAATCGGCTTCGGACCAACCTTTTAGAAAAAGCTTGACCAAAACTGAGGGTTTCCTCACTTCGTTCGTCAAGCCCTCTAAGAAAAAGTTTGGTTGGATACCGGTTAATCTGGGTTCGAAACAACTGTGAAATAAGTTGAAACTTTGTTCGCAAACATTGTCGAAAGTCCCAGCAGGCTCATTGACTTTATCAACATAAAAAACTTTAAATAAATCTTTTCGCATTTTAGTTTTTATGGAACACCCAATAGTTGAAAAAATAATAAAAGAAGGAGTAAATTCAGTAAATCTCTCTATGCTAGATGATTCAGTGAGGAAAAAATTTTTAAGCGATGCAGGAGAAAAATTATACAGACAAAATAGATTTTTGGAAGCGATAGAGGTGATGACAAAGGCAAATAATATAGAAAGATTGTTGGAAATTGGTGACTTGTTTATGTTAGAAAACAAAATAGAGTTAGCCACTCTCTGCTTCATCCCAACTAAGGACAAACAAAGGCTTAATAATGCAGCAATTTTGTGTATTCAATCTAAGAAATATAAACTGGCCGCAGAAGCCTATAAAGCTGCCGACAACAAACAAATGGCTACATTTATACAAGAAAATTTCGCAGAGGAGTAAATGCTCATCCATAGAAAATGGGGTTTTGGAATAGGCTCGATATTCAGCCTTATAGTTGTATATTTTATTTACCTTTATTCAAATGACAAAGGTTGGACGTTACTAGCTTTCATATCTAAATGGTACTTAATCATTGTAGGAGGCTTGATTATGGTATCTATTGCAGTTATATTGTTAATAATTTTATTATCGTTAATTGTGTTACTAATTGCTACATTTAGGTTAAGATACCCTAAAAAGCATAAGAAAGAAAAGTCTAGAGAATATATAGACGTAGAGTATGAGGTAAAAGAATGAGAATATGAATAAAAATGATAGAAACTTAATGTTGGTTTTTATACTCTTTATTATTTTATTGAGTAGCTCTGTTTATTATTACACTTACAGCATTAAAATTCTAAGAGAAGAGTATGATAAAAAAATTTTCAACTTAAATCAAGAAATATCAGCCAATTTCATAGCATTGAAAAAATCTTTAGAAAATCAAATATATGTTCTTGGCTCAAATTTATCTTCTCAAATTGGTTTAATCGATACAAATCTTAAGAATTTTAAGAAACAAAATCAAATGGAAATAACTACATTGACAAATTTAATTGACGAAATTGAACAACAAAGTAATATAAAATTGAATGAGCTGAAAGGTGAATTAAAGGATATTCAGATAAAAAGCGCTGATTTCTCTGCAATTATAGACAACGTTTTGCAATCAGTTGTCAGCATCACAACAAATTTCGGACTTGGAAGCGGTGTAATTATAAATGAAGAAGGGTTTATAGTAACAAACTTGCATGTAATATCTGGTGCCTCTACAATAAGAGTGACAACCTATTCTGGAAAGACATACAATGTAGCTGCTATTGCCGGCTATGACGAAATTGCAGATATAGCAGTGCTAAAAATAAATGCACCTAGCTTGAAAGCTCTTGGCTTTGGCAATTCCAATGAAGTAAAGGTTGGCGAAAAGGTTATAGCAGCAGGTAATCCTGCTGGCTTAGCATTTACTGTAACAGAAGGTATTGTAAGCGCTATAAGATTAGGTAGCAATAACATAAAATATATACAAACAGATGTTCCTATAAATCCAGGCAATTCTGGTGGACCTTTAGTAAATTCTAAAAGTGAGATTGTTGGAATAAATGACTTCAAAGTTGGAGGCTTTGAATCATTAGGATTCGCAATCTCTTCAAATGATGTAAAAAGTAGAGTAGATACCATAATAAGTGATTATAAAGCTCAACAACAAAATCAATAGCTTTAAATATTCATAATATTATGGGATGTGGAAGATGGATAACAAAAAAGAAGTGGTAAGAAGGACTCCAGACTGGTTTTATTATGTTTCTATACTTGCCGCTTTCATATTTACGTTGTATATATCAATTTATTCTACTTTACACTTTGAGAGTATTAAATATATGAATATTGTAGTTGTATTTTTATTCATAACTTCGGTGTCATTTTTCATTATATCCGCTGTGTATTTTCATACAGAAAAGATGGGCTATCATACATTAGCTCCTATATTGTTTTTTAGCGGCATGGTGAGCCTTATTGTATATGCATATAAGGCAGTTGACGCCTCAAATATCGTAAGATATTCTATAATGTACACTATAATTGTGGTTGGAATTTCATTGTTCATTCTCTTGCCTAAGAAAGTTTATTACAAAAGAGTGTAAAAATGGGAGCTCTGCTTGAGTCGTTTATTACATTGTTTGTAATCATGGACCCCATTGGGAATTTGCCATTCTTTATTACTGTGATTAAAGGACTGCCAGCAAGTGAGATAAAGAAAAATATTGAAAGAGCTATCTTTGTAGCTGGGCTTTTGCTTTTTATTTTTTTATTTTTAGGACTTAAAATATTTGATTTTTTTGGTATAAACCTTAATAGCTTCCAGATTGCAGGCGGAATACTATTGCTAATAATTGGGGTAAGATATGTTTTTGGAATACCTTTTAAGTATCAAAAATCCACAAGTATTGACTTAAGTGTTCCAATTGGTACTCCATTGCTAACTGGTCCAGGAGTTATTACAACTACAATAATATTGGTCAAGGAAAATGGGATGTTTGTTGTGATGTTAGCAGCAATCCTTACATTAATTTGTTCAAGACTAATATTTATGAACTATGCAAAATTGTACAAATTACTGGGAACCCATTGGATTAGTGTAATATCAAGAGTTATGGGTATTATTCTTAGTGCTGTTGCAATAGAATTCATAACAAATGGTGTAATAAATATTGTTAAGTCATTAGTTTATTGACTTTGTTTACAAACATTTTAAGATTGAAGCTTGGTTTTTATTTCCATTAATTATTTACTAAAATAAAGTCCTCTAACGCCATTCTTGTTCATACCGTTCAATTTTTGCAGTTTTTCTTCTCAAGTAATCGTTTAATTTGTTTTCCAACCTCAATCTTACTTCGTCTCTATTAACCATTCCTAATTTGAATCTTAAATCTTCCAAATCCCTTACAAAATTTTCGTGTGGAACGCTATCAAATTTGAGGACAATTCTATTTATCTCATCTTGAGGTATAGATATTTTTCCAATTTCAGTATAAATTCTGTCTGTGGCTTTCAATAATAGCAAAATCATAAGCACCTTGTTTTGTTCTATGTC
>CAZGEW010000097.1:0-3739 GCA_964524225.1 uncultured Methanosarcinales archaeon | reverse complement strand
GTGTTGCTTTTCCTTTTTTGTCTAGTTTATTTGAAATAAACTGAGGCCCTCTATCACTATTCAATATAAAGGGCATTACTAGATTTTTGGCAATCGCACTATAAAGTGCGAACAAAGAATTCTTAGTAGTCTCTGCACCAATTACATATCCCATAATCTTTCTTGAACAATCATCAAGATATGGAAGTATTTTCTTACCTTTCAGTTTTTTGGCTTTAATGACGTGCCAATCAGTGTGCCACATATAGTTTGGCAAAGGCCATTCATATCTTTTGTACTTTCTTGGCTTTCTTCTCTTTAAACATGGCTTTTGAAAACCTTCTTTAACAAGAACTTGGCTTATTTTTCTTAGAGAAACTCGAAAGCCTTTCTTCTTGAAAATTGCATGAAGCTTTCTTGCTCCACACTTATACTTTTTCCATTCACTAACAACCAAATCATAGAATTTTGCGCTTAAAGGATCAAAAAGTCGTCCTGCTTTATGGTCTTTTAGACCATCTTCGCCATATTTTTTGAACTTTTTCTTTATTTCCCATACTGTCTTACGGATTACTTTTTGTGCTAAGGCTATATACTTTATAGGCGTGCCTTTCTTTATTTGCTTTATAATCCACTTACGTTTTTTTCATTTAATTTATACATTTTACATCACCAAAGAAAAAGATTTTTTCTTTATTTATAAAGGATAAGAAATGTTACGTAATTATGATACTAAACATTTGAAATTAACATCAGAAAGCTTTAAATAGTTCTGATTAGTGCTTTTACCTATGCCTAAATTAGTTATAACAGTTAAACTTGGAGTTAATGAAGCTGGAATGAATGTAGCCTCCGTTGTTATAAGGAATGTAGAAAAGGGAACTGTTGCTAGCGCTTCATTTGCAGGTTCTAAGGAAGAACTAGAAGAATTGTTGAAATCATTCGAGTCTAATCCTGAAATTAGAATTAAGTACGAATAATTAGCATTCTCTTTATTTTCTTCTTCAAACTCAACAACAGTTACCAAGCTGTCATCTGTTATGCTGAAGCCTGTTACATTCAAGTTAGATGCATTCAATCCCTTGGATACTGTAACAGCTCCTACTACATCTAATGTATTTTGTGGTGAAGTTGTGCCGATGCCGACGTTGCCTCATTAATTTTTATGTAGTTCTTATTCTGTATCTGCTGGAAGTGCTTATCACCAATGCATTTAATATTTTCTCGCTGGTAAGCAAATTGTTATTGTGCAAAAATTTTATCACTTCGTATTGTGATTCAATTTTGTATGACTTTATCCTCAACACAATGACGCCCAGTTTGCCTCTGTAGCGCCAATACCACAGTTCTCCAAAATCCAAGTCGCCTGCTATTATAATCGCTTTATTCTGTATAGCTCATTCAACGATTTTTATATCATCAGAGCCTTTTAATTGAATTTCCCTTGCATGCTTTGCAGAATATCCCAATTTCACTAATCTTTTTGCGAGTTCAGGCGACAAACTCTCATCTACTAAAAAGATATGTTTCATGATTTATGCTTCTATTTCCTCAAATTCCGTAAATTGTGCTGCAAACCTTAGAGCTTCCAGAATGTCATCCCTTGTAAGGTCAGGATAATCTTTCATAATCTCCTCAAAAGTACAGCCTTCTCCAAGCAAATTCAAAACTACATAAACTGGTATTCTTGTCCCTTTAATTACAGTCTTGCCAACCATTATTTTAGGATCAATTGTTATCCTTTTGAATTCTTTTAATTTTTGTTCCATTACATATCACCAGTTTCTAATAAAAACCAATAAACTTTAAATAGTTAACTGAAAATAATTGCATTTTTACGGCGCACAGCTCAATATCCATCCGCCTGTTGAGCCTGCCCTGAATCCAACACAGCTTTGATTAAACTTTCCAACTGTAAAGTTGCCATTTATATATCAATCCCAAATTGTATCAATAACCTTAGACTTCCTTATTTCATTATCTTTTGTGATTAACTTAGCATTTAGCAATTTTGCAGTAGCCACAATAATCTTATCATGAACCTCTTTAATGTTTATTTTTGGGAATAATTTGATAACATCAAGATTAAACGGTACTATAAAAAAATTAGAACTTTTTTCTATTAAATTTAAAATTTCTTCAAAATTTAATTCTATTTTATTATTCTCACTTAAATAATAACATTCAGCAAGAACTATGGTGGGTATGAATATAATATACTCGCCTCTTTCAGATGATTTAAATACTTCATCAACTTTCTTAGGTAGTTTTCTAGCTAAATACCAAATTAAAGGATGCGTATCAACAACATAAAACATTATACACCTTTAGAAAGAGATCTCTTTGCGTCTTCTATTGATTCATCTACTTCTTTTTCACCCACTAGCAACTTAGCCATACCTCTTAAAGATACAGGTTTATTTTTTTTACCTGATATCAAAGCCTTTAAGCTATTCAATTCATTCTCTAAATGATTTATTTTTGCTTTTATCAAACTTTCAAATTTATACACCATTTTTAATCACCTTATTATAATAATAACCACTATATTAAATTTATTATTTTCATACTTATTTTCCAATCTTAAGGCGCACAGCTCAATATCCATCCGCCTGTTGAGCCTGCTCTAAATCCAACACAGCTTTGATTAAACTTTCCAACTGTAAAGTTGCCAATTGTGCTGTTTGTGTTTGTAGTGCTGATGCCTACGTTGTCTTCTTCTTTGTTTGTATAACATTAATTCTTTCTTGTTTCTATATCATTTTTTACTTTTAAGATTTCACGTTTTAGATTAGGTATGTCGCCTTTGATAACTTTCCATACTCTCTTTAAGTTCACTCCAGAGTACTCATGTATAAGTACATCCCTCATCCCTGCAATTTTCTTCCATGGAATTTTTGGATATTTGTCTCTCACTTCTTTAGGAATATTCTTGACAGCTTCACCTATTATCTCTAGCCTTCTTAAAACTGCATCTTGAAGTTGTAGGTTTTTATCAAATTTACTTTTGTTAATTCTACCTGTATATTTTTCTATCTGAGAAATACTTTCTAGAATATCGTCTAAATATACCTTAATATCTTTACTCATAATATTTTTACCTGCTCTTGTAGAATTTTTTCTCTTAAAAGGGGTTTTATTGTATTGTACTCTACTAAATCAACCTTTTTTTTTAACGCTTCTTCAAGCTCTAGTTTAATTCCAACGAAATCAAGCAGGCTAATATCCCCTTTTATGTCAACTAGTACATCGATATCACTGCTCTTTTTTACATCTCCTCGTGCATAAGAACCAAATAAGGCTGCACTTTTAACTCCATAATGCTTCAGGATGGGGACTATTTTTTGTTTTATTTTGATTATATTTTTTTTCATATTATCACCTTAATCTCATTTTTACATCACAGACTATAACAAGATGTTATTATTTAAATAATTTATTCTTTACGGCGCACAGCTCAATATCCATCCTCCAGTTGAGCCTGCTCTGAATCCAACACAGCTCTGGTTGAATTTTCCTATTGTCATGTTACCTATCGAGCTGTTTGTTTTTAAAGTTGTGAAGTTGCCTTCAACTGATAATGTAGCTGTTGGTGTTGTCGTGTTTATGCCTACTCTTCCTGCACTGTCAACAAACAAATCACCGCTTCTTGTCTCTTGTGATGTAACATTCAAAGTTCCAGCAACTTGGAGTGTTTGTGTTGGTTTAGTTACATTAACTCCAACCTTTCCATCAACAGCATAAAGTGTGCTGTTTAATG
>CAZGEW010000096.1:0-3869 GCA_964524225.1 uncultured Methanosarcinales archaeon | reverse complement strand
TTGTTAGTATTTCTATTATTATATGAAAAAACAAATTTTAATACAATAAAAAAGGGGTTGAGATTAACTTCTCGTGCTTTGTCAAAAAAACTACAATTGCTTGAAACATTAGGACTTGTCGAAAAGATAGTTATTGAAAGTCCTAGAAAAGTAGCTTATACTTTAAGTGAAAAAGGCAAAGAAATATCTCAAATGGTGTTAGGTTTTGCTACAAATATTTCTTAAAAGTTCGAAAACCCGCGTAAATCCAGTTGTCGCCGTAGTTTTTTATAAAAGTTAATAAAAATAGATTTCTGCAAAGCAGAGTAAAATTAGGGAGTTGGAGGCTTATTTTGTCTGTTTATGTAACTCAAAAATTATAATCTATAATTCTGTGGTAAAAAATTTCTCAAACTGTCATACGCTCTATCTGGAGTTATTGTCAAAGAAGTGCCACGCTTTGCTGAATATTTTATATCTTTAAAAAGTTCATTGGATATAGTTTCAATACCTCTTGCACCTATTCCTTGATGTATAGCCGCATCCGCCAATAATCTATAAACTTGTGGATCAACTTGTACAGAAATTCCATAACCTTCTCTTAAGAGACGTAATTGTTGATTAACATTGGACTTTCCACCATTTTTCATTATGTCTATCAAAGCTTCTCTATCAAGAGGATTCGTATGGGTAATTATTGGGAATCTTCCTACCAATTCTGGTTTAAGCCCGTATTTAATTAAATCTTCTCGAGTAACGCTTGGATAGGGCTTACCCAAATCTACGAAAGCACCAGCCCCAATAAAAAGCATATTCTCTGTATTGACACTAAACTCCCTATACAATCCAAGAGGAATTTTTACTATAGCACTTTCAACCCATCCAATTAACTCATTTTGTAATTGGCTACCGAATCCAGAACTTTCTCCGATTCTTTCTGTTAATTTATCAATTTCATCCAAAAATATTACAGACCTGCCAACATTTGGGTTATCTCTTTCACTGTATAAATCTTCAAATACTGTTGCGAGATTGTCACCTTTAAAACCTGTAGTGCTTTTACCAGAAAGTTTAGCTTCTGCAAAAGGTACGCTTAATAATTCTGCAACTGTTCTGGCTAATTCTGTCTTGCCTGTTCCAGTTTGTCCTATAATCAATACATTACTTTTTTTAACCCCCCGTGGTCTAACAAGATGGTCATAAGTCGCTATGGCAACATGTTTAATAGCATAATCCTGTCCTCGGACTACCCTGCTTAGATATTCAGCAATCTCTTCAGGAGAAGAAAATTTGACATCAGAAGTTTTGTAACCACTTTTAATTTTCTGTTTTCCAACTGAATCACCAACCTGCTTACCTCCAGCAACTTCTGTTTCACGTCTGTCAGAAGTTTCATAAAATTGAGGCGATTGAATGCTTCTTTTGCTCTGGGTTTTTGGCAAATCACTTGAACTTACAACATAAATTTCATTCGATACAAAATTACGTAAGTAAACGACTGAACCAGATTCTAAATCTGATTGTGTTAAAACTGTTGCCAAGACTGTTCTTGTCTTCGGCTCGGATTTTTTAAATCTTAATAAGGATAAGGTTCTTTCAATTCTGCCCTCAAGTTCAGGAACTTCAATGCGATAAGAAACACCACTCTTAACGTCTGGTTCATATTTTGACCATCTTAAAGGATGGAGGAAATTTATTAGAACAGTGCCATTAAACCCTTCAAGATATGCTTGCCATTGTCCAGCGATTAAATTGACTTTTGTTACAAGTGCTTCAACTTGTTTTTTATCATATCTTATTAAGAGATTATTTATGGCATTGGTTACAATGGTTAAATCTTTATGTACAACTTCTGGGTATCTATATAAACCCATTCTCGATAAACCTACCGGGCTAAAATCTGTTCGTGCTTTCCTACTGGCAAATAATTCTTCTTCAAGTTGTTGTTGTCTTTGCTTATAACTAGCTAATCTTTCAGAATCTGTTTCATTCAAGTCTCTTTCATTTATATGCACTGGTTGTTGATAAGTATAGGAAACAACCATTCCTGGTTGCACATGTGGGTCAGTGACTTTGCCAATAGATACTAAATCCGCTACTATTCTCTCTAATTTTTCTGCCATTTTATTCTTATAAGGGTATTTATTGAATTTACACCTGTTTATAAATCTTTCAATTTTGTTACTATATATAAGTAGTTAAGATTGAGTAATCATCAATTTCCGATTCCCCCGTCGTAATTTATAATAAAAAATTTGGGTGAGCTATGCGAACCCGTTAAATCTTTGTTTTAGGGAGTGCGTTAGCATTTATTAGTGTTTTGGTCGTTTATGAAGTTTAACGAAGGCGACAACTAAAGGTATTTACGGTTTACTATTGACGATAGGCGGGTTTTCGATTGCATTTAACAACTATCAAGTAAATTATTCCTGTCCTGTCGACTTTATTGATATTACTATCCAATGCCCTATTCTGAGCAGCCATTCTACAGCGATAATAAAAAGCAGGTATTTTGCCACTCTTGGAATTTGCTGTAATAATATAGGAAATGAAGAAGTAATTGTTTCTATCGTTACTGCTTTAGGATCAATGAGAAATATTGCTATTAAAGTTAAGGGTAGCAATTTTGCCATATCTTCCGCCAATTTTTCACTTACATAAGCTCCAATCCTTGTCGCTGCTACAACTATAATACCTAGAAATAAAATATCCTCTATAGGTCTGGATTTTGATAACGCAAATAGCAAAAATGAAAATACCAGAAACCATATAAATGAATATATTGGAAATATAAGTAAATATTTCAAAAAGTATATAATTCTATCCAGCACATTTACAAACTTGCTTTTAAGGTTTAATTTTGGTATTTCAAATAAATCCCTTCTGGCTAACTGCTTGTAATAGATATACCAAGATAATAAACTTGCAAAGAACAAAAATATTGTAGATATAAATAGGTTTAAAAATTGCTTATCGAGAAGAAAATTTTTAGCCAATATCAAATACTCATCGATAGTCATGATTTAATTATTTTTTGAATATGTATTTATAATTTGTTATTTTCAAAATAAAACCAATTCCTCAGAACTATTGGTGTTAGGATAGTTGTCAATAAGCTCATTAAAACCAACGAAACATAAATATCTTGGCCAATAAGTCCTGCATTTAATCCAAGCAAAGCAACTATCATTGCAACCTCTCCCCTTGGTGACATGCCAAATCCAATAACAGAAGCATCTTTATGAGACATGCCTTGCAATTTAGCAGGGATATAACAGCCAATAACTTTGGTAAGAACAGCGACAATTGTTAATGCTATCAAAAACCATATGACATTTGGTGTTAATGCTTTGAAGTCAGCAAGTATACCAAGCGATACAAAAAATATAGATGCAAATATAATATGTAAATATTCTGCTCCCTCTCTATAGTCTTTGCTGCGCCTTAAAACAACACTGCCAAGTGAAACTCCTGCAATGAAAGAGCCTACAATTGCTGACAAATTAATAAGCTCTGCTATCATTGCATAGAAGAAGGCAATCATCATTGCAAAAATAAAGACAAACTCTGGAAATTTCTTTGCAATATTGGTGTTATCAACTTTTCCTACAAGTTTGCTTAAAAATTTGCTTCCAACATAAGCGCCAACAATTAAGAAAGCAAACGCATTAAACAAAACAAAACCTATTGAGATTGCTGAAAGAGTCCCTGAGACAATTTGCTCTGACATTGAAAGTGCCAAAAGGCTTAATACATCGTCAATAACAGCAGCTCCAATAATTGCCTTTGCAGCCTCTGTTTGGAGTTTACCCATTTCCTTAAGAACATTGGCTGTTATTGCAATGCTTGTTGCTGTTAAGGCAGTACCGACAAAAACAGCACTTCCAAAC
>CAZGEW010000095.1:2398-3909 GCA_964524225.1 uncultured Methanosarcinales archaeon | reverse complement strand
ATTTCAAGCTGTTTTTTGTTGAATTTTTTAAGATAGGGTTGTATTAGCTTATCATTTTTAATTAAGGGCATCAATGACTTTTTGCTTAATTGAGCTTTTAAAGTCATTTCTCTTACATATTCATGTGCATCTGGATGACCATTTGCTGCTAATAATAAATACAAAGGCTCAGCAACTATCATATTCCTGCTAAGTTCAAAATTCTTTTCCATATTAGCTTTATCAACTACTAAGCTAGACATAACCTTATTCATCCTAACAATTGAAATATAAAATCCAGCTAGAATCTCTGGAATAAAACGCATTGACGCAGAGTTTGTCAAATCCCTCTGATGCTCTGATATCTGGTCCATGTACATTGTAAGAATTCTTGGCATAAACTCTTTCCACATACTTTTTACATTCTCAAAGTTTATTGGATTTCTTTTTTGCGGCATTGTTGATGAGCCAACCTGCTTGCTCTCAAAATACTCACCTATTTCACTTATTTCACTCCTTTGTAAGTGCCTCATATCATCAGCCAAGTTTGCAATAACACCAAATGCAGCAACTATACTACTTAAATAATCAGTAAGGTATTCAGGTTCTACAATCTGAGTTGATATAGGGGATACTTTTAAATCAAGCTCCCTCATTACTTCGTTTTCAAACTTGATAGGCTGCTCTATAAACAAAGAGGATGCATTATAAGCTCCAACAGCACCAGACATTTTACCTCTTAAATTGTTAGCAGTTTTCTTTATTTTAAGTATAGAATTACCAACTCTGCTAACATAATTTGCAATTGCAAATCCAAATGTTATTGGTTCAGCATGCTGACCATGTGTCCGACCAATTTGTAATGTGCTTTTCTCTCTTTGAGCCAGATTAATTAAAGTAGATTCAAATTTTAGCAACTCAGGGACTAAAATGTTATTTGTGAAGTTTTTGTATCTTAATGCGTCAGCAGTGGAAATTATGTCGTAGCTTGTAGCAGTAAAATGAACATAAGGCTTCGCTTCTTCACTTACCTTGTTTCTTATACAATTAACCAAAGCCCTTATATTGTGCTTTATCTTATTTTCTTCATAATATACTTCTATTACTGTAATTTGTTTACAAACATTTTCAACTTCATCTGCAATCTCCTTAGAACATAGCTTATTATTTGCAAGCACATTAACCAATGTAGACTCAACCTTTAATGTATACTTTATAAAAGCGGTTTCAGAAAGATAAGGCTGTAGTCTTTCAAATATAGCTTTGTTATTAGCATAATATCTAAAATCAAGTGGGCTTATTGTATCAAAAAGATTAACTTTTTCTTTTGAGTTGCTAGAAACTAAATTAGCATCTGTGTCTATCAAATGTATTATTTGTTTAGTCAATTTGTTGTCCAAATTTAGTGTTACAACCCTTTTGTTCTTATCGTAGCTATCACTAGTAATATTATAACTCTTAAATGTTTTAATACACTCATGAACTTTTGCAGGAGAGCATTTTATTCTTTGAGCTATCTCTCTGATATGGAG
>CAZGEW010000095.1:0-2298 GCA_964524225.1 uncultured Methanosarcinales archaeon | reverse complement strand
GATTTTTTAATAAAAAAATTCCGCTAGAGGTAAGCATATGTCAAAAACTAATACAAATTTGTTAGATATTATTACTTCACCCTTACAGTTTCCAAATTTCTCGGGGCAACTGTCTCTATCCTAAATCCTTTGTGTACAGAGCTTGCCAAATCCAAGCATCTTGAATTCTCGCCATGATTCACAATCACTTTTTTGGGCCTTGGTTCGCTTTTAGCAATAAAATTCATTAGCTGATTTCGGGATGAATGTCCTGAAAAACCTTCAACAGTATGAACTTGCATCTTAATCTGTAATATCTCCTGCTTGCCGCCATCAGAAAATGTAAACTCTCGTTCACCTTGCTGTATTCTCTTGCCTAGAGAGCCTTCACCTTGATAATTAACAAAAGCAATAGAATTTCTTGGATTGTCGCAGAGATGCTTTAAGTACTCAATAGAAGGTCCACCAGTTAGCATTCCTGAAGTAGCTAAAATTACGCAGGCTCCAGTATTCTCAATAATATCGATCCTTTCTTTTTGTGAGCCTACCCTTTTAAAAATCTCATTTAGGAATGGATTTTGGTCTTTGTGGAATATAAGCTTTCTTACGAAATTGTTTAAGTATTCGGGGTATGCTGTATGAATTGCTGTGACATCCCAAACCATGCCATCAATATAAACAGGTACTTGCGGCATTTTACCTTCCCTTCCCTTTGCTTCTATTGCAAGTAAAACTTCTTGTGCTCTACCTACACCTAAAGTTGGGATTAAAACTTTGCCATTTCTTTCTATTGTCTCTCTTATTATACTCATCAGTTCTTCATCTGTTTCTTGTCTTTGTGGCATTATGTTATCCTTACCCCCATACGTAGCTTCAATCATTAAGGTTTCAAGTCTTGGAAAGATTGTAACAGCAGGCTCAAGCAGCAATGTTTTTCCATATTTTTGATCGCCTGTGTAGAGGATGTTATGTAATCCATTGCCTATATGCAGGTGTACCATTGCGCTTCCTAATATGTGGCCTGCATTGTAAAGTGTTACCCTAACATCTGGTGTAATATCACTTACCTCTTCATATTCAAGCGTTATTGTATGTTTCACCATTTCTTTTATGTCTTCAGATGTGTAAATTGGTTCCTGTGCGTCTGCTCTTTGAATCTTAATGTAATCAAGCACTAACAATGCTGCAACATCTCTAGTTGGCTCAGTACAATATACAGGACCCCTATAACCATATTTGTATAAGTAAGGTATAAAACCACAATGGTCTATATGAGCATGACTCAGGATAACTGCATCTAACTCATTTATGTTAAATTCAGGAGCATCAAGGTATGGATATGGCTTGTCTGCTGAGGCAACATTTATGCCACAATCTAGCAATACTCTTGATTCAGGGGTCTGCAAGAATATGCAGCTTCTTCCTACTTGGCGTCCACTCCCAAGATATGTAAGCCTAATCCATTCATTCTTCTTTTCTCTACGCCAACCATCATATATTCTATGACCAACTTTGTCAAGAAATTTTCTTCTGTAATCGCTATGCTGGTAGAGAACAGCCCTTATATTTTCAATAAGCTTTGATCTTATGGCTGGTTTTCTTCTTACTAATGGTACCCACAATGTTTGTGTCCTTATATCTCTTAAAATAGAGCCTTGCTTGCCTATTGCTAAGCCTGGTTTGTCAGTTTCAATTATTACCCTGCTTCGTTGAGAATCAAAAATGACTTGGTCAACGCCTGCTTCCTCTGTAATTAATGAGCGTATTATTTTTTCAGCCTCTTCCATATTCAATGTTATGCTAGGATCAGGTCTTAACTCGACTCTTTTCTTTATGTCATCTACAATCTTCTTAATGACACCGTTGTTGTTTAAGAAAAAATCTTTGTCCTTTGTATAGAGTACTATGTTAGCTCCCTCGAAGTTAATGTCACTTATTTTATTCTCAGGAAGATTCTTTAATATTTCTTTTGTAATGTCAGCCATTTTTAAGAAATTTCACTTATGAAAAATTTTTAATTTTCTCGGAAAATTAAAAATTTTTATTATTTTTAGAAAGGTTTTATACCTCTATTTTAATCTCAATCTCTTTGGAAAATACCTTTTTGATTCCGTCTTTTGTTATGGTTACTATATCAATGCCATTCCCTGATGCTATATCGCGTTGCACAGCAGCATTAATTGCTTTTGCAGCAAGCTTAACACCTTCTTCTACAGTTAGACCTTTTTTGTATAAAGTCTCCAAAACTCCAAATGCCATAACAGAACCTGAGCCTGAAGAAATATAATCATCTATTTCGACTATTGAGCCATCAGCTCC
>CAZGEW010000094.1:0-4170 GCA_964524225.1 uncultured Methanosarcinales archaeon | reverse complement strand
TATGATTCATTAATTATTTGCATACTAAGCTAATATATAAAAGTTTGTGTAACGTTAGATTTGTACTTAAAAAACAAAGAAAATCTTACCCACCAAAAAATCCAGCTCTTTCAGAATCAAATTTCCATGTGTCAGAAATTCTTCCAATTCTTTTGTAGTATTTTACCAACCTTCCAATTTTTGATTCTGTTAGAAGTAATCCTCTTTTTGCCGTTTCATCATGCTTATTAACTTCAAGATGTTTTTTTACTGCAGCATATCTCTTGAATAAAGCAGTTAGATCTTCTGGTATCTCTGGAAGCAATTTTTTATCTTTGACTATTGTACTTATTGACCTACCACACAAAGCCGAAACACTCGGAATTCCATAAATATCCCTCAACAAAATACCAATTTGGGAAGTAGTTCTACCTTCTTTTATCAGCTTTGCAATGAGCAATTCGACTTCTTTTGGTTTATATCTTATCCATGATGGAACTGTCTTCTTAGCGGGCTTTTTCGAGCCATGCTTCCCCTTTTTCCTTGAATACATCCTCGCCATTTTGTATTTTAAATTTTCATCAAAGATGAAAATTCTATCTTTCGTTAATAGATAATGTTAAACGCTTTATAAATATTATCAATTAATTTATAACAGCAAAACATTTTTATAGAATTTATTTATACAATTTTATTAATTTGGGCCTGTGGTCTAGCGGCTATGACAACACCCTTACAAAGTATTAAGTGCGGTGTAGGTCACCAGTTCAAATCTGGTCAGGCCCATTTCAAAATAAAAATTAAGCAATAAATAATATAATTCAATCCGTCGCATTTGGGTGACAAATTTTACACTCAGCGAAATTTTGTTTGCCAGTGATATGCAAGTGAGCTCATTCGCTGTTGCTCGCTAGAACGCGAGCTCGCGTTCAGGTCAAGCTCACTCACTCACAAGTCACTATTTCACCTCGAATATATTCATTAAAAATTAAAAAATAATTAAATAATAGGCGAGGCGTCACGATATGGTAACGAGTGACGCCGAGCTGTAGATTTTGCCGAAGGCGAATTGAATAAAAATTTAATTTATAAATGATATTCATATGTGCGCCAGTAGTCCAGTGGTTTAATCTTTTTCGGCAAGCGAAAAAGCTTAACCAAAAATTCGAGGGTTTCGCTACGCTCAAGCCCTCAGGAAAGGATTCCACAGAAGATACGGCCTTGCCAAGGCTGTGACCCGAGTTCGAATTAAGCTTAATCGAAAATCTCGGCTGGCGCATCTATTTTTTATTTACAATTAATAACCCTTTCTTCAGTTACAATCAAATCCATAGGTACATCATGCATTTCTCTTGGAACAGTATCTATAATTTGAAAATCGAAAGCTAATCCAATTTTTATAGCTTTAGAGACTTTTTTTAAGAATTTGTCATAATAGCCAAAACCATATCCGATTCTATATCCTTCTTTATCAAAAATGATGCCGGGTACTAATACCAAATCTATATTTTTGTAAGGTATTTTCATTACTTCAATAGGCTCAAGGATACCAAATTTTCCACTCGGTAAGAGGTTGTTAAGATCCATTATTACAGACGGTTCTATTTCCTTGTGAGTAACCTTTGGTACAATAACTAATTTGTTCTTTAATGTCTC
The DNA here is from genome assembly GCA_964524225.1 of uncultured Methanosarcinales archaeon. GTDB lineage: Archaea > Nanobdellota > Nanobdellia > Woesearchaeales > GW2011-AR4. The sequence goes on along the minus strand of CAZGEW010000094.1, from coordinate 2,535 downwards.
TCTTATCATATCGTGCGTATAAACTTCATTATTAAAAGAAACATAGAACATTACTGTTTTAGAATTTTGAAACTCGCAAAGTTTTGATAGATTAGTAAATATCTTTTTGCTTTTTTCAATTATTTCTTTTCTCGATAGTAAGTTTCTCTTTTTTAGTATATTTTCTTTTAATTGTACTTTCATTTTTGAATATTTAACAATAAAAAATGTCAAAAATAGAGATATACCTTTTTACCAAATCATAATACAATTCTATCATTTTTCTTTTATTTCTGATCATATGGTTTATAAAGCTAAATGCTACATCATGTAATCCATTTCTTGCGGGCTTAAAATCTATGATATCCTTTATATTTAATCCTAGATTAGCTATGTTATACTTTTTAATTGTTCTTATCCACTCTATTGAGAATGCAAACGCCTTTGCCTCTTCGTCATGCTTATTAGGCAATGTTTCTGTTAATACATGCCCTATCTCATGACCTAGGACAAGCATTAAAGCATCTAAATTATTTTTTCTTACAAATATGTCTTTTTTAACTCCATTTATAGAAAATCCAAGAATACCTTCATGCCATATTCCAATTTTTGAATGCAACACTTTAAAATCTTTAAATGGGAGGATATTTATTGAGATTTCATCTGGCAATTTACTCTTCATCATTAATATAAATACCTCTTCTACAATTTTTCTTACTTCATTGCTATTACTCATAAATCTTGTCTTTGGTCGTGTTGGGATTAAAAAAATTTCAGGCGAAAATATATGATTTGTGTACCTTAAAACATAGTTCTGTTCATTTTTATATGAAATCGCAACTTTTCTTGGGTATAACAACTGCATTATGTGTATATCCTCTCTTAAAAAATTGTATCTATTATCTTTATCTACATTTTTGGAGAAATAATTAAATTTTGAGTAGTAGCTAGTGAAATAAGACTCTACAACATACTCTAAGGTCTTTGAATAGTACATTTTTGCTTTAACTCTCACTTTAAGCTAGTATATATATTTTACTTATGTTCTACTTATGATACTTATAAAGTCTAAAAAGGCTTAATTTTGAATATTTAAGGCTTATAGAGTAAAAATGAATCGTTTATCTCATAGTGCCTAACTTTGTCGCATATCCCACTTCACATTATTATTTTTTCTTTCAGCACATCTCTAACATCAATGTTATGTTTACATATTGTTTTTGCCTGTACGAACTCTCACTTTTTATGAGTAAAATAAATTTATTTATATAATTTCCATATTGAAATAAAGATTAATACAAAGATTTATAAAGAAGCTAAAAAAAGATAGCAACATGAGAGAAGTAAAGTGCAAAATATGTGCTGAAAAGATGATAAAAAAAGGGTTGATTCAAAGCGGCAATTCTAAGTATGAAGTTTATCGCTGCAACGAGTGTGGTCATGAAGAAATGAAAGCAATTGGTGTTAATCCAAGTTACCATAGATAGAGTTCTAAACTTTTTCTGTGCCCAGTGATATGCAAGTGAGCGAGTTCGCTCGTAAAACTCATTCACAAGTCACTGTTTGTGACATACTTTTACCGAGAAAGTGTTTTACGAAATAACGTTCAAAATTTTATTCATAAATTATCAAGGGGACTCTTAACTTTCTTTAATTGTTGCATTGAAACTTTTGTGTATATTTGTGTTGTTGACAAATCAGAATGCCCTAAAAGCTCTTGTATTATCCTTATGTCAGTTCCTGCCTCTAAAAGATGGGTGGCAAAGCTACTCCTTAATGCATGACAAAAAACTCTTTTCTTGATGCCTGCTTTTTTCGCAGCTTCTTTCACAACCATTTGGGCTTGTCTGACTGTAATAGGCCTGCTGTTGACTGAAAATATATAAGGGCTGTTGTCTTTCTTTTTGTTTAAGTAATTATTTAAATCTTTAAGCAAACTTTCAGAAAGGATAATATAGCGCTCCTTATTGCCTTTACCGTGCCTAATTTTACCCATCTTTTCATTTAGGTCAAGATCGTCAATTTTTAAGTTTACACATTCACTAACCCTAAGTCCAGCTGAGTACATAAACTTAATTAACAGCTTATGTTTTTGATTTTCAATAGAATCTAAAAGCTTCTTAATCTCTTCTTTAGTTAGGACTGTTGGAAGCTTTTTCTCAGATTTTGGTGCTTTGACCTCATTAAAGGCTCTATTTTGCAAGATTTGGCTATAAAAGAACTTAACAGCACTTAAAGCTAAATTGACGCTTTTGGGGCTATATTTTAGCTCTGTCATTAAATAGGATATATACCTTTTTGCGTCATCCTCGCTAACATCTTTAGGCTCTTTTTTAATAAAATCTAAAAATTTTTTATTGTAGTATAAGTATGCTTCTATAGTACGCTTGCTAAAACCTCTTATGTTAAGTTCAATTTTGAGTTTGTCTAGCATTATCGTATACCTCTTTTATTTTTCCAATTAAACTTTAAGAACTAGTATAAAAAAGTTCGTATAAGGTGTATTATACGAACTTTTCAAGTTGCCTTACTGAAAATTTTAATAGAAAACCACAA
>CAZGEW010000093.1:0-4220 GCA_964524225.1 uncultured Methanosarcinales archaeon | reverse complement strand
TAAGAAAATCAAGGCACGTTTTTGAAAAAAAGGCAAATTGGCGATTGCGTAAAACAACTATTATCTCTATATTTATTTCGCTTAAATCGCCAAATTTAAGTTAAAGCGAAGCTTTTATAAACTTATAGTTATTCATTCCGTGATTATGGAAGAATATCAACCATATCTGGATAAATTATCAGAAGAATTAAGGCTAAGAAAATATTCAAAGCTGACTGAAAAAGTTTACATTTCTTTAGTAAAGAGTTTTATTGAGTCTGGGTTAGGTCCGAGAGAGTTCTTATTAAAGTATGCTGATAAAAGCAGATCTAGCATAAGGTCTGCTTACTTTGCAGTGAAATTTTTCTATGAAAATATTTTAAGGCAGAAATTTGATGAAAAAATTCCACTTGCCAAAAACAGGGGCAAGCTTCCAGTAGTTCTAAACAAAGAAGAAATAAACAGCATGTTTGAAGCTACATTAAACTTGAAGCACAGATTAGTTTTGATGTTTCTTTATTACACAGGAATAAGGCTCAATGAGATAATAAACCTTAAATGGGAGGATATTGATTTTCAAAGGGATGTTGTGCACCTTAAAATAGCTAAAGGAGAAAAAGAAAGGGTAATTTTTTTGCACCATAATTTAAAAAGGTTTATCGAATATTTCAATATAAAAAAGGAAGGTTTTATTCTCTTCTCAAACCTCGGCAAAAAGTATGATATGAGGACTATACAGATGATTGTGAGAAATGCAGCTAAAAAAGCTGGAATCAATAAGAGGATAACTCCGCACACTTTAAGGCACAGCTTTGCAACCCACTTACTGGAGGCAGGAGCTGATATAAGGCACATACAGAAGCTGTTGGGGCATTCTAATCTCCAGACTACACAAGTTTACACACACGTAGCAAATAAGGACATTAATAAATTGGCTAGCTTCTTATAACACAAAAAATGATTGGTATAATATCAGATACTCATGAAAATGAAGAGGCAATTAAAAAGGCTGTAAAGATATTTAAACAAAAGAATGTTGAATTTGTAATACATTGTGGTGACATAATAAGCCCACCTATGCTTGAATATTTTCAAGGCATAAAGACAAAATTTGTTTTTGGTAATAACGATGGCGAAAGAAATGGCCTGAAAAAAAAAGCTAAGGAATTAGGATTTGAAGAAATAAATGACGATAAGGACTTTGAATACAATGGAAAAACATTTTATGTGTATCATGGAACAAACAAAGAAAAACTAGATGCAACAATCAAAAGCAATAAATATGACTACGTATTAACAGGGCATACACACATAAAAAGAGATGAAAAAATAGGTAAAACAAGGATTATAAATCCTGGCGCTTTATTTGGGATACATCCTTACACTATAGCTTTACTTGATGTTGAAAAAGATAAATTAAATTTTGTGGAAATAAAGAGGAACTAGAGTGGAAGATTGCATATTCTGTAAGATAATAGCTGGGAAAATTCCATCAGCTAAAGTTTATGAAGATAACTATGTTATAAGTTTTCTTGATATAATGCCAGCTAATAAAGGTCATTGCTTAGTTGTGCCAAAAAAACATGCTCAAACATTAACAGAGATGAGCGATGAAGATGTAACAGCAGCAATAAAATTAGCAAAAAGAATAGCAAGAGCGTTATCGTTAAGCTTTGGAAATGGAAGCTTTAATTTATTAATGAATAATGGAAAAGAAGCAGGTCAATTAGTTAATCATGCTCATATACACCTAATACCAAGATTTCAAAAAGATAGACTAAGGCTGAAGTGGAGCCATTTGAAATATGAAGATAAAGAGATTAATGAATATGCAGAAAAAATAAAGAAGTTCTTATGAATTGTCAATAAAACTTTAGTAACTTTTTTAAAACTACTTATTATCCTGCATATGCCGGAGAAATGCCGGAGTAGCTTAATGCTCCGACAGCTCAGCCTGGTTAGAGCGCTACATGAAAAACATGCAAGCGAAAAAATCTTCGCATGTCACTGGCGATGCTCATATATTTGAGCTCTGAGGTAAAAACCGATGATTGACTCGATCTAACTGGGTCACGTAGAGCAGCTAGAACTATTTAGCTACACGTAAAGGTCGCGGGTTCATATCCCGCCTCCGGCATATTTAATTATTTTATAGTAGTAAAAATAGAAAGGTTTATAAAATGGTTATCATATCCAATATACTCTGAGTTAGTAACCTCATTTATACTAAGAAGTAAAAAACAATCAAAAGGAGGATGCAATTTTATGAATAATGTACATAAAGATCAAACTGAAGAAATATATATTGGAACTTTAGTTACTAGACCTAAGAATCTTGAAATTTTAAAGGGTTGTTCTGAAGGAGAAAAAATTACCAAATACAAAAAGATGGTTTCTCTAGATATTATTGGCAATGATACAGAAGACACTTTGAATGACGAAGAATTAAGGTTCCCTATTAACCAAATTCCAGAAAATGAATTTTATGTTGTTATTGATCCACAAAATGGATTTTTATACCAAAAAAGCACCAAAGACCCTACTAAAATAGAGAAATCAAAAAGATTTGGTGAAAATGACGATTTAGTTTCTTTAGTTGACCATTTACATTCAATTGTTGAAGCAAACAGAAAGAAAGACAAACCGACTTCAATATACTTATTCTTTTTTGATAAACCATCCAAAAACAGATTCAAAGAACAATTTCATTATGAAGGGGTTCAAATATCTATTGCAAATTTAGATGTGCCTGATCATGGTTTTGTGGGACTTTATGGGTATGAAATACATATACACGATATTAAGTATAAGCCTCAATCACTTAACAGAAATATAGACTTCGTTTAAATTACTTCACCAACCATATAAATAGAGCCTGTCACAATAATCAAATCTTTTTTGCCAGCAATTTTTTTAGCATACCTTAATGCCACTTTAGGTTTGTTTATAATCTTTACATTTCCCAAAAAATTTTTCTCGAGAAAAATTTTTTTAAGATATTCTGGTTCAGAAGATTTTTCATGTTGTGATTTAGTAAAGATAACTATTGAAATCAATGGATTTATAGTTTTTAACATCGATGAGATATCTTTAGTATTCTGTATCCCTATAATAAAAATAAATTCTTTGAATTTATTTTTATATTTTATCAATTCATTTTTCAAGATTTTAAAACCTGTTGGATTATGTGCACAATCAACTAAAACATTTTTAGATATAAATTCAAATCTTGCCTTCCACTTAGTTTTTCTGATACCATAATATATCTGCTTTTTTGCTATTTTTATTGAATAAAATCTTTTTAATACGTCAATAGCAGTTAATGCGATATTTGCATTTTCTTGCTGGAAATTGCCATTTAAATATTTAAAATTAACCTTCTTATATTTTTTATTGAGAAATAAAGGTGCATTTTTTTCTTTTGCAATTCTTTTGATAACAAATAATGCTCTGCCTTTAGCTCCTGTAATAATTGGAATGTTATTTTTTATTACCCCAGTTTTTTCAAATGCGATTTCATCAATTGTACCCCCTAAAATATCTGTATGCTCTAAATCAACATTGGTTATGACAGAGATTAACGGCGTAATTACATTAGTCGCGTCTAATCTACCACCTAATCCTACCTCTAAAACAGCAAAATCAACGTTCTTTTCTTTAAAATACAAAAAAGCCATAGCAGTTGTTATTTCAAAAAAACTTTGATTTCTTATATATTGTTTAATTTTTAGAAAATAATCAACAATTTCTTTATCAGTTATGAAATGGTTATTAATTCTGATTCTTTCATTAAATTTTTTCAAATGAGGGCTACTATATAGACCGACTTTATAGCCTGCTTCCTTTAAGATATAAAAAATCATTGAGCAAACGCTACCTTTTCCATTAGTCCCTGCAACATGAATACATTTTAATTGCCTTTCAGGGTTTCCAATTTTGTCAAGCAAGTTTTGGATATTCTCAAGACCAAGTTTTATTTTGGAACTTTCTAAGCTATACAGATATTTCAATATTCTTGAATAATTCATGAGAGCTACAAATTTTCTTGTGAAAATTCGCCAATAATTTGATTAACAACTCTTATTAAGTCCTTTGCTTTCATTTTTATACTTTTTGTATGAGTGCCTGCATTAAATGCAACTATCTCATTCTTTACAACAGACTTGTCAAAATATACTTTAATACCAAATAAATTGCCTCAGAATTATTCGAAGGTAACTAATAGCTACCCTACATTAATT
>CAZGEW010000092.1:0-4337 GCA_964524225.1 uncultured Methanosarcinales archaeon | reverse complement strand
AATAACCTTTTTTATAATGCCGAGGTCGCATAGCCTGGCCATTGCGGTGATTTGCTTTTAAGCAAACTGCAAGATTGCTAAGGACTATGCCCTTTAGATACCAGCAGTGGCTTACATAAATCCACTGTCCAAAAGGACACGGGAGTTCAAACTTTGAAAATCAAAATCGAACAACTTCGTTGTTCGATTTTGCAGATAGTTAAGATAGTACTAAAGTGAGATAACATAAGTTATTTTCCCTTGCTATCTGAAAAAAATCGCTCACGAAGTGAGCGATTTTTTATGTCAATGAAAGTCTCCCCCTCGGCGCTTATCCTTAATCAAAAAGCTCCGGAAAAGCAGGGATAAAAATACATACATTTATATATTAATTATGTATTCTCCTACTTTAGTACATTGAAATTGCTCTTTCTAGGCTATTTCGTGTAACTAGTAATACAGGTGAATAATAATGCGTTATGGAAGTTTTGGGGACAGAACCATGCATAAGATAAAATGTTCTGACTGCGGTGCAGATGCAGAAGTGCCATTCCAGCCAAAAGAAGGGCGCCCCGTCTATTGTAGGGACTGTTACAGCAAGAAAAGAAGATATTAAAATAGGCAAAATTTTTAATTTAGGTTATCTTTAAATGTTCTATCTATTTTTTAAACTTATAAACATAGGCATTTTTTCTAGTAGGTCCTATGCCCTTTTTGTATTCGAAATCAATAGCAGAGCTGTCCCTTAACTTTTTCAAGCAAGTTGTTACAGAGCCATGCGATGCTTTTAGCTTATAAGCTATTTCTTTTGATGTAAACCATTTGCTTTTATGCTTTTTAAGGAAGTCGTAAACCTCTTGTTGTCCCATTGTCAATCCAATAAAGGAATGTATTTAAATAGCTTTGCAAATCTACAAGTATTTATTTTTAACGAATTTTCACGGTTTTTAGTTTAAACGAAAAAATAAATTTAGTAAATTTTATGAGCGAGCTTAAATTCAAGGACATATACTTTGAAAAAGATAAAGACAAGATTAAGGTTAATTTTCTTAGATTATTTTATTGTTACCTAGAAGAAAGTAGACTTAAAAGAATAGCGCCTTTTGCTATAAGCAAGAACTCAATCATATTTGAAAATATACCTGAAAATAGGGCAAGGAAAAAGATGGAGTTTTTATTGACAGATGCGTTTAAAAATTTAAGAAACAAACTCAACAACAAGAAAACAATATATATTCATCAGTCTTCAGGCATACCACTTATTGGAACAAATTACTTTGGCTTAATAGATAGAGGTACAAATATAATTGAAGTTAAGCCAATAACAAGCTGTAACATAAGCTGTATTTTTTGCTCTATTGATGAAGGCCCATATTCAAAAAGAAAAAATGATTTTGTAGTCGAGAAAGATTATTTGGTTAATGAATTTAAGAGAATTGTCGAGTTCAAGACTCAACAATTTTCTAATGCTAATATTGATGCACATATAAATGCTCAAGGCGAACCTACCTTGTATTTTGATATAGTTGAATTGGTAAGAGACATAATGTCCATCAAGGGTGTTAAACGAAGTTCAATTGATACAAATGGAACTTTATTGACAAAACAATACATAGACAAGCTTGCAGAAGCAGGCTTAACAAGAATTAATCTCTCTCTTAATGCCTTAACTCCAGAAAAGGCACAGAAATTGGCTGGTTATCCTTATAATTTAAACAAGGTCATTGAGATGGCAAAATATATTCCAACAAAAATGGACTTAATAATTGCCCCTGTATGGGTACCTAGCTTTAACGATGAAGAAATACCAAAATTAGCAAAATTTGCTCAGGAGATAGGTGCTGGTAAGAATTGCCCAAGTATAGGAATACAAAATTTACTTAATTACAGATTCGGTAGAAACCCTGTTAAAAGCTTGTCTATGGAAGAGTTTTATAAAAAAATGAGGGAGCTTGAGAAGAAACATAATGTTAAGCTTATATTTGACAAGCTAGCTTTTGAAGTAGAGGATTTGCCAGAGTTACCTAAACCATTTAAAAAAGGTCAAATTGTGGAAGCAGAGATAGTTCTGCCTGGAAGAATTGGTAACGAAATGCTTGCGGTAGCAAAAGATAGATTGATTTCTGTGCCTTACTGTCATTATGAAATAGGCTCCAAGGTAAGGTTAAGGATTAGAAGAACAAAGCATAACATCTTCTTAGGAGAATTATTGGATTAGAGAATTATTAGATTAAAATGTAAATAAACCGTAAGCGGAAAAAAATAAAAGAAAAAATAAGGATTTTTATATCCTTATGTTGAAGCTGGTGCAGCAACTGTTAGTTGATTGTTGACCTTCTTCACTGTTACTTTCATACCTTTTAACTGACCTTTGTAGTCATTGTAGTTAGCAACAACCTGTGCTGCATTTCTTGTGTCTAGTGCTGCGTAACCTGCCACTAGCATTGCCACATTGCCATTTGCATGCTCAAATAGCTCAATTCTACCAACACCTGGCTCAAAGCCTTCTGTACAGTCAATTGGATTGCCCAAGATTGATGCTGCTGCTGCGCTGACACATGGGCCTCCTACAAGTATTGTATTTTGTGCTTTAAGATCAGTTACTTCTGAAGCCAGCTTTCCAGCACCTACCTCAATTCTTTGAAGTATTACTGCTTCTCCTGTTGTTGCTCCTGTCTCTGCAAATGTAGTTCCTTTGGTTGTTATGTAAACCAATGGGTATCTCTGCGATTCTGGATACTCTATCTCAAATGTTGCTGGCTCACTTGATGGTGTTTCTCTTGTTACGAATGCACCATATGCTGTGTAGCCATACTCAATGTTTGTCTTTCCATCAGGTGTTCTCAATGTTAGAAAAGTTCCTTTTTGACCTGGTGTGTATGCACCTTTCTGTGCATGTGCAACTTTCGTATTAGAATCACCTGTTATGTTAACAACAAAGTCCATTGACCTTATGTTTTCAACAGAGTCCCTTGCATTTCCATCGTATAATGAGTCTGGAATTTTTATAGTTAATACTACATGTGGTACATCGTCTGCTACTGTAGTCTTATTGGTTAATCCTATCTCTGCGCCATACCTAGTTGTTATATTAACCCTTGAAAGATTATCTGCTCCAGTGAAAAAGGCTCCACTTGCATCCATGTCAACCTTTATATCAAAGTCATTTGCCAATATACTAGATGCGTTGTACACTCTAAAATCAGCACCACCTATTTTCAAAGTTGCCAATTGAGCTTCTCCAGCTGTTCCTGATATTGTTCCTGCTGTGAAAGTTTGCTCTATTGTCTTACTACCTCCCACATCTTTGAACTTAAGCACTGGATTGTCATTAGTTACTTTGTCAGCACCTTTATACTGTAATACATACGATCTTCTCTCCCCTCGCTTTCTAGAGCCATCTGTAACAACAAAGTAGTCATCCTTTGTAATTGTGTTATTCTCAACATTTATGAAGTCCTTACCACTGTCACCAAATAGCAATTTACTTGCAGCTGGCACTTTTGCAATTGGAACATCAACCTTGTTGCCATCGCCGTCAACAAATTCTAGGTTATATTGGCTAGTACCACTTGTTTTAAGTCTTATCTTCTCTGTGTTAACTTTCTTTAAGCCTTTGTACTCAATATCCCAGTTTTCTGTAAACAATACCTGTGGCTCTGCGCTTGAACCACCTTCTTGTTTAATTGCTTCACTTAGCTTTCCACCTGCTGGAATATAGTAGTCATCATCAGCAGTCATATTTACATGTATTCTTGTAATCTTAAAGGTTGAGTTTGTATCAGAACCTTCTATAATTACATCTGCATCATCTATTGTGTTATCATCTACCTTTAAATCGGTGGATGATGCAACATCTGTTATGTCAGTATCCTTTAGCTCTAATTTGTTCGCTCCTATGAAGAATGTTGCGCTATGAATTCCACCAGCATAGTCTTGGTATAGTACATCTGTTACACCAATTGTTGTCCCATCTGCTAATTTGTCAGTGTCGCCATCTTTCATCTTTCTTGATGTTTGACCATTTATAACAAACTGTGCTTCGTCTGCATCAACGAAGTTTAATGTTGTTTCATAGTCTTTTCCACCAATAGTATAAGTCTTTGTTTGTTTTTCAAGCAAGGTGTCTTTTCCTGCTCCGCCCATTAATGTTAATACTACATTATTTCCAACCGTTGTTGTTCTTTTGGCAGTTACTATTGTGTATTTCTTGCCAAATAATGTTACATCAACATCTTGATAGTCTGTCAAGAACAAACCAGTTGTTGATGCTGAACCAGCTGAGTCATCAACATCACTTTCTAGTGCTGTTGTGAACTCCATTAAGTATCTTCCTATCTCTTTTCCTGATTTAAAAT
>CAZGEW010000091.1:0-4443 GCA_964524225.1 uncultured Methanosarcinales archaeon | reverse complement strand
TTAGCATTTCTAACTAACCTAGGCATACTTGCATGGACATTTTCTTTATCAATTACAATGCCTTTTATTAACTCAGAGTTGTCAACATTTCCTCCAGCCCTTTTCTCAATTTTTATATTGTCTAAATCAACAGAACTGTCATCTTCTGCTACCATTCTGACAGCTTTAACTGCTAAGTCACTTAGCTTTTCTTTAGCGTACTCTGCACCTTTCCCAGTCATTGCAGTCATAGCAATTTGTCTTAGAATGTTATCATCTTTTGGAGTAATTTTCTCAGCAATATTAGCCAAAATCTCTAAAGCCTTGTCAGCAGCAAGTCTGTAGCCTCTTGCAATTACAGCTGGATGAACATCTTGATCAAGTAGTCTTTCAGAATTCTTTAATAGCTCGCCAGCCAAAACAACTGCTGTTGTAGTGCCATCTCCAACTTCATCTTCTTGCGTTTTAGCTACCTCAACAATCATCTTTGCACTTGGGTGCTCAATTTGCATTTCTTCTAGAATTGTGACACCATCATTTGTAACTGTAACATCTCCAAGAGAATCAACAATCATCTTATCCATTCCTTTTGGTCCAAGAGTTGTCCTAACAGTTTCTGCAACAATCTTTGCAGCCATTATGTTTGTTCTTTGTGCGTCTCTTCCTATACTTCGTTGTGTACCTTCTGGCAATATAAATATTGGTTGTACTTGTTGAGTCATATTTAAACCACCTCCTAAATTTTATAAACATAAAATAGTTCTATAAATAGAAAAATGGGTATATATTTGGTCTATATAAATCTTTCGGAATTGTATAAGTAAATTTTATATATAACATAGACTCTTTTATAATATGGTGCAACCAAATTACAAAATCGCAACAATAGGCTCTCATTCTGCACTTCAGATATTCAAAGGAGCGCATGACGAAGGTTTCAAAACAATTGCTATCTGTAAAAAAGGTTCTGAAAGGCCTTATAAGATGTTTAATGTCGCAGATGAAATAATAAGCATTAATTCTTATAGCGAATTTCCAAAAATACAAAACAAGCTAATTAGAAATAACGCTATTGTTATACCTCATGGTTCTTTTGTAACATATATGGGCTATGAGGAAGTTGAAAAGCTTAAGGTAATGTATTACGGCAACAAAAGAATTTTAAAATGGGAATCCGACAGGCATTTAGAAAGACAATGGCTTAAGAACGCTGGTTTAAAAGTACCGATGTTGTTCAATAAGCCAAAAGAGATTGACGGGCTTGTCATAGTAAAATTCATGGGGGCAGAGGGAGGTAGGGGCTATTTCTTGGCAAAGAATGAGAAAGACTTCAAAAAGAAGATAAAACCCTATAAACTAAAGAAGTATGTGCTACAGGAATACATAATCGGTGTTCCACTTTTTATTCATTACTTTTATTCGTCATTAACTAACGAAATAGAGATAATGGGTTGCGATATTAGGTACGAGAGCAACGTAGATTCACTTGGCAGAATATCTGCAAGAGATCAGATTGTATTGCCTAAAATTGATCCAAGTTATGTTATAGTTGGAAATATTCCTGTTGTTGTTCGTGAATCATTTTTGCCAAGATTGATTGATATGGGTGAATCAGTTGTTGAGGTATCAAAAAAACTAGCGCCACCTGGATTGTTTGGACCTTTTTGTTTAGAGACAATATTGACACCAGAAGAAGAGATTTATGTATTCGAAATATCAGCAAGGATAGTCGCAGGCACAAACCCATTTATTGAAGGTAGTCCTTACACTTGGCTTAAATACAATGAGCCAATGTCAACTGGTAGAAGGATAGCAAGAGAGATAAAAATGGCGATTGAGATGAATCAGTTGAAAAAGGTGTTAGGTTGAAAATAAATCATTTAGTTGATCAATAATAAATAAAATCAAAACCAAAAATGAGAACTTATATTTTGTTAACCTTGATGTTTTTATCAAATATTTTGATAGTTGAGGCACAGTTGTCTGATTATCCAAATTTTCTAATCAAAAATGGAATACTCAATGTTACTTTAGTTGTAGGTGATAAGTCATCTTCTGTAAATGTACTTTCACAAGCTGCAATAGCATCATCTTTAGCTAGTTTTAGCAGCAATGCAATCATCCAAAATAAGCTATCAAGTGAAATTTATGACTTAAATCAAAATGTTATTTCAATAGGAAACCCTTGCGTAAATGACATAAGTGCTAAAATTATGGATGGGCCTTCCCCATGTGATAAAGATTTTGAAATTGGTAAAGGTTACATTATGCTATACCAATATGATAGTTATTATCACATAATTGTTGCTGGCTACACCGATTTAGGAACAAAGAAAGCAGCAGAGATATTAGCTAATTATGACGAATATAACCTTTATGGAAATAAATATATTATTGAAATAAGTGGAGAGAAGCCAGTAGAAAAGCAAGAAGCCGAAACAGAAATTGAAAATAAAACTCAGGAGATTGAAATTGAAACAAAAAAAGAGGAAATTGAAATAATTAAAATTATTGATGAACTTGAAAATACCTCAACTAAAGAAAACGAAATCGTAATTAGAGATGAAATAAAAGAAGAATTAATTACCGAAGAAACAAAGGATGTTGAAGTAAAGACTGATGTAAAGCCACTTGAGAAGAAAAAAGATAATTTTATAAAAAGATTACTAGCATGGTTTTTATCTTTATTTGAATAAAGATGATAACACAAAAACAGATTTCCAAAGTATTAGAAACTTACAATAAAAACGATATTACTATAGGAGTACTTGGTGGCCATTCTGCTTTAGATATTTGCAGAGGCGCCCACTCTCATGGCTTTAAAACAATTGTTGTTGCACAAAAAGGAAGGGAAAAGACTTATACAAAATACTATAAAAGGAGAGAAGGGATTGGTTTTATTGATGATGTTATATTAGTAGATAAATTCTCCTATATAATAAAAAAAGAGGTTCAAGAGGAGTTAAGGAGAAGAAATACAGTCTTTGTTCACAATCGCTATTTTTGGGTTTACTGTAACTTTAAGGACATTGAGAATAAATTTCTCGTGCCAATTTATGGCACTAGAAACTTGCTTAAATTGGAAGAGAGAGATGTTCCAAAAAACCAATATTATTTACTTCAGAAAGCAGGAATTAGAACTCCAAGGATATACAATAAACCTAAAAAAATAGACAGATTAGTCATTGTTAAAGTTGCAGAAGCAAAAAGAGGCTATGAAAGGGCATTTTTCTTATGCTCAAATTATAATGATTATAAAAATAAATCAGCCGAATTAATCAATAAAAAAATAATTAATCCAAAAGACCTCAAAAAAGCAATTATTGAAGAATATGTTATTGGCGCACATGTTAATTTCAATTTTTTTTATAGCCCATTAAATAATGAATTGGAGTTGATGGGTACAGATACAAGAAGGCAAACAAATTTAGATGGAATATTAAGGCTACCAGCAACAGAGCAAATAGAGGTATTAAAATATATTAAACCTAAATATGTTGAAACAGGACATTCAACTGTAACTGTAAAAGAATCTTTACTGGAAAAAATTTTCGCCATAGGTGAAAACTTTTTCAAAATAACACAAAAAGAATATCCTTGTGGTATAATAGGGCCATTCGCATTACAAGGTGCTGTTGTTGCTGAAGAAGGCATGGAAGATATAGTAATTTTTGATGTCAGCATGCGCATTCCCGGAAGCCCTGGCACTTTATTTACACCTTACTCCGGCTATCTTTATGGTTATTCAATAAGCTATGGGGAGAGGATTGGACTAGAGATTAAAAAAGCAATTGAATTGGGAAAATTGGATTTGATTTGTACATAGTTAATTTTTAGCAAAAAAAACATGAACTTGATGAAATAGCTAAACAATTTTTAGGAAAACCTGTATTAAAGAATGGCGAATATTATGTTGTTGGAACTCACGAAAAAGATATATAGAATAAATCAATGAAAGGGTTATTAAACCAGAAGGAGCAATTGGAAAGTATTGTCTTTTTTAAAGATGTTTGGCTGTTTGAGATGACTGGAAGCTGGGTACCCAACAAAAAATAGGAAGTAAACTAAAATGATGATGGAACCATTTTATAATAAATTTCCAGAAGTAGCAGAAAAAGAAACAAGATGCATAATTGTTATGAATGAAAAAGAGGGGCTCCCTAGGGGTGAATATTTTCTCTTAGAAAGTTACTGTAACAATCCTAAATGTGATTGCCGGAGGGTTTTTATAAATGTTCTGCACAAAGATAAAATTCTGGCAACAATTGGATATGGCTGGGAGAGTTTAGAATTTATATCAGAATTTTTTAGTCAGATGAGTAAATAAAGATGGACAACATAGAAATATTACAAGAGGTGAACTAAAATGGAGCAAAACAATTCAGTAAAGGTAAACTGCGATTTTTGCGGCAAAGAGATAGAATGCCCAAAAGACATGCTGGAAAAATCAAAGAAGCACATGTG
>CAZGEW010000090.1:0-4552 GCA_964524225.1 uncultured Methanosarcinales archaeon | reverse complement strand
TTGATTTTTTATTGGCATTATCAAATTTTGCAGAAAATGCTTACTTTTAGCTAAAACAGCTACTTAAACATTAAAAACTACATTAAATTAATAATTTTCAATCAATAAATTTTTATATACTCCATTTTCCAAACCTCAAATGACAACTAAACTATGGGCAGCATTGCTTGTTTTATTTACTACACTTTTAACTTCTTCAGCGCAGCTTCTTTACAAACTCGGTTCTGAAACTTTGACATTTAATATTTTTAGTATATTAAAAAATTATTATCTTATTGCAGGTATACTTATTTATATAGTTGGTGGCGCCTTAATGATAATCTCTTTCAGAGGCGGAGAAGTTTCTGTTTTGTATCCAGTAATTGCAACTAGCTATATTTGGGTAAGTTTATTGAGTGTCAAATTTCTAGGAGAGGTAATGAATTTTTATAAATGGATAGGCATAATTTCAATCATTGTAGGAATTATTTTAATAGGTTACGGAAGTAAAGATTTAACCCCAGGAGTTATTTAAGGTTCAAAATTTTTTATGTCAAAATGGCTACCCAACTTTGGGCAATTGGACTTGTTGTATTAGCAACCTTAATAGGAGCTTTTGGACCTATACTGCTTAAAAAGGCATCTGCAAAGCGGTTGTCAAAGATTAGCTCTTTAGTAACTAACTATCCTCTTTTTGGCGGAGTTGCTCTATATGCGATTGGAACAATATTATTTATTCCAGCTTTAAAAGGAGGTGAGCTATCTGTTTTGTACCCTTTTGTTGCATTAGTCTATATTTGGGTTAGCTTGTTGAGTGTTAAATTTCTTGGCGAGAAAATGAACAAGCTTAAGTGGCTAGGCATTGCGTTGATAATAATAGGTGTTAGTTTGATTGGGATTGGGAGTTGAAACTAAATAACAAAAAACTGCAATCTAGAATTTTAGCTTCTTAAACCATTCCTTAATATCTTCTATTTTCCATCCCAACAATAAAAAGCCTACAATAACCAAAAGTGTGCCTGGTACTAATGGTAACAACAAACCAACTAATCCTATGGCTATCAATGAAAAGCCTATAATCAATTTAATTGCCTTGACATACATTTTATTATGTAGTTATTGTTATGCTTGATGAAATCTTTTTATTAAGCAAAGCACTTCCAATTCCTTTCCCAATAAAAAATGATTGCCTGCTTATAACATCGCTTAAAATATCAAATAAAGTTTTTTCTTCCTTGTACTCAACAATATCTGCTTTTATGCCCTCTTTTTTCTCTATGTAGTTAATCACTTCATCTTTGCCACCAAGCTCATCAACTAAGCCGAGCTTTTGTGCTTCTGCTCCCAGATAAAACAATCCATTAGCAATTTTGTCTATATCATTTCTGTTAAGCTTTCTATTTTTTGCTACTTCACTTACAAAATAATCCCTGATTTCATCTAAGTTCTGCTGGAATATTGCCTTTTCTTCATCACTCATTTGTCTAAATGGACTTCCTATGTCTTTATATTTGCCAGAGACAAGCCTTTGATAAGTTACATTGTATTCTTCAAGAAGTCCTGCAAATTCAAGATAAGAGGCAATTACTCCAATTGAGCCTGTTATAGAAACTCTATTAGCGATAATGTAATCAGCAGATGAAGCTACCCAATATGCTCCAGATGCACCAACTTCTCTTATCCATGCAACAGTTGTTTTATTTATTTTCTTAACAGAGTTGGCTATTTCTTCTGAAGCAACAGCTGAGCCACCTGGGCTATTTATTTGTAATATAATTGCTTTGATATTCGGATTTTTGTCAGCTTTCTCAATAAATTCTATAGTATCAAGTGATGACGTTACAGTTTCAAAAAGAAACTCAGAATCATCAGTGCCTAAGATAACACCCTCTATTGGTATCAATGCAACATTTCCACTCAATGATTCAACATCAACCCCAATAAATAGTGATATAATTCCTACTGAAATAAATGCCAATATGCTTAATAGAAATAAAACAAAGATTGTATAACTCCAACTAAACTTAGGTTCTGTTGTTTTTTTCATATATTAATCACCATTTTATATTTGGTATTTCTCAACAACTCTTGTTTTACTTAAAATCTCAGTTAGCCTTTGATTTGTCTTGGAAAAAAACATAAACAAAGGATCTAAAATCCAGAGCAAAATGAATGGAAACATGGGAATAAATACAATATTCCTTATCAGTAACTGCCAATTTTTTATAGTATTATCATTACTTACAACATATAATTTCATAAACATCTTTCCTATTGTTTGGGACATCCTTTTTTCCATCATAAAAAAATAAATTATCATTAAAGTTGAAATAACAAAAGAGATTGAAGCCAAGTAGCTGGTATAATTTGTGCTATTGCTCAAAAATTGATAGGCTTCTGAAAATGAGTAATCTTTTGGTATAATGCTTTGGAATAATCTTCTAAAAGGGAACAATACAATTAAATTTAATATTATAATATCTATAAAAAAGGCAATGAGTCTCTTCCATAATAATGCAGTCCCAACAAAGCTTCTTTCTTTTATATCCATACCTACAAATACTTCCTTAACTCTTTCCCTTTATCAATTCCAATATCAATCATATTGTTTATGTCGTCAATTGTTAAAGTAGCATCGCCACCTTTTTGCAATGCACATAATGTGCCATATTCAGTTGAAGAAATAGTAAGTCTTGCATCGAGTGCCTTTTCCTCTTCCATGTCTGGATCAACTATAAACTTATCGCCAATTTTTACCACAGTAATTGCTATCGGATTTTTTTCTAAGATAAGTTTTTTGTCAGTTTTGTTATTGTAATCAACTTTTTCGCCATTGTAACTTGGAAAAAGAGTGTTTCTTAAAGCAGCTAAAGCAGCAAGTGAAGATGCATCAAACAGATTGCCAGCATCGTTCAATGGGCAAATATCAATTACAATAAACCAAGCCTTTTTGCCTTGCTCTATGCATAGTTTTTTGAAATCTATAGCTTTACTTTCCCTTATACCTCTGTCAACAACCCTAGCAAGCTCAATTGCTTGTATCCCAGGCGGACCTAGCTCAAATTCTGGATTTGATAAAGGAAGCAATTCAGCACCTACTATTATACTGCCCTCATCAGGCATATCAGGATAAGGCTCTCCTACCTCCATCTTTATACCCACAATTACTTCTGTGTCGCCAATCTTAACCTTTGCAGAGCCTTCTGCTGTCTTTATAGCTCCATATTCAACCTCTATTGGCTTTCTGTATTCAGTTAATTTCCTACCATCAAGCCTTGTGTTGCTGTTTAATAGACTTATTATGTGGCTTCTTAATTCTTTGTACATTCTTATCAACCCAATTTATACTTCAACCTCATGGTATTTTTCCTTCAAAGCCTTTTTCTGGATATCGTAAATATCCATAAGCACTTTCTTACCAATTTCAAATAGTTTTATTAACTCATCTTTTGTTATTTCTCCATCCATCTGCAATAATGTTACTCTTCCAGAGTTTGGCATCATTGCAATTGGAATATCAGCTACAGGCCCATTTGTGTAGCTTTCTTCTGAGTAATCTAAGTCAACTAGCAATTTGTCATCAACCTTTCCAACTGACACAGCACAAACTAAATCCTTCATCTCAAGTCCTGCATCAGCCAAAGCCATAGATGCAGCACAAATACCAGCACATCTAGAGCCAGCTTCAGTTTGTGGTAACTCTATAAAAATATCAACAACAGAGTTCGGGTATTCTTCCAAATCAAGAACAGGCAGTAATGCCTTTTCTGTTACTAATGATATCTCTTTTGACCTTCTGGAACCACCTGGCCTGACTCTTTCAGCAGAGCTTGAGAAGGGCATCATATTGTAATTACATCTCAGTATCCCTTTTTGTGGGTCTTGCAAAAATTTAGGATGTAAATTTCTAGGTCCATAAACAGCAGCATATGCCCAAGTATTACCTATCTTAAACATTGCAGAGCCATCAGCTCTTTTTATTACTCCTACTTTTGCAGTAATAGGTCTTGTTTCATTAAATCCTCTTCCATCTATCCTATTTTTATATGTCATTTTATTACATTACTATTTCAATGCTTTTCATTGAAATTTTTTTCGAGATATTCTTTTATCTTATCAGTCAATCCGCTAACATGACTTTCTTTCTCTATCTTTCTTATTGTCTGTATGGCAAACAATTCATTAAGGGGGGCACCGTCAATCCATATGAGACCATTCTGGCCAACAATGATGTTACATTTAATTGCATCTTTTATCATTACAACCATTGAGCCTTGCTTGCCTATTATTCTTGGCACTTTATTTGGATCAACTTCAATGATTCTGCCACCCTTCAACTTTCTCAAGCCAGGTCCTTTCATACTTACATCAACCAATTTTTGACTTGTGACATTAACAATCTTGCAAACTATAAAGTCGCCTAAGTCATAATATTGTGTTAAATCTGCACCTCGAGCAATGTACTCTGAGGTTGCATCTTTAAGCGGTAACATTGCAGTATAAGCAGAATTTGTGTCAAGCCGCCAACCATTAAAGCTAACATCGATTATTTTGCATATTATTGTGTCACCAG
>CAZGEW010000089.1:0-4590 GCA_964524225.1 uncultured Methanosarcinales archaeon | reverse complement strand
GGAGCGGAACAGAAAATACTTATCCATTCAAAATCACAATAAGAGAAAAGAAATAGAATCAAAACCTAAATAACATGAGCTACAAAAACGTAATCTTTAATTCTCTAAAAGAATCATTTTTATTAATACAAAAAAATAAACTTTTGTTTATTTTTTTGTGCATTCTACAAATTATTTTTTTTACTATATTTTCGTCTTTAACATTTACATATTTTCCTAAGATTATGAATAATGTTAATGAGATAGTTAATTATCTTAACCAGCAAAGGCTTGATGAAATGTCTATGACCTCTAATATTTTACAGCAAAAAGATATACTTGGTGAAGACCCATTAAGCATAAGCAGGAATTTTAATGAGATGCTTTGGAATTTTAGAATGTATTTAATTTATTTGTTTATAGTATTTATTGTCTTTATATCAATAACATGGTCATTAATACATAAAATGATTTACAAGAATAAATTTAAGTCATTAATAAAAATCTTTATAAAAATTATAATAGTTTCATCAATTTATCTTGGCTTGATATTTTTTCTTTTTATTTCACTAATCAATGTTACTTTATTAGACTTGGCTGAAAGCACTAAATTATTGACAAAGTTAATCACATTTTTATTTTTTTCAATGCTATTGCTTTATTTCATGTTTATTTCTATCTCTTTATTGCAAAATGTAAAGCTAAGAGATGTAGTTCAGAAAACATTATTTATTGGCATTAAGAAAATACATTACTTATTTATGGTTTATTTCATTAACATTTTCTTATTGGCTTTATCAATCTTTTTGTTGCTCTATTCAGATGAAAACATATTTTTATTATTTTTATCTATTGTATTGTTAATTTCTACTATTGTGTTAGGGAGAATATTTTTGGTTACGGTTGTAGAGAAATTAAATGAAAAGCAATTAAGCTAAAGATTTAACAAATTTAATATATAAAATTACAATCTATTCTCTAAAGTATCATGTGGCTTATAACAGTACGATTTATTTGCTGCAATAGCTCCAACTAATAATGTTCCTAATACACCTATACCAATACCGCCCAATAACGCTCGATAGTCTGTACCTTTATTATAACTAGTTTGTATTTCGTAAGCCATATCTATGGTTAATCATTATGCTTATATAAACATTTCTGTGTTCTTAGATTATGGTTTCAGTTAAGTATTTATATATCCCTTTCTAATAGTTTAGTATGGATATCTTTGAATGCATAAGAACAAGAAGATCTATAAGAAAATATAAATACAAGCAAGTTCCTTGGGAGCTTATAGTTGAGGTTCTTCAGGCTGGTAAATATGCGCCCTTTGCAGGCAATATTTTCAACGTAAAGTTTATTGTAATAAAAAATGAAGAAAAAAGAAAGGCAATTGCAGAAGCGTGCTTACAGCAATACTGGATGCAAGATGCTCCTATTCATATTGTTGTAGTTGGTGAGCCAGAAAAGGCAGAGAGATATTATGGTATAAGAGGTGCAAGGCTTTACACAATTCAAGGAGCTGGTGCCGCAATTGAAAATATGCTGCTTACTGCACATTCTCTTGGCTTAGGAAGCTGCTGGGTTGGCGCTTTTGACGAAGAAGAAATAAGAAGGCTCTGCAATTTGCCTGAGCATGTTAATGTGCAAGCGATTGTAACAATTGGTTATGCTGATGAAACTCCTCAAGCACCTCCAAAGTATAGAATAGAGCATATCATGTTCTTTGAAAAATGGTGGGGAAGAATTGAAGCTCCAAAGACAGGCTTGGGAATGTGGAGTCCTTATGTAAAAAAAGGATTAACTGAAACGCATAAGATAATAAAGAAGCATAGTAAAAAACTAGTTGAGAAAGTGAAGGGTAGGTTGAGGAGGAAGTGATTTTAAACAAAATTATCTACTTCTTCTAGTGATTTTAACAGGTTTAACTACACTTTCCAATTGACAGTGGTAGTTATAATCTAACCAATATGTATAATGAGTTTGTCGTGAATTTTTTGTAGCCATTAATTGAGCCTAAATTCACTATTGGAAAAAAATTAACTAATCCTTTTAAAAAATTGTGGCCCATCTCTGAGCCACCGCTTGCCTTCATATTAAAAAACGTTGGGGGTGGTTTTCTAATGAAGGCAAAGAAACAATTCACCACAAGACTAAAGGGGTGATCATGACTTCGCAATCAAATGCAATCAAAAAATTTTTCATCGAAGATGAAAAATTTTTATATTAAATTATTATTGAACTAATTCTATACCAAGTTCATGGCTTACAGCAACTGCTGATTGTGATGGTCTTGAGTAATCAATTTTACCAAGCACCCATGGACTTTTTACTCCTGTTATTATTGTCATAACTGTAATTCTACCCTTCATATCCTCAACAACTCGAGCCCCCCATATTACATTTGCGTCATCGTCTAAGCTTTCTGTAACAAGCTCACCAACTCGATTAATGTCGTCTAATGTCATATCATGGCCTCCTACAACATGGATTAAGGCTCCAGTAGCTCCTTTATAATCTACTTCAAGCAACGGGTTTGCTAATGCTCCTTTTACAGCTTCTTCAACTTTATTATTTGTATCAGATGAGCCAACACCAATAACTGCAACACCACCATTTTGCATTATAGCTTTAACATCAGCATAGTCTAAATTCACAAGCGATGGAATAGCAATTGTCTCAACAATGCCTTTAATCATAGTTGCAACTAATTCATTGGCAACTGCAAATGCTTGCTGAATTGGCAAATTCCCTGCTATTTGCACTAATCTGTTATTATCAATCACAATGACGGTGTCAGAAACTTGTCTAAGCTGACTCAAACCAAACTCTGCCTTGTCAACTCTTGCACGCTCAATCTTAAATGGCATAGTAACAGTGCCAATTACTATTGCGCCTGTGTCTTTTGCTATGTGAGCAACTACAGGAGCTGCACCTGTTCCTGTACCACCGCCCATACCAGCACATACAAAAACCATATCAGCACTTTTAAGGGATTCTTTTAGCTCTTGTATAGATTCCTTTGCAGCTTCAGCACCTTTGTCTGGAAAGCCACCACAGCCTAGTCCTTTTGTTACACCCTTTCCAATTAAGAACTTACGATCAGCCTCTATAACACTTAAATGCTGCTTGTCTGTATTACAAGCAATTATCTCAGCACCTTTTATACCTTTTTCATAAAGCCAGCCTACCATATTGTTGCCAGCTCCGCCAATTCCTATTACTTTTATATTTGCTTGCCCAACATCAAAACTCAAGTTTGTGTCAGAAACTTGTCTTAATGCTCCTTCTACTAAAAAATCCATTTTTATCTCCCCCTTTTTCCCCTAGCCCTAGTGGATTCATTATATATACTATAATATAAACTTTCGAATACCGAAATGTTTATATTGCTCCTATATTATTAACCTTTTAGAAGTAGTTTGTGCCAACAAACTCATTTACAATCGTTTTATAGTTTTTATCGTACTAAAAAACTAGAATTCATAAAATACGTTAATTTTAAGCTGCTTTTCGCCAAAAAAGCTAGCTGGATTGAGTTTTTCGCCAAAAAAACTCATAATTAATCTTTCTTAAACCTTAATATTAATGGATAAACATATTTATAAAGATTTCTGGGATGGAAAATATATTTTAGTTTATATAGGTTTTAAATAAAAGAAGGATAATTTAAAAAATTAAACATAATATAACTAAACAAAATATGTTTATTTAGTAAATTAATTGCAAATGCCCCTCTACTTCATCGGTATAGGATTAAACAACGAAAAAGATATCACAATTAATGGATTTGAAACCATAAAAAATTGTGATTTAATTTATTTAGAAAACTATACATCAATCATGAATTGTACAAAAGAAACATTAGAAAAATTCTACGGCAAAAAAATAATTTTAGCAAGAAGAAATTTAGTTGAAGCTGATGATAACGAAATAATTGAAAATGCAAAAACAAAGAATGTTGCTTTTCTTGTTGTTGGTGATCCTTTAGTTGCAACTACGCATGTTGATTTGTTTCTAAGGGCAAAGAGAGGGGGAATAAAATGCAATATTATACATAACTCCTCAATCGTTAGTGCTATTGGAGTTACTGGATTACAAGTTTATAAATTTGGAAAAATAACAAGCATTCCTTTGCAGAATGAAAATATCGAAAGTCCATATGATGTTTTAAAAGATAATTTAAGCTTAGGTTTACATACATTATTTTTGCTTGATTTAAATCCTGAAGAAGAAAAGTTTTTAAGTGTAAATGACGCAATTAGGTATTTGCTCAAGGTTGAACTAAAACGAAATCAAAAAATTTTCTCTGAGAAAATTTTTTGCGTTGGTTGTGCAAGAATTGGGAGTGAAAATCAAGTTATCAAAGCTGGACCTGCTAAAGATTTACTAAGACATAACTTTGGCAAACCAGTTCATTGTCTAATTGTACCTGGGAAATTGCATTTTATTGAGGATGGAGCATTAAAAATATATGCATAAAAAATGAATAAAACAAAAAATAATTACAACATAAAGGTTATTATTGCAATAGCGATTTTGATAATAATAATTCTTGGTATTTATAGGGTAGGCAAAACTTACATAAGTGTCTATCGTCAAGAAAAA
>CAZGEW010000088.1:0-4778 GCA_964524225.1 uncultured Methanosarcinales archaeon | reverse complement strand
AATATAGCTTGCTAAATCTTATTAAAAAGGTATATGCCGAAGATTAAACAGTATCATTTGACAGAAGATTTTATGAGGGGTTGTTCATTGAGAAACTAGAAAGGAATAATATTGCTTTCTTCTGCTTAAGTGTAAGAGTATACTTTCTTATTCTTATTATTTTTTATTGATTATTGAATTATTTTTGATATGGTTTTTTCGTTAATGTTCAACCGTTAATGGATTTTGATTAACGTAAATCCTTGCTAAATAATCATTAATGATCATTCTTTGTGGTTACTTTCGGAATGTCTGTACTGTTGGAGCTTTATTGTTACTAAATACTACCTCACTATGAGATATTACAAAGATTACAAAAAACTAAAGGATCTTAAAATGCATGAAAAAATCGATATATACATTGACTCTGAATTAGAGAGACCCACAAAGGAATATCCAGTTACACAAACACTTGGAAGCATGCTAACTTATCTTTTAAGAAATGATTTGCTTGTACCTTATTATGGACAAGCTCTTTTTGCAAATTCCCTTGCTAAAGATCTAACTATAGAAAATATGTTTGGTCATTTAGCTCAGTTGGCTACATCAGAAGGAAAATGGGTCGGTTATGATTATTTCGGATTAACACCTGAGAGAGCAAGATTTTTTGATGAAAATTTTAATAAAAGATTTATTGATGCTGGAATTACAGGAGATTTATTAGGAAGTGAAGATTTTATTCATATAAAAGGCGGGGACAGTAAAAATTGGGAAAGTTCTCAATGGTATGGAAATGGTGGGTATCATTTAAAATATTGGAAAACATTAAGAAAAGGAGAAGTTTGTGAAGAACAAGGTGAGTACGCCTATCTTGGAGTTTGTTTAGGTGGAGGAGCAGTTTATCAGCCTGTGAGTTCATTGAGTGAATTTAGTGGTAAACCATCTCTAGAAGGATATTACTCAGCTACAACACATAGTGCACTTCAAGAAAGACATAAAGAAGAATTTAGAATTGCCAATGACGAATATCAAAGACTTCTAACAATAATAATTAAAAATTTAGCTAAAAGAGGTAAATTATGAATCATTTCGTTTAATTTAAAAAATAGAGTTTCTTTCTACCCATGCACCTCATACCTTAAAATAGCTGCTACTTTTCCTAAATCTCTTAATTGGGCACCTTCTCTTGTTTGAGTTGAAATAATTTTGATATTTGTTCCTACTGATTGTGCCTCTTTCTCAAATTCGTCAATCTTTTCTTCAGATAAATCTTCTGATAAAAGCAATGTATCAACTACGCCAATCTTTAGCTTATTCATCACATCTGCTTCGCCATAAGCAACCATATTTTGTTTTGTTGCAAGCATTTCCAAAAACCTACCAACAATTTTTTTTTCTTCCGTCACTTCTTCTTGAGCAAGAACGTCTTGGCTTTTTTCAAGCAACTCCTCTAATCCAAATTCTTCTGTATAACTTAAGTCTTTTATAGCTATTATCTTTTTCTTAACTTCATTTGTTATGAAATCACCTTCAACTAAGTCATATTTTGTTGGCCCGGGACCACCTACAATAATTCCTTTTAATCCCTCCATGTTAAGAAAAGCCTCTTTCATGTACTCTGCAACTTTCTTATAATGATCTTTTGCAGCACCTTCAACTATGCGATGGAATCTTTGAGCAGAATTATGTACTATTATCCCATTCGCAATAAAACTTTTGTCTTTTACAGAAATATCCACCATTTCTGTATTTTTGTCAACGATATCGATTTTATGTATTTTTACTGGAAGAATTGGAATACGATATATTAACTCTAGCTGCTTATACAATTTTATATCTTTTATATTAGATAAAATAGAGTTCTTGAAAGTTTGTTTGCTCATCATTCTTTCATTTCTAAAGAAATTAGTAACTTTAGGAAATAATTGTAGATTATATCCAACTTGCTCTATAATTTCTCTAATTTTTTTCCCAGGAGTTATTATTTGTCTAACATTACTTTTATGAGATTTCTTATTAATTAAGGAGTTTAGTCTTTTTGATTTTTCAAAAGAAGCAAAGCTTATATACTTTCTGAATAACTCAAGTGATTCTTTTTCAGTAATATCAACAGTATATCTATAATTTTTGCTGTATATGTTTGCTCTATTATCGTATTCATGCAAAGAACTTAAAATAGAGAATCTTAGCAATATAAATTGAATTTGACAAGCTAACCTTTTATTATTTATACCAAGAGCAACCCCTCTTTCCTTAATAGCATATCCTTCTGCGTCAAATAACCCCCCTAAGAAAGCAGCAACTACTTCGTCCTTAGATTTTAGAATTTTTTCTGGAATTTCTGTATCCACTGTTTTTTTAATCTCTGGAAATTCGTTTCTGATTAATCTAATAAGCGGCCTACTGGTAAATCTTAATTGATGATAATTTTTACTTTTTCTGAAACGATAACTTATTTTTAGATTAAAATATTTCTCAAATTTCTTTTTATAGGCTAAAGCAACTTGTTTATCTTGCTCAAAAAAAGTAATTCTATCTGTTTCTGCACAGCCATCACCTATAAAATAACCGAGAAATTGTGCAAAGTCTGGATTTAAAGTTTCAGGTAATTTTATATTAACATTCTGGTGATAGTGCTGTTTAGTGTATTTTTTAGAATTAATTTCTTGTAATTCTCCCTCTATATCAATTTTTTCAGGCATAATTAAGAAATCTCCTACTTTAAGTTCTTCAGCAGCTTTTTCGATAAGCCCATCCGTAGTTGATACAAAGAAGATATGGTCTTTAGAAGCTTGTATTTCAAGTCTAGGGTACTTTGTAATTATTTTGTAAACTTCTTCCTTCTTTGTATCACATTTATCAACTATTGCAGAGTCCACTATTGATAAATTTTTTATAATTATACTTTTAACACTTTTTGGGTTATGAAAATTTTCAATTGGTAGGACGAGACCATCAGTTGATTGGATTAAAGTACCTTTTACAAGGCATTGCCCACCAGCCTTAAACTTCCCTGGCACTTCTGAATGTGTTTTGACCAATGGAATTATAGTTTTTCCTTTTAATAGTGCGATATTTGCATCTCTTCTATCCATTACAACAAGCCCATAGACTTCCTTTGTTTCAAGCATTTCTCTCAAAATGTCAAGTACAAATTCCTTATCACATCTATAAATTCTAGTTTTTAATGACATAGGTGGCTCGATACTCCAAACCTTAAAGTCTTGCTGGCCTTCTCTTTCAGCTACATTGCCAGAGAACACAACTAATCCATTTGGCGGAGTAGTCTTAAATAATTTCAAATGCTGTATCATCCTTTCCAATGCATCTGTTACATTTTTTCTCGTAGAAGCAGATTTGATGTTTGATGCTGTGCCTTGCTCTTGAGCTAGGTGATTAATTATTTTATTTAAATCGTAGTCTTGAGGAATGTAGACACTCACTAACTCTGTATGCTTACCTCTATATTTTTCCAATTCCTTAATGAATTTCTTTAAATGAAATCTTTGGGTTTCTGTGAGTGACATGCATTATAAGAAATCATAACCTTTATAAATAATATACTATTTCCAATTGAGCTTAAATTTGTATTTGTTATGGAGGTTTATTGACTAAAATGGCAAAAGGAAAACCGCACATAAACATTATATTTATAGGTCATGTAGACCATGGCAAATCAACAACTGTAGGTAGATTACTATATGATAGTGGTGCCGTAGATGAGCAGACCATGAGGAAGTTAAAAGATAAAGCCAAAGAGCTAGGCAAAGTCGGGTTCGAGTTCGCATTCGTAATGGACAACTTAAAGGAAGAGCAAGAAAGAGGCCTTACTATTGACTTAAGCCATAGAAAGTTTGAAACACAAAAGTATTACTTCACAATAATTGATGCTCCTGGCCACAAGGATTTCATTAAGAATATGATTACTGGTGCATCGCAAGCAGATGCTGGAGTACTTGTTGTATCTGCCAACCCTGGTGATGGTGTACAGGCTCAAACAAAAGAGCACATATTCTTAGCTAGAACATTAGGTGTTAATCAGTTAATTGTTTGCATTAATAAGATGGATATGGCAAAATATGAGGAAAAAAGGTTCAATGAAGTCAAGGAAGAGGTATCCAAGCAATTAAAACTTGTAGGCTACAAGCTTGAGGAGATACAATTTGTGCCAGGAGCTTCTTTGCTCGGTGAGAACGTTGTAAAAAAATCAGAGAACATACCATGGTATAAAGGTAGTACATTACTTGAGACATTAGATACTCTAAAAGAACCACAAAAACCAACACAATTGCCTTTGAGACTGCCTATTCAAGACGTTTACAACATAACAGGTATTGGAGTAGTTCCAGTAGGTAAGGTTATAACCGGTGTTATGAAAGTTAATGATAAGGTTATAATTGTGCCAGCAAGAGAGGGAAAAGGCGTAATTGGTGAAGTAAAATCAATTGAAATGCATCATGAGCAAATGCAACAAGCTGAGCCTGGGGACAATATAGGATTTAACATAAGGGGCATTGAAAAGAAAGACATTGCAAGAGGAGATGTTCTTGGACATGTAACAAATCAACCAACAGTTGCAACTGAGTTCACTGCTCAGATGATTGTATTAAATCACCCAACTGTTATAACAGTTGGCTATACACCTGTATTTCATGTTCATACAGCCCAAGTAGCATGCCAAATAACAGAAATTACAAAGAAACTTGATCCAGCAACTGGTGAAACAAAAGAAGAAAAGCCAGACTTCATCAAGAATGGTGATGCAGCAATAGTCAAGGTCAAGCCAATACAACCCTTAT
>CAZGEW010000087.1:0-4819 GCA_964524225.1 uncultured Methanosarcinales archaeon | reverse complement strand
ATTTTTTCTATAAAATAATTATATTTCTTCTTGCTCCATGATATTATATAAATTATATAAAATCCTATCTACTCCTTTAACTAAATCAAATCCGTTTCCTTCAACAACTATGCAGTTATTATTGTAATATGCCCTAAAGCGATTAGATTCTTTTATGTAAAAGACAAGCTTGTCAGTATCTTCACAAGTTACAATTGGTCTTGTCTTGCATGGCTCTGTTTCATTTCTGTCACAAGCTGCAATTGGTTTTTTTTCAAAAACTTTAGCCATATGAGTATCAAAATCTGCAACTGCTAATGCTACATGAGGAAAATCGCTTCCTGTTGGATTAAATGTTACATAGTATTCGCTTTGATTATTGAATAATTCATAATCAAGTTCACCTTCTATGGAGATATTTTCTAATTCTTTAGGAGAATAACGTAAGGCTAGACTGTAAAGCTTTGTACCCTTTGGTGACTTTAATTGTGTATACCAAGAACCTTCAAATTTAATAAAACTATAGGCTCCTTTGTAGACATATCCTTGCTCTGGTTTAAGCTTTCCTTTTAAATTTAATACATGCAAATCTTCTAATGTCATAGGTTTTGGTTTAGTTAATATACTAAAAGATATTATTCCAGCTAATAACAATAGGATAACTATAATGCTAACAATCAAAATTTTTTCAGACGATTTTTTTTTATTATCATCTTGAATATCTTGCTTATTAGTCTCTTCATTAGTCATTTTATAACCCCAAAAATTCCATACAATAATCTGTCTTTTACCCTAATTAAATCCGAATTAGTCAAGGAATTCGCTATGATGCAATCAGTATCTAAATTTATTCTCGTTTCGTTTCCTTGCTTAAAATAAATAACTGGCGCATTTGAGGTTGCATTATCACATGTTATAATTGGAAATCCAAAACTATTATTCGATGTAAAACCTTTTCTAACATAAATATTATACATTCCAAATGTTAATCCCATTTGGTGTTGTGCCAATGCAATTGACTCTTTAAAAGTGCTGTTTAAGTCTGATGTTACATCAATCTCAAATTTATTCTGCAATTTTTCAATGACACCATTAGGTACTCGTATATTCTCGACCTCCTCTGGCAGAAATGTAAAAGCAGCTTCCTTCCCATTTATTTTGACAATCCAAATATTGTCTTGAGCCCTACTTACAAATTTTAATCCTTTATACCTAACAACCTCTTTTTGTGGTGATGTGCCAATAAAAAAAACACTAAAAGATGTCCCTATCATTATGAACACTATAAAGATTAATAATCCCATCTTTCTTTTTTGACTATTACTTTTCATAACTATTCAAAAACTATATTGCCTATTTAAAAGTTTTTTCTTGACAAATACAAAGATTTTAAAAAAAGGGCAACTATATTAAAGCTATACGTAGCAAAAAATACACCAAAAAGATGAGAAAACCTATTATAAAATTAGAGAATGTTTGGAAAATATATAAGATAGGCAATATCGAAGTTAATGCACTTCAAGGACTAGACTTGTATATTATGGAAGGTGAGTTTCTTGCAATAATGGGTCCTTCAGGAAGTGGTAAAAGCACAGCTGTAAATATGATTGGTTGTTTAGATATCCCAACAAAAGGGAAAGTTATCCTAGACAGACAAGATATATCACAATTAAGCGAATCAGAGCTCGCTAAGATAAGAGGTAAAAAAATCGGTTTTATTTTTCAACAATTCAACCTAATATCAACTCTAACTGCATTGGAAAATGTAATGATGCCTATGATTTTTCAAGGAGTGCTGGAAGACAAAAGAATAAAAAGGGCAACTAAGCTGCTAGAGCTTGTAGAATTAAGTGATAGAATGCGTCATAAGCCAACAGAGTTAAGTGGCGGAGAACAGCAAAGAGTAGCAATTGCAAGGGCCCTTGCAAACAATCCTGAGGTGATATTAGCGGATGAGCCAACAGGCAACTTAGATAGCAAAACCGGAACAATAGTATTAGATTTTTTACAAAAATTACATAAAAATGAAAATAAGACTATTGTAATGGTAACACATGATGCTAATCTTTCAAAGGTTGCTGAGCGAATAGAATACTTGAAGGACGGCAAAATAATAAGCTCATTAAACAATAATATAATTAAGCAATAATATAAATAATAATAGGTGAGAAAAAATGAAAAAACTATTTTTGATGGTTTTTATTATCTTATGCACAAACCTTGTATTTGCAGCTGTCAATACACAATACTTCGGTAAGGTGCCTAATATCATAGTTACATTAACTAAGCAAGAGCCTGATCCAGTAGAGCCTTCAAAGGAAGTTGAGGTAAGCTTCAAGCTTGAAAATAATGGCACTATAGCTGATAATGTTATTTTTGAAATTCTGCCTAGTTATCCATTTTCACTATTGCCTGAGGAAAGCTCAACAAAATTTATAGGCACTATTGGAACATCTCAAGATGGTAAACAGAGTGTGATTGTTAAATACAAATTAAAGACTGCTTCAGATGCAAGTGATGGAAATCATAAAATCAAAGTAAGATACAAAAGCGATAACTTAGGCTCTTGGGTTACTTTGGATACATTTGATATAAAAGTTCAAACTCATGACGCTATTCTCGCAGTTGAAAAATTCTTTACTGTGCCTGCTATTACAGCTCCAGGTGACAAAACAAAGTTAAGGTTAGAGCTTAAAAATTATGCTACATCTATCTTAAAGGACATAAAGATTTCTCTGAACCTTGACAAAAGTGGTGACGACATAACACCATTTTCACCAATTGGCTCTACTAATGAAAAAGTATTGTCTTACATTGAGCCACAAGCTATTGCGTCATTAGACTTTGAGCTTTTGGTTGATTCTGATGCAGCATCCAAAGCTTATAAAATACCACTAAACATAAAATACTCTGATACACTAAATAAAAATTATTCAAAAACAAATATTGTGACAATAGTTGTAGGTGATACCCCAGATTTAGGCGTAACTTTAGAAAGAACAGAAATTTACACATCTGAAAGCTCTGGAAATGTAGTGCTAAGGCTTGTCAATAAAGGCAATCCTGACATAAAATTCCTTAATGTGAAAATTTTGCAAAATGAGAATTTAAGTGTCATAGGAGCAGATGAGGTTTACATAGGAAAGCTTGACAGCGACGATTTCTCAACAGCAGAGTTCAAGCTTTTTGTCAAAGGCAAAGATAATGTAAAAATACCTATTGAAGTTAGTTATAAAGATGCAAATAACAACAATTTCAAAGAAAAAAGGAAGGTAGAGCTTAAGCTATACAAAAACAGCGATGCAAAGAATTTTGGTTTAAAGAAAAGCAATAGCATTACTTGGGTTATAGTAGCTGTTTTAGTTATAATTGTAGGATATTATTATTACAGAAAAAGAAAAAATAAAACATGATAGAATACATAAAGCTTGGTATAAGCAACATAACCCACAGAAAATTGCGCTCATGGCTTACAATGATAGGAATATTCATTGGAATAGCTGCTGTTGTTGCATTAATAAGCCTGGGCCAAGGATTTAAGCAAGCCATAAACAGGGAATTTGAGAAAATTGGAACTGACAAATTGTTTATCACTTCAAAAAGTGGATTTGGTGCGCCTGGATTAAATCCGGTTATAGAGCTTACAAAGGATGATTTAAAGGTTGTAAAAAGAGTTAGTGGGATTGAGAATGTTGCAGGATTAGTTTTAGCAAATTCTAAGGTTGAGTTTGAAGACAACATTGGATTTTTTCTAATTCATAGCATCCCAAAAGGTGATGAGAGAAGGCTACTAGCAGAGACTCAAAGCAGGGAAATTAAAGAAGGCAGAGACTTGAAAGATAGTGACAAATTCAGCGCAACAATTGGATTTAATGTAGTTGCTAAAGAATCACTTGGCAGAAATTTAAAATTAAGAGATAAGATAAAGATTAATGATAAGGAATTTACAATAGTTGGAATCTATGATAAAACTGGTGATCCAGTGCATGATAGTACAATTTTCATTCCAGAAGACACATTAAGAGAGCTTTTTAATGAGCCAGATAAGATTAATACAATAATTGTTAAAGTAGCTAATGTTGAAAGCATAAATACAATTGTAGAGAAAATAAAGTATCTGATCTCAGAGAAGATTTATTCTCCGGAGAGAATTGTATGTATTACTTTCTCTAACGAGGCAGCTAATAATTTACTTATGAGGGTACAAAGAGCACTAGAGATTGAAAATGGAAGAGAGCCAATTATTAGGACTTTCCATGCATTTTCCGCTGATTTATTAAGAAAATACGGGGACAAAATAGGAGTACAGAAAGACTTTAAAATTCTTGAGCCTGATCAGGCAAAGGTTGTTTTGCATAGGCATTTAAAGATTCAGCCTTATTATTGCCATAAGTATATCTCTTCGATTGGCACTGCTAAGGATTTAGGAATTAGCTTAGAGAGCTTGCAAGAGTATGTGCAAAAGAAAGCAGGCAGCCTGAATAATCACGAATTAGAGAGAAAATTAGAGAATTTCCAGTTTGAATTACAGACGTTACATTTACATAAATATAAAGAAAGCATGCTTAAGAAAAGAGCTTTATTAGAAGAAATAAAGAAGATAAATAATTTACTTGACTTGAAGAAGTTTGTAAATGCATGGAGTGCTTATGAAAAAATAAAATCTATAAGCAGTTATTTTGATTACTCTGATTTAAATATCATGGCTCTAAACTTACTTGAAAAATATCCTGAGATAACTAAAGAATTCTCTTATATTATAGTAGATGAATTTCAAGATACTAATAAATTGCAATTGGATTTTTTATTGCGCTTAGCTTTGGACGGGAACATTACTATT
>CAZGEW010000086.1:0-4853 GCA_964524225.1 uncultured Methanosarcinales archaeon | reverse complement strand
GAAAGCACTGATAAAGAAGATACAGAGATAGATGATGTTAAGATAGAGGCAGAGCATAAGTGATTTACTTATCTAACCACTCCAGTCTCAATTGCAGCATTTGCTACAGCTTCAGCAATACTTGGAACAACATGCTTATCTAATGTATAAGGAAGGATTTTATCTTTTGTTGGGTTCACACAATTTGCAAGTGCATGCGCTGCAGCTATTTTCATCTCATTATTTATATGAGTTGCTTTTGCATCTAAAGCTCCTCTAAAAACGCCTGGAAATGCTAATGAATTGTTGATTTGGTTTGGAAAGTCACTTCTTCCAGTGCCGACAACAACAGCGTACTTTTTTGCTTCATCTGGCATTATCTCTGGGATTGGATTTGCCATTGCAAATACAATAGCATTTTTATTCATGGTTCTTAAGTCACCAGCTTTAAGCAAATTACCCCTCGATAAGCCAATAAAAGCATCTGCTCCTTCAAGAGCATCTTTTAGATTACCATTTCTTCTTGAGCGATTAGTGACCTTAGCTAATTGTGCTTTGAATTCATTTAAATCAGATCTGCCATCATAGATTATGCCTTTACTATCACAAAGAACAATCTCTTTAACAGAAGTACATATCTTTTTGTCAATGTCTAGGCACATCAAAAGTTTTGTCACTGCAATTCCAGCTGCTCCTGCTCCGCTAATAACTATCTTTAAATCGCTTATGTCCTTATTAACAACTTTTGCAGCATTCATCAAAGCTGCTAAAATAACAATTGCAGAGCCATGTTGGTCATCATGCATAACTGGAATTCCAATATCAAGCAATGCCTCTTCTATTTTAAAGCATCTCGGTGCTGTTATGTCCTCTAAGTTTATGCCACCAAATGCAGGCGCTATATTTTTTACTATGTTTATTATTTCGTCGTCATTTTGGTTTTTAATACAAATCGGAAAGGCATCTATATTGGCCAATTCTTTGAAAAGAACACACTTACCTTCCATTACAGGCAACGAAGCTTCTGCTCCAATATTTCCTAAGCCAAGAACAGCGCTTCCATCTGTAACTACAGCTACAGAATTAGCCTTCATTGTATATTCGTAAATGCTATTTTTGTTTGTAGCTATTTCCTTACAGACCTCTGCAACTCCTGGCGTATATACTAATGTCAAGTCTTTTCTAGTTTTAACGCTTATCTTTGATTTAGTTTCTAATTTACCCTTATTTTTTTTATGTAGATTTAATGCCTCTTCTCTTAAATCCATTTTTTCTAGGACATTAACATTGTTTTTAAACTTTGTGTTACGGTTAAAAGATTTACGAAAATAATAAATAAGAGTTTACAATCTCGCATGTGCTAATTGAAATATTTGATGTATAGGTGTTTTGATTATGAATAAAATATATCTAGTGCTTTTTTTGATTTTTGTATTGGGATGCGTCCAAGTAAAGGATTTTGAATATGCTCTTGAGCAAATCAACAAGATTAACTTAAAGTACAAAACAAGTATGGATACCTATCCTAAGAGCATCAATGAAATAGACTTTATGCTTAATGAGTTGATGGAACTCAAAAAAATTCAACTTGGAGGCGGGGTAGAGCCATTTAATTATGTTTTAAATTATAGAATTTTGAATTTAGAGGCAGAAAAGTTTTACATTTTAGGTCAAAGGTATGGCTCTGCTGGTACTACAAAAGATGGCTTTGGCTGTAAATCTAGACCTTTAATAATTGAATCAGCACATTATAGAAATGCTTCATCACAGAAAGGTTTTGAAGCGGTTAATCTATTAAGGGAGTTTATCAACAATTATCCAGAAGAAGCTAACTTGTCAAATTTGTCAGAAAAAAATGCATTATTTCTGAATGCATCCTTTTACAATATATACATCGATGCAAGAAGAGACAGTGGCGTAATAAACAGGTTTTGTAGCGAGAATAAAACATTAGAAATATACAAGCAGGATTTCATGAAAACAACAGAGCTTAGCGAAGAATTTATAAATAATTTGACTTATGAGCAAGCAGTTGATATTTGGAAAGAATTGAGAGGCATAAACTAAAATGTTGAAAAAGCCGACAAGTATGGCGGATTGCTTGTATTTTACAAACAGACAAATTGGCTCTGGCAAAGCCATGGCATGGGTTTTCCGAAAAGAATGTCTAAAATGTAAAAATGGATTTATGGGAAAACCATTGAAGAAAGGGGGGAAGGTTGACAAAAAAGCTAATTACTATATCTGCAATTCCTGTAACTACCAAGAAAGCAATGAGCAAGTTGAAAACAGCTTAATCCTTAATGTTGAATACAAATGTCCACATTGCGGGAATGAAGGTGAAACTACTACCGATTACAAAAGAGAAATCTTTGAAGGAGTTCCTTCTTATGTTTTTGAATGTCAAAAATGTCATAAAAAAATAGGGTTGACAAAAAAATTGAAGAAAAGCAAAAAGAAAGAAGAAGATTTAGGTGAATGATTAACCTTCTTTTAGACATTCAGATATGACTTCTGCTATATTAGTTTTGTTGATATCAACATTTAATATAATTTTGTCAATTTCACCGTCAACATTTAAATCTCTTTTCCATGTTTTTTCTTCATAGTTGTATTCAGAAAAAGGATTTACATTGAGTTTTCCTCCACAAGCTTGAAAAACGCGTAGCGTGTAAGGTTTCCCATTTTTGTAATATAAACCAAAAAAATATTCAGTACCACTCCTATCATAATTGTTCCATGTGTACTAAGTCTTCTGATTGGTATTTTGGTAGCATCCTATTAACAATTATTTGTCCAGAAGCAGTATATTGTCCAAATAAAGATTCCAAAAGAGCAACAAGTCCTACAACACCCTGTTGGAATTTCATTGAAACCTCATACTTTATATAATTTGAATTAAAGCTTTCTTATAGTTTTCTTCTACTTGTCGCCAATTCACCACGTTCCACCAAGTTGCAATATATTCAGCTCTAGCTGGGCCAAATTTTTTATAGTACGCATGTTCCCAGACGTCTATTCCTAGAATTAGACTATTTCCTTCCATTAAAGGACTGTCTTGATTAGCAGTACTGTATACTTCCAATTTTCCATTATTCAAAACAAGCCAAGCCCATCCTGAGCCAAATCTGTTTAAGCCTGCATTTGTAAATTCTTCTTTAAATTTTTCAAAACTACCAAATGTTTTTGATATTAACTCTCCAACTTTTCCTGTTGCTTCACCACCAGCATTTGGTGCCATTATCTGCCAAAAAAATGTATGGTTTGAATGACCTCCTCCATGATTTCTTACAACTGTTCTTATGTTTTCAGGTACATCATTTATTTTTTTGAGAACTTCATTAATATCCATATTCTCAAATTCAGTTCCTTTTATTGCTCCATTCAGCTTGTCAATATACGCTTGATGATGCTTTGTATGATGAATAGTCATTGTTTGCTCATCTATATAAGGTTCAAGCGCATTATACGCGTATGGCAATTTTGGTAATGTATGCATTTTAAACCACCTCCGATTTGGTATTACGTATTTCGTTCAATTAAGTATGTATTTCGCCCTATATAAATAATTTTCCGTTGATTTGGTTAGTTGTAATAGTTAAGCTGCAAAATATTCCCTAATTATCTGTCGTGCACCAACATTAATGGAATCAGGCGCATAATTCTTTCCGAGACTACTGGTATCAAAAATTGTTTCTAATATTAATTCTAGAAGCAACTAAATCACATCCATTCTTACCTTTAACTTTTCCAAATAAACACAAGCATTGCAAATTTCATTTGAGCTTGGCTCATTACATTTTGTGCAAATCATTATTATAGCATCTTTATATTGTTGTTTTAATATTGGTAAAATCTGCAAAAATGAATTTACGATTGAATATTTAGTTCCTGGAAACTTTTGCTCAAAGTCGTTCAACATATCTCTAACTTCTGCTCTAAATGAATATCTAACATTAGGGCATTCAGTAAAATTATCAAGCAGACCATTTACAAAAGCATAGGTTGTTACTTCCTTCTCCGTACATAAATATAATGGCTTAATCCTCTGCACAAATTTATTGTTATGTATAATTCCAACTTTTGGACCGAGTCTTGCAGACGCTTCAACATTATTTTTAAACTGATTCATCAAAATTGATTGGCATTCATCATCCAAGTTATGGCCTGTTGCAAGTTTAGTCAACTTAAGCCCTCTTGATTTTTTATTAAGCAAATATCTCCTGAAAATTCCGCAGATAGTGCATGGCTTAACATTAAGAATTTTAAGTATCTCGTCTAATGTTAAGCCAAACTCTTCTTTGTAAGAATAAATATGCAAATCGATTTTGTTTTTGAAACAAAATCTATTTGCATTATGTAATGTTTTATCCCTATAATTTGCAATACCTTCATCAATTGCAATTGCGTTAATTTTTATTTTTGTATTTTGTTGCGATAGTTTATTTAAAACATGAAGAACGGTTAAAGAATCTTTTCCGCCTGATAATGCTACTCCAAGATTCTCTTTTTTTCCAATTAAATCGAATTGCCTTATTGTTTTGAATACTTTGCTTTCAAAGTAGTCAATAAAGTGCTGTTTACATAATTTCTCGCCACCAGACAATACTATTATTGGTTTTTCAGTGCAACAAATCATTTTATCTACTAACAATGAATAATACAGAAAGCACATCACTATTTAATATAAATCTTTTGTAGTTTATTTTCGGTAAAATTTCCTTTGTTTATAAAAGAAACTGTAGATGTAAAAACAATAAGCACAAAGCTAGTTGCTATAGCTTGATGGGTTTAGGTTTGTTTTTGTTGACTTCATAATATTAACCACCAGATATAACAGATAAAATCTTTATTTTATCATTATCATTTAATGG
>CAZGEW010000085.1:0-4947 GCA_964524225.1 uncultured Methanosarcinales archaeon | reverse complement strand
TCTAGTTCATCAGAAATAAAAACAACTCTAGAAGGCTTTATCATACTTTAATCTCTGCTCTTTGCCTTAGTCTTTTTGCCAAATCAGGATTCCAAATATACCCAATTTTACCTTTTCTATCTATAGAAATCTTGTTAATTTCCTGTAGATAATCCAAAACAACTAAGTAAGTCTGCCACATTACCTTTTTTGGCAATTTTTTCCATAATTCTGTTCTGTTGAACTCGCCACTATATTTATCAATCATTTTTTCTACCATTAGCACTGTAGCTAGTGTCGGCGACCTTACAAACGGATTTTTTAATAGTTGTTTTTGCATAGTAATGTTAATATATCAATTGATATATAAATCTTTCGTTTTTATAAGCGGAAAACTGCCCTTTGATTCATGTTCTTGACGTATTGCCACGCTTATCTTATAGAACGAGGACTCCAAATTTACTTTTCGGAACGAAATTTTCCCACACTACGCAGGGCAATAGATTTAGCTTCAATTATAAACTGCGTAACCCATCCAAACAAATAAGCATAAGCCCAAAACAAGCTTGACAAAAGGCTTAATCAGACTTTCAGAAACTTGGACTTCATTGCCTGCAAATTCCTTATTGTTTCTTAGCTCGTTGTACTTCCTTATCAAGCCATTTAGTGCAATTCTAGCCTGTCCTTTAGTACCCATATCAAGAGAAGTCAAGATTTATTCTATAAAACTTTCCTAACCACTTACCTTAATCCTAGAACTCTCAATTCTTCTGTACAAATAAAATATAACTCCTAAATAAGAAACATAAGCCATAACTTCCAATAAACTTGGATTTCCGTTGTAGCCAAACAACCCTTTCAAAAAGCTTCCAATAATCCCTTTCTCATTTAAAATGTGGTTTATATCAAATAATGGTGTAACAATTCCACTAACTAATTCTGCTTCTTCAAACTCATGAACTCCATACGCTACTAAACCAGCAGCAAATAAAATAAGCAAAATACTGCTAATGTTAAATAATTTCTTTAAGTTAATTTTTTTGGTGCTTATAAAAAATAAATAACCAACAAAAATAGCTGCAATAATGCCTAAACTTCCACCAATAAAATTAACACCGCTTGCATAATTGATGGCATTTAAAAAAATAACAGTCTCAACACCCTCCCTTATAATTGCTATAAAAATTAGCATGAAAATTCCAATGTGGGAAAATAATGGTTGAGTGCTTTGCAAATGTTTTTCAACCCTGCTTTCAATCTCTTTTGCAATATGCCTTTGCTGCATCATCCAAAGTATCATTGTTGTAAGCAAGAAAGCGCCAAAAAGCATTGTTATCCCCTCAAATATTTGCTCTGCTTTGCCTTCAAAGCCGCCTGCAAAAAATGTAAAGACAAGTGCAGCAATAATACTTGCCATAATACCAAAAACAATGCCGTAGTAAACTGTTTTCTTGTAATTTTGGTTGTTTGTTCTATTCAAATAAGCAAGGACTATGCCAACAACTAAACTTGCTTCTAATGTTTCTCTTGATGTAACTAAAAAGGATTCTAACATTTATTGCCTCTTTTATTAATATTTGACTTTATTTATATTGATGTTGTTGGTTGTGCTTGTATGAAGCCAACTCATGTCCTATATATGCCCCACTTAAAGTAAGAGCAGCAGTCCCAAAAGCGCCCAATCCAAGTACTGTAATAGCTACAATAGCAGCTAATCCTCCACCTGCAACAAGCCCTCCATCACTTTTATCCACAAAAACCACCAAAATTAAATCAAACTTAACAATTGTTAATTTAGAGTAATGGCTTATATTTAAAGCTTACTAGTGACTCTACTATTTACGTTTAAAATAGTACGAAATTCGTTATTTTAGGTAAGAAATCAATTATAAAATCCCTTTTAATGTATCTTTTATTATAGCAGGACATATCCTTGTTACGCCATCAAGTGCTTTCAATTTTTCAGATAATTCCCTTAATTCATCACCATTTTTTGCCCACACTTCAAGCATAAACATGTGATCACCTGTTGAAGAAGCAACATATTTTACTTCATTAAACTCTGTTAGTTTTTTCGCTATGTCCAAATATTTTTCTGGAATAACATCAACACCTATCAAAGCGACATTCTCAAAACCTATTTTGGTTGCATCAACAACTAATGAATATTTTTTTATTATTCTATTATTTTCAAGATTTGAAACTCTTTTCCTTACTGTAGATTCAGAGACCTTTAGTTTCTTGGCTATTTGCATAAATGGTGTTCTTGAATTTTTTAATAGTATATTAATAATATTTAAATCTAAATTGTCCACAAAATCGCCTTTGAGCATGTTAACTCATGCAATATTTAAAGTTTTCTTAAAACCTAAACAAATAGCTTATAGCAATTAAGAATAATATTATTCCAAAAATTTTAGGAAGATATTTTTCATATTTTTGGATTTTTGGAGCTATTAAC
Organism: uncultured Methanosarcinales archaeon; assembly: GCA_964524225.1. Taxonomy (GTDB): domain Archaea; phylum Nanobdellota; class Nanobdellia; order Woesearchaeales; family GW2011-AR4. The sequence goes on along the minus strand of CAZGEW010000085.1, from coordinate 2,507 downwards.
TCATAAGATTTTATTGAAAGCAACGTTATTGTCAGCAAAGTAAAGGTCACAGCAAGTGCATATACTATCATTAATGCTATGCAATTATTCCCACCAATGCAAAAAGCCAAAATTGCAAATTCTTCTTCATGAACAAATCCGAGCACAAAAGCATAAGACGCTAAATGCCATAATGTTTTTGTTTTCTTCTTTTCAATTCTATAAGGTTTTTCAAACCATGCTTTAATCGCTAATATAAGCAATATGCCAAAAGCTACGTATTTAGCTGTAGGAAAAGAAGTAAAATTTAGTGCTTTATTAAATAATAAAAATAAAACAACGACTGCAATTGAAGAAAAAAAGTGAAAAAATGCAAGTATGCTTGATGTTATAAATCCGTATAAAAATCTCCTTTCTTTATTTAACGAGTAGTAAACTGCAACAGGCCACCCATGTCCTGGCTCTAAGCCATGAATTAGTCCAATAATTATCGCACTTAGATAAACATAGGCCATAATAATAAAAAATCAAGCAGTATGTTTAAACAATACATACCTCTTATCAACATTAACATAATCTGCTTTTGATTTAGTATCAAGTTTATCTAACAAAGTATTAAATAATATAAAAGATGTTGTGATACCTCCTGCAAACAATATTCTTTCATAAATAACTATCGGGATTAACGCAATCCAAGCAGTTGGTGTCATCGGTACTATATAATTCCACATAGCTCCTCCAATAGAATGTGCTGTGAAAGTTGCGCCTAGGCTTTTTAGAAATGCTTTTTCACCATATTTGCTTGGGAGCAATTTAACCACTATTGGAATTGTCCAGAATAATGAAAAATACCATACCTGCCTGCCAACAGGGTGTGCAATAAACAAGGCTATAGCAACTAAAGGTACTAAAAAGCTTAGCTTATCTTTTTTCGTACCAAAATACCATGCTGCAAAAAGCATTGGAGTTAATCTTAGGACATTAATTAATGTGAAGGTTTTTCCTAATAATATAAAACTTGCCAATTCTGCAACTAAAACGGATAAAACGCCAACAATTGGACCTAGAAATGCTCCAGCTACTGGTCCAAAAAATTGAAATAGCGTAAAGAATTGATTTTCAGCACCTACTAGCTTTGAGAAGTTTATTCTGTCGCTAATGAAAACCAAGATACTAAATATTAGCAAGAATACTATGCCTTTCTTTGTTAATAACTTGTTTAGCTTCATTAAAATCACCCCCAGATTCTGTAAATTAATTGATTTAAATAACTTTCTACGACATTCGCCAGGAACCGCTACCTTAATATTCTTGTTATCCTAAAAAATCTCTGAGTAAACCTGCTGTGTGGCATGATTCGATAAAAACGTAAGGGCTTTCGCTAGCCAACCAAATTATTTTTTATGAGATATCTAATAATTTTTGGTACGACCAAAATTTCAGCTTTGTCTCTCGATACATGTTCCTTGTTTTATGGCTTTTGACACATTCACCAAATATTCTTTTGACAGCTGAGATTATGCCTTCAGTTGAAGGCCATCTCATGCCATATTCTTTCCGTGTTGCCCACTCCTTGTAGCCCATTTCTTTGTACAACCTAACTTCTTTTGGCCTTGCTCCAAGACCATCATCATTGGCATTTTCCCTTATCTTTATTCCTGCCTCTATGCCAAATTCGCTACAAAGGTCAAAAGTGTCTTCACAATCGTGAAGGCCGTCCATAAGCACTTTCTTGATTTTCTTCTTGTTTTTCCTTATCATACCTCTTCCTGCTGCTCTCTCGTCTAATTTTTCATTTCCAATCCTTATGTCAACTATGTTGCCATCTGTGTCACCGAGAATAACAACTTTAATCCAGCCTCTTCTAACATCCCATGCTTCCCTTATCCATTGGCCGCTATTGCTTACCTTGATTCCTGTGCCGTCTGCTCCAGTAGTTAGCTCGTCTTTCTTTGCCCAAAATTTAGTTGGTAGAGCAAGTATCCTTCTCCTTATCTGGCTGAAGCTTATTACAGGAAAGTTTCCTAGTCTCCTGGAAAGAGCTGAAACTATGCCTTGCAATGACCTTAGGTCAAATCCTTTGCTTTTTAGCACAGCAAGAAACTCTATCAAAGAGTTAGGATAGAGATAAGGCTGCCCGACCTTGTCTAAATTGGATTCCTTAATTTCTTCCAGCCATGTTTCTAGGAAGCGAGGATTAATGTAGAACTCTCCTCTTTTCACTAACTTTTCATTGTACTCTTTCCAGTTTCTGTTGTCCTTAAACTTTTTTCCCCATCTTTTTCTTTTTATCATGCAAAAACAAAAAGTATATATATGTATAAACTTTTCTATTTTGTGAGGTGTAGCTTATGACAAAATTGAATATTTTGAGTAGGAAATTGAGATTAGAAGAAAACATTGAAGCCATTATCGAAGGAATTGTAAAGCCACTTGGGAATGGTGCGATGGTTATTGCTTCCAAGAAGTACATTGGCAAGAAAGCCTATGTTATTGTTAGGAAAAGCAGATAATCATGCCACACAGCA
>CAZGEW010000084.1:0-4988 GCA_964524225.1 uncultured Methanosarcinales archaeon | reverse complement strand
ACATTAAAGCAAAAAGAATTGTTGTAAAAATCGGCACCAATGTGATAACTGATGTAAATGGAACACTGGATTTAGACATAATGAAAAAGTTAGTTACACAAATCGCAGAAATTAAAAATAGGAGGAAAGAGGTAATAATAATTACAAGTGGAGCAATAGGCTTTGGAATGAAAGAATTGCAGCTTAAAACAAAGCCTAAAGATGTTGTAATGCAACAGGTTTGTGCATCTATTGGACAACATATTTTAATGTCAAAATATCAGTCACTATTTAACAAGCATAGTATTAAAGTTGCTCAAATACTATTAACATATTATGATTTTTCAAACAAAAAAACATTCAACTATTTGCATAACAGCTTGAATAGATTGCTAGATTTTTGGGTTGTGCCAATTATAAATGAGAATGACCCAATTTCGATCAATGAGATTGGACCTTCTTTTGGAGATAATGATATACTCTCAGCTTTGATTGCAAGTAAAATGAGAGCAGACCTGCTTGTCGTACTAACAAATGTTGATGGTTTGTATGATATGAATCCTAATCATAAAAATGCTACTTTGATAAATGAAGTCGCTAATATTGATAAAAGGATTGAATCCATAGGCGGCAAACCAAATGGTTTAGGCTTGGGTGGTATGAAAACAAAGATTAAAGCTGCAAAGATAGCAACAAAATCTGGCGTAACGGTTGTGATAGCAAATGGCAGAGCAAACAATACATTAACCAAAGTACTTAATAATGAGAATATAGGAACAATTTTTTATCCTAAGAGTTGATGTTTCCCAATAAATTCAAAAACTGCTCTCTTGTATTACACTTAAAATAAGGATTATTCCTCTTTTCATTTCCTATTGTAGAAAATGGAGTTTCTCCATAATCGTGTCCAGGATATACTTCAACATCCTCGCTTAATTTTTTTAATCTTTGCAAACTTTCGAACAATTTTATTGGGTCACCGCCAGCTAAGTCAGTCCTGCCAATTGCATTAACAAATAGCGTATCGCCTGTTAATAATCTGTTTTTGATAAGGAGACATATTGAACCGTTTGTATGACCTGGTGTATGAATAACTTTAATTTTTATTTCTCCTAAATTTATTACGCGATTATTTTTTAGTTTTATTATTTTTATTGTTTTATTTTTTATTAATGGATTAATTTGATTATATTCTGATTCATGAAAATAGACTATTGCATTTGTTTTTGATGATAATTCATCTACTTTTTGCACATGGTCAAAATGAGAATGTGTTAAGATTATTTTTTTAATTTTTAGTTTTTCTTTGTTGACTATGTCAATTAATTTATCAATTTCCCATCCTGCATCAACAATACAAGCATCTTTACTCTTTTCATCTCCAATGACATAGCTGAAATTCTGCATTGGACCTAGTTTCACTTGTTTGAAGAACATTTTATTTAACATATTCTATATTTGGCATACATTCAAATTGTCTGTCTCCTGTAAGACGGATTGCCTTTCACCAATTCCATAATAGCATAAGTATCATGAAAATAAGCCATTTTAGGAACCAAGGTTAAATTCTTTATCCACTTCTCTCATTAATTTTTCTGTAGGTTTCTTAAATTTCCAATTTGTGACTTTTCTAGCAAAGCTCAAAAATCCAGAATGCCCAATTCCTTTGCTTTTTGGTCTCACTTTTCTTTCTTCCACTTCCCATTCTCTTTCAATGATTTCGCTAGTTTTAAGATATACAAAATCTTTATTTTTTCTAATTGAATTGACAAAATCCATGACTTGAGGTATTGTAAGATTGTAAGATGCCAAGAAACCACCTGGTTTTAATGCTATTGAGCAATTCTCTATAGCTTTCCATGGTTCTGAAAGATCTAGGGTTACAACATCTATATCTTTTTCATCTATTTCTTTGTATATGTCCTTGTTTTTCAATTTAATATTTCCTAACCCTAAAAATTCTATGTTTGATGCTACTATTTTAATAAAATCTTCCCTTATTTCATAGGTTATTACTTCTTTTGCAATACTTCCCAATAAACATGCTAAAGCGCCGCTACCAGAGCCGGCATCAAGAATTCTGCTTTCCTTATTAATGCCAGTCTCAGCTATTATTAATCCTATATCTTTTAAAGGAATAATTTGAGCGCCTCTTTTTATTTTACTATGCAGGTCAATAAAGGTTGGGGGAAAAATAAAGAATTCTTTGTTTGTGTTGGATTTAAGTACTTCACCATCTTTTGCTTTCTTTAATTCCCTATTCTTGATAAATCCATACTCTGTATGCAGGTCTTTGTTTATATCTTTTACAAAGAACCTTCTTCCATTTTTTGTAAATAGAATTTTATGTATTGGTGACATGAAAATAAAAGAAAAAAATTGAATTATAAAAATTTAATTAAAAACTTATTTCTTTACTTTCTTAGCCTCAGTAGAAGGTTGGCAATGACTGCATGCTGGCATGGAAAATTTCATGATTCCTTTCAATACAAGTAATACTGCCAAAGCATACCATATCAAATATACATTATTGCTTGCCTTTGCATACCAAGTCACTAAGAAAAGCACTATACCAAAAACAACCCACTTGAATGCGTGGCACTTAGTGCAATATCCTTCGTAACACGTAGTATCCATTACTACCACCTCCTTTATGCTATTTAGATTAATAGTTTAAATACTTTACTGTTATATTTTGAAATAGAAACATTTAAAAATAATAAACATTCTTTTATTTAAAAAATTTGATTATTTTTAAAATATGTATAAATATATTAAATATATAAATAATTAACTTTAAAAAATAATTAAATTTTTTTAAATATTAAATATATATAATTAAAAAATTATTGATTATTTTTAGAAAATAATCAATAATTTTTTAAAAATAAATTATTATTAATAAAAAATAAACATGTTATCTTTATCGGACAACGAGTTTAGTGTACTTAATTTCTTAGTTAGAAATTTTAATGAAAAACTTACTATAAGGAATATTGCCCAAAGGCTCAACTTTAGTCCAGCAGGAGTTTTTAACATCTTAAAGAAATTAGAAAAAGACAGAATTGTTGTTGGAGAAAAGCTAGGAACTGGCTTGTTCTATTCAATCAATTTTGAAAACAAGATAGCTCAGCATCTTGCTGCTGTTGTGCTTCTCTATACAGAAGAGCAAATCGATAAGGTAAGCATTGACCAATTACGACAAGTAAAAGCTGCAATTTTTGATAAGAAAAGGTTGTTGCTTATAACTGATAATATCACCGATTTAGAGGTTTCTATCCCTACTGTTGATGTTGTGCTCAAAACAGAAGACGAGTTTACAAGCTTGTTGAGAAAAAAAGATGCTCAAATACTCCAATTTTTGAAAAATGGCATTGTATTGTTAGGTGAAGATAAAATTATTGAGATAATAAAAAACTGCATTTCAAGGTTTTAAAGATGAGAATAGAAGTTGATATGAGCGGAAAAATTGAGCAAACCGATATGGACACAATTATTGCTTTTTCAAATAATCACCAGTATGCTATAGACAATAAATATGAAGGCAAGCAAAATTACATCAAATCTTTACTTCTTGATTTCATAAGAAAAGATTACAGAGACTTTGATAAAAATCTGATTAGAATAGCCTATATTACTAAAAAATCCAAGGCTCATGAAGTTGCTGCTAATGTAAAAAGAGGCTTTGCTAAACCGCAAAAAACGTTGTCAGAGAAAGATTTTGAAAAAATGATTCAGGGGGCTCTTACGAGCAGACCTGCTTCAACCGTGTTTTCAGCAAAGCTTAGACACGGATTGGTATGGCACCCTTCATCAACATTGCTTAAAATGATTACTCACTATTTAAATTTTTCGTTTAAGAATGGAAGTTGTTCAGAACAAAAAATGATTCAGGGGACGTTGCATAGCAACGTAACATACGCCTACAGCGAGTCTAGCATATGCTTTCTCACAGTTAGCATAGCACCCGTCATAAATACTCTTCTCACTTATTGCTATATAAACCTTTCGCCCAAAAATGAGAACACCAAATAAAAAATCGATAACAGCATTAATTTCGGTACTTTCATTAATTTTAATACTTTCCACAATAACCTATGCCAGACCTTTTACAGATGCTTTTAAAGGTGGATTATTACAGGTTAATGATTTCTTTGGAGAGGAGCAATATAAACCATATTCGAAGGTTATAGACTTTTTCTTCTTTTCATTGCTGTTCATAGCTGTCTATATGATGGGTGCTAGATACGCATTTAAGGAGATGAAAAGACCAGAAACATTGATTGTTATTCTGCTCGGCTTAATGAGTGCATTCCTGATGGTTTTGGGTGGATTTTCAGCAACAGTTTTACTGCCTTACATCCATTGGCTACTTTATGCATTACTTTTTATACTATATTGGCACTTGCTAAAAGGAATAAAAAACAAATTTTGGCGATTTGTTTTGGCTTTGTTGTTGACATTGTTGACAATTGCACTACTTCAAGGCTTATTTGAAGGATTAACAGCTCCTGAGATTGCTGCACCTACATTTCTAAAAGATTTTGGAGGGGCGTTTAAAGGTATTCAATTCCCAGAATTAGGGGGTCCTCCAGGAGTTCCAGATTGGTTAAGGGACTTATATGCTCCACCAACAATAGCACCAACTGGACCAGAGACTGCTCCTACTGTACCTACACCAACAGAGCCAACAGCTAAACCATGGTATAAAAAGGTTGGTCCATGGATTGGAATTATTTTTGGGTTAGTATTATTGGTATTGCTTGTGTTGGCTGCTCCAAGATTACTGAGAGAAAGAGGTGAAAGGGAAAGAAGAGCTGCTCCAACAACTCTTGCTCAAGAAATAGGTGAAATAATAACAAAGAAAAGAAGTTCAAAAGATGAGATAGTAAGATTTGCAAATGAAAAAAATCAGATTATTGGTAGAATCACTGCAGCAGGAGAGACACAACAAGCTTTTCATAATTAGAACAAATAGCAATTAATTGTAATATGCCTGTCTGCTCAAT
>CAZGEW010000083.1:4529-5041 GCA_964524225.1 uncultured Methanosarcinales archaeon | reverse complement strand
GTGTCAAGCCGCCAACCATTAAAGCTAACATCTATTATTTTGCATATTATTGTGTCACCAGTTTTTGGGACATATCTTCCAGATAGGGGAATCAACTTTATAGTTCTTCCGTCTATTGTTACTAATCCAAGCCTTTTTGCTATTATTTTTTCACCGTCTCTATAAGTTCCATTGCCTGGCAAAATATCCATTCCCGTGGCTAAAGTCTCACCAGGAACTGATATGTCCTTATCCTTAACTAATATTTTTGACATTTAATCACCTAATCTTCAAAACCTTGCTTTCAACATCTCCACGACATATCTTATTTAGTTTGTCATAAAGGTCATTCTCCATGCCACCCGGCAGCTCAACAATAGCTATCCAATAACCATTTGTCTGCCATTCTTCTTTGAGTAGTGTGCCGAATGTTTTTACAGTTGAATAACATTTTGGTGCGTATTCCGGTGGAATCTTGATAGCAATCTCCTTCACCTCAAATTTAATTGGAAGTATTGCTCTTATTTTTTTAA
>CAZGEW010000083.1:0-4519 GCA_964524225.1 uncultured Methanosarcinales archaeon | reverse complement strand
TCCTGCACCTGTTCTTGAACTGATTTGAATTCATCAACATGGAATTTTGATTCTATGAATGCATTCTCAATCCTTTGTGGTGGGTGTGGCAAATGAGTTTTTGGATCAACGCCGTTACGATGAATTATAGTTATAATTTGCTTTCTCTTTTCCTCCCTTAATTTTTCCCTGTACTCTTGAGTAAGCTGAATCTCGCCTTTTTGTATGATTGTCTTGACTACATCTTCAACATCACTTGTGCCGAAGATTTGCTTCATTGCTGTTTCCGAAGCTTCCAATCCCTTTTTTGCATCAGAGAAAACTTTCATTACTGCTAGTACGTCATGCATATCGGTAGTTTTACCCTCTTTTAAGGCAGGCGCATTGCTGCAGTCAACAAGAATCTCAAAGTTTTGCTCATGTATCTTTAATCTTGCAATTATTGCTTGATCAACTGTAACCATAATAATGTCACTTCTTCACTTTCTTGTCATCTTTTAATTCTGACATTAGCTTTTCCATCTTTGATTTTGCAAGCTTCTTGAAATTCTTTTCAGTGGAATTTATGTATGCTGTGTCAATCCTCTCAATGTTAAAGTTTTCACCTAATACCTTTTTCAAAGCTTTAAGCGACAATTTTATGCCATCTTCAATTGTGAACTCTGGCTTGTATTCATTACGTAATATCTCTTCTACTTCTACCTCTCCTTCTCCAATAGCTGTTGCCTTATATTGAAAAAATATACCTATTGGATCTGTTTCATAGAGCTTAGGAGTATGGTCATCAATTCCAGCTACAAGAATTGATACGCCAAAAGGCCTTAAGCCACCGCTTTGGGTACAAATCTGCTTTAAGTCACACATATCTTTAACAATAGTCAATGTATCAATCTCTGTGTCATAAGTTATCTTATTTTGCTGCGCCCTTATTTGAGCTCTATCAATCAATACTCTGGCATCACTTAATATGCCAGATGCAGTAGCTCCTATATGATTATCAATCTGCCATATCTTTTCTACAGACTCTGGCACAATCAAAGAATCTGCAATTCTTTTGTCTGCAACTAAAAGCACTCCATCTGAGCAAATCATTCCAATCGCTGTTGAGCCCTGTCTTACTGTTTTTTTTGCATATTCAACTTGTAAAAGCCTTCCATCTGGACTAAACATAGTTATGGCCCTATCATAACCCATTAATTGATGTGGCATTGGTTGCATCTTTCATTCCACCTCGTGTTCATGTTTTAATATAATATTTTTTTTCAGCTTTATTTAAAATGCCCGAGACACCTATACTTCTTAAGATTACCTCTTTGTTTTCTATTTTTCTGGCAAATATAAATGAAGCTTTCAATGCATCAACATGCTTGTGGTTTACTTTGATAATACCTCTCTGTAACTTTTGGTTCCATTTATTTGTAAGCACCATCAGCCCAGATTTTGCTACACCTAACTGTCCAAGTAATTGAAGCGAGCATTGCCATATAGCATTTGATAGCGCTTCAAAATCACTTATGCCTTCTTTTGAGATGACCTCAAAGACTAAGTAGCGCTTTTTTTCTCTCAGGCTTGGCAATATCTGCTTTAGTTTGGTTTTTGTCATATCACAAAATATGAGAAGAAACATAATAAGCTTCTTTGTCTTCTCCCTGTTAAAATTTTAGGATTACATAACAATATTTAAAACTTTTGGAATATACCCTGCTTGTATGCGCTATATTCGCCAAGAAATATTCAATGAAATTGGTAAGGAAGCTCAAAAAAAACTTGGAAAAAGCTGTGTTGCAATAGTTGGCTTAGGAGCTCTCGGTAGTGTGTCAATAGGATTGCTTGCAAGAGCAGGGGTTGGAAAATTAGTTCTAGTTGATAGGGATATTATTGAATTGTCAAATCTACAAAGGCAAAATTTATTCACTGAAAAAGACATTGGAAAACCAAAAGCCTACTGTGCAAAAAAGCACTTAAGCAATATAAATTCTGATATAACGATTGATTTTTTTGTTGATGATTTAAATTTTGACAACATCAACAAAATTTTTTCTGCAAGAAAAAATTTTGACTTAATATTAGACTGCACAGATAATCTTGAAACGAGGTTCTTAATAAATGATTTCTCAATCAAAAATGATATCCCATTTATTTATGCATCAGTAATTGGAAGCAAAGGTTATATTTTTAATGTAATCTCAAGACATAATCCTTGCTTAAGGTGCTTTTTAAAGCCAGCAAAGCATATTGACACTTGTGAAACAATAGGGGTGTTGAACACAATAAGTAATATGATAGCATCTTTTCAAGTAAATGAGGCAATAAAGATTTTATTGAAAAGAGATTATGAAAAAAAATTGTTGTTTTTTGATATTTGGAAAAATGAATTGATGAAAATAACAGTTAATAAAAACAAAAATTGCATTTGCTGTGCAAATGCAATTTTTGAATATTTAAATGGTAAAAAAACCTCAAGAGTTGTGAGATTATGTGGAGATGGAGTATTCCAAATTAAAAATAAAGAGCTAAATAAAAAACAATTTACAATCATAAAAAATAAATTAAAAAAAATTGGCAAAATTGTAGATTTTGAATATTGTATTAATTTTGATAACAAATTAACATTTTTTCAGGATGGAAGGGCTTTAATAAAGGCTAAAGATGAAAAGGAGGCAAAATCTATCTATGCAAAATTTATTGGGAATTAAATACTTTGAAATTCTTTACAATATCCTTAACATACTCAATTTTATGACTGTTTTCAGAGTAGATAGTAAATAATCTATCGCCTTTCTTTACTGTGTCCCCAACATGCTTGTATAGATATATCCCTGCTCCTTTGTCATGTGGTGCACCAGCAATTCTAGCAATCCTAGAAATAAGGGCATTGTCTATGCTCTCAACTTTACCATTTTTTGTTGAAACAACATCATAAGCAAATTTACCAAGCTTAATGTCTTCAGCAGCTATCTCTTTTCCTCCTTGGGCTTTTATTATCTCTATCATTTTTTCATAAGCCTTTCCAGAATTAAGCAGCTCTAAAGCTTTCTTGTAGCCATTCTTCAAACCAATTATGTTAAATATGTTTGCACACATAACCAAGCATTTCTTTTCCAAATCCAAAGGTCTTCTAGGATCTCGCTTGAGCAGCCACAAAACATCTCTAGCTTCTAAAGCAGGCCCAACACCATTCCCAATTGGTTGTGAGCCATCAGTTGTCATAACCTTAACATGCTTATTCAACCTTTCCCCTATTTTTTTAAATTCCTTTTTGAGCTTTATTGCTTCAAACATATTCTTAACCTTTGCGTACTTACCTATAGGAACATCAATTAAGATATGAGTGCTTGAAACAGAATGTTTTTTTGCCATAATAGAAGCAAGCAACTGACTTTCTGCATCAATCTCTAGTGGCCTTTCAACTGAAATTATTTTGTCATCAGCTGGTGCAAGGTTTAATGAGCCGCCCCATACAATGCAGCCTCGAGTCTTAAGAACAATTTCTTTCATTTTTTTTATAGGGAATGAAACATTTGCTAAAACCTCCATTGTATCTGCTGTGCCAGCAGGGCTTGTTATTGAACGCGAACTTGTTTTTGGAATATAGTAACCAGCAGCAGCTACAATTGGTACAATTATCATAGTTGTTCTATTGGCTGGGATGCCGCCAATTGAATGCTTGTCTATAACTGGGAACTTGTTTAGCTTCAAAACTTCTCCATGTTTAACCATTGCCTTTGTCAATAAGATTGTCTCTTCAGTTGTCATAACATTTGTATAGCAAGCAGCAACAAAGTATGTCAACTCAATAGCACTCAACTTATTATGAACAATATCCCATACAATCTGGTCTATTTCTTTCTTTGTTAATTTTTGGCCATCTAGCTTTTTTTTAATATAGTCAATTGATAGTGGCTTCTTTGCAAGTACAATCTCAACAATATCATTATTTTTTAGCTTTAAAGATTCAATGACCTCTTCAAATACTCCTATGTTGCCTTTTGGTACTATCTTATCGCTTTTGGCTATATCAACAACAACAGTCTCAAGCTTATTTCTTTTTATTATTTTTATTCTGTCCATTACATGAAGATCAAGCACTTCAGCATCCTTATTATTGACAATAGCAATCAAAGGACCGCCACTGCTTATGTCGATGTCTTTAACTTTTAATTTCATTTTTAGTTATTTATTTTTCTAATTAGTTATCTATTTTTCTAATTATAAACCTTATCTTTAAAAATACTTATCAAGCTCAGCCTTTTCTTCTTCATATATATCAATCAAAGTTATCAAGAATGCTAGCATAACTGGTCCTAATATTAAGCCTAAAAATCCAAATAACCTTAAGCCACCTAAAATCCCAAGCAGTACAAGTATTGGATGTATATTTGCACTTTTGCCAATCAACCTTGGCTTTAAGAAATTGTCTATACTGCTTATTATTAATATGCCATATACAATAAGCACAATGCCTCGTATTGTATAAGAGTTGTCATTTTGCAAGTAACCAATCAATAGCAGATTTAAAGCAGCTGGCAACCATATAATC
>CAZGEW010000082.1:0-5188 GCA_964524225.1 uncultured Methanosarcinales archaeon | reverse complement strand
ATGTAAAAAGAGTTGCTATAAAATATTTGAATAATAAGTACACAATGGTTGTGATTGAGCAACAATAGATTTAAACATCGGTTTTGATGTTTAAATTAATCTAATCAACCAAACTGTGGCTCCTGCAACAAAAGGCACTATCAGATTATCATCAACTTGTTGAGCACCCATCTTTATTTCTATGGCTTCTACAAACATGGCTGCTAATGAAGCAAAAAATGCCTCATTCCATGGCAAAAATATCTTTGCTCCTATAAATCCTGCCAAAAATCCTGCAATACTACCTTCAATAAATTTCGTTTTTGATAAAGGGTGTTTTATTTTGCCAATATGTAATCCAAAGAGATGTGAGATTGAATCTCCAAAGGCTAAAACTAGGATAGATGCCATTGCTATATCTTTAGGGAAGATTATTAAAGCTATAAAAGAGCCTATAAAGTAAAAAATAATTCCTTTTCCTGGAAAATTTTTAATCTCGTTCTCTCTTTCGAAAGTCTCTAGCAAATCATAAATTATCGGTATGCTTGTCTTTCTGCTTAAATAAGATAATATAAAACCAACAATAATAGCTAATAGTATTATTTCCTTTGTAAGAAATCCATATATCAATAATGCTACAATTACTATGCCTAGCAGAATATGAAAAAGCTGCCTTCTCCATTCAAACTCAATCTGTTTTTCCATAATTTTTCTCATATACTTTAATTAATAATACTCCAATAAAATAACCTGCCAATGCACCAAATATAACATCACTAAGAAAATGAAAATTGAAGTAAACCCTGCTAAAGGCTACTAGAAAAGCAAAGATTATCCAAAAAAATCTCTGCCTTCTAATATATATGGTAAGGACAGGCAGTAAAGAGAAAACCACTATTGCATGTGTGCTAGGAAAAGAATAATTAACTATATTGGTAAAAGGATAAGTAAATGTAGAAATAGGTCTAGGCTTATGAATCAATAACTTTACAAAGAAATTTAAAGTAAAAGAGACAATAAAAATTAACCAGAGCAAATATGCCAATTTCTTATTTTTCTTATATAATATAAAGGATGGTATTACAAGCATTACAAATAATACAATACTAAAGTTAGTGACAAATCCTAATAATATATCTAAGATTGGTATCTTCATTTCTTTGAAGAATTCAACGAGTTCTTTATCAAAAATATAAGAAAGCAGGAAAAGAAATGTACCTATTATAAATATTATAATATAACTAAATTTTTTATAATTTTTCATTAAACATCATGCTTGATTACAATATACTTGATGGAGCTGTGTGGTGATATTTTACACCCTGGCTTAATGTTTACATTGTTTAATTTTGAATAATCACCAATTATGGCACCTAATCTAGGCACCTTGATTTTTTTGTCTTTTACAATTAAATATACATTATTTTTAGCAAGCGCTTTACCACTGAAACAAACATTTTGCCCCATTACAGACGATTCAACAAAAGAATTTTCTTTTATAATGCAATTATCCATAACTATCGAGTCTTTTACATTGCCATTTATAATACAGTTATTTCCAATACTAGAGTTTTTTACTTTTCCATGTATCTTTGAATTCTTGCCAATAACGTTTTTATTTTTTCTTAATACTTTATCAGCTATTAATAAATCCCATGGGTAAACAATAGGCAGCCATGATTTGCTATTAACGCAAAATATTTTTTCATTTTTTGCTAATAATTTGATTGCATCTGGAAACTCATATTCCTTTCTAGTCGATTTTTTTATTTTCTTTACATATTGAAATATGTTTTTATCAAATGAATAGAATGCCGTACTCACAGAATTTGAAAAAAATTTATTTGGTTTTTCTATAAAATCAGTTAAAACATTGTTCTTATGAATAACCACACCAAAATTCTGTGGGTCCTTGACTTCTGTTATTAATATAGAATATCTATGCTTAATACAATTTTTAATGTCTTCTTTTGAATAAATATCATCACCCATTAATAAAACAAATCTATCTTTAACATAAGGTTCTACAATTAAAACCCCATGTGCTGTTCCAAGTTGTTTTTTTTGATTAACATACCTAATTTTAAGATTTTTATACCTATTTCCAACATATTTTTCAATTAAACTTTTTTTATACCCAACGACAATAATTACTTCATTAACTATATCGCCCAAATTGTCTAGATTGTGCTCAAGCAATGTTTTGTTGGCAACTTTAAGTAATGGTTTTGGTTTTGTTAATGTTAAGGGATAAGTTCTAGTTGATTTTCCCGCCGCTAGGATTACTGCTTGCATTCTTAATAATAAAAAATTTCAATTGCTTTGCAATTGAAATTTTTTCTAAAGTTTTACTTATGTAAAATATCAACATCTATAGACTTACATCTGTCTTTAATAAACTCATCTTTTATTATTTTCTTCAATAAATCTTCTAGAGTTAAAAAGGTTCTTTTCTCTAAAGCGAAAATTTTGCTTGCTTTGATATATATTTTTTTATGAATTCTCTTAAAATTTTCAACATGCTGCTTTATTTTAATTGGTGGTCCTTCAACCTTAATAAATTTGGGTAATGGTTTCTTATCAAATAAGAAATAGAATATTGCATAATTTTTTTTGTCCCATTCCCAATCTTCTTTCAAAATTTCAAAGCCATAGCTTTGAAATTTTGTTTTTAAATATTCATAAATCTTTAATAGTTTAGTACCAACAACATCAATTTTTCCAATCAATGGTTTTGCTCTAATTATTATTAGTCTATTATTTTTTGATTTTTCTTTTAAAAATAATGATTTCAAATCTTTTTTAACAAAAAATCCCATAGAAGGATTCTTCAAAAATTCCCTAGAAGAATTTTTGAATTTCTCAAATTTTTCAATATCTAGAGCCGCTGCTGCATTTCTGTCCTTTTGTACGGGATCGATGACTATCAAAGGCGATACTAGCTTTGATATGTTTACTAGCTTAAAGATATCTTTTCCTTTGTAGTATTTTTCAACATCAATAATCACTTTTTCATTCCATTTTGAAGCATTTTTTATTAAATTAAGGAATGATCCGTAATAAACAGTAAGAATCTCACATACATATCCAGAAAAACCCCTGATATAACTTTCTGCACCATAGACATTTTGAGCTTGGCAGAATTGCTTTGTCAATTTCATTTCGCCAATTAATTTTCTATGCTTCTTGACCCATTTTGAATGTAAAGGACTTACATCGGTAATGTTCTTAGCTTGTTCTGCCTTTTGTATTCTTAGAATTGGCACAATTTCAAAAGCGAAATTGCTTTGTTTTAACTGGAAATAATCACGTGAACCATGTAATCTCACAATATTACCAAATTTCTTTTTCAGTACATTTTCCAAAATATCTGAAAGTTTATCACTTTTGTCTTTATATTTTTTATAATCAAAAACAACAAAAATATCTGCATCAAATGTCTTAAGCCATGTCCCTTTTGCGCCTGAGCCACCTAAAATTGCTTTGATATACTTTTGATTTTGGTTGATCTTTTTAATTATAGAATCTAATTTGTCGAATATCTCTTTCTCATAAGCTTTGTCTGGCTGAATTTTTTTCAGTACTTCATTAAGTAGTAATTGTACATCCCTCATATAAAGAAATCAACTTTAATGTTTATAAAAAGGTTTTGGGTTTTTATTCATACAAATACTATCCTAAAATATATTAATCTTTGTGCTGATGCTTTGTCCAGGCATCCCAGTTTCAAAAATCACTCTTAAAGCACCAGAGTTTCCATGAGTTGACACAATTTCTCCATTGATAGCTTTTCCCGAAGATGTTTTCCAAACAACCTTCTTTCCAATCAGGCTTAGTGCTGTTTCCTTTTTATCGATACCATCAACTTTAACTATCATGTGATTTCCTTTCTTAACCCTTCTTGAGCCTCTGAAATTGACGATTACTGCTTCCATAAAGTTGGAAAGATTAATGATTTTAAAAAGGTTATTAATTTTGATTTCAAGAATTTTACTTATAATTAATGTTTTTGGTGGTTACTTACATTACTTTTATACCTTTAACTAAAACATCACAACAAATTAATCAAAATTATCGGAATTAACAAACAAGCCATTGAATTGCTTCTGCTTACGTCAACAATGTTTGGGATTAAGCCGATAAATGTTGCAATAATTAAAATAAGTAACCCAACAAAGCCTGAAAAATAAAATACCATAACACTAATAAAAATGATAACAAAAAGGTTTATTAAAGAATAATTTATTTTATTCATTACTACAGAAAATACTTTGCTAACATATAAAGTTAGCAATGTTGCAATTCCTCCAGCTATTAATGCAACTATTAAGAATAATATTAAGATGTTAATGTCAATATTTTGCAATAATTGTTGCACAACAAGTATCGAACCATTTCTCGCCTTTTCAATTGTAAAAAGTGTAATTAGGGATAGCACCATAGAAACTGTATTTATTCCACCAACCAATATTAAATAGCTAAAAACATCAATTTTTCCGACAATTTGACTTGCTAATACAGCTGCTTGAGCAGGTCCTAAGCCTGGAAATATTGAGACAATCGAACCTGAGAAGATTCCTGAACCTAAAGCTTTAATAATATTTTTTGTCTTAACTTTTATCATCTCTGTTGCCCTTTGAATTGGCAAAATAACTTTTTGTGTCAAACTCAAAAATAAAACGCTAACTCCAAACAATCCTGACAACATCGGCAATAAAGGATCTTTCAAATTTGGAATATTGAAAACAATCAATCCCAAAATTCCTGACAATGCAACAACAATAAAAGCCCAGAATTTCTTGTTAATGTTTTCTTCCCTTAAAATCATGAAAATAACAACTGCTAATAAAATCCAACCAATATAATTTTTTAGATATGAAAAAATAATCGGAACGATGAGAATCAGCAATGGTGACAATAAAATTACAATTATCAAACATAACAAGCTTCCTATAACTGTCAATTTTACTGCTTCATGCCCCATTCCCTCCAATAGCATTCTGTGCGCTGGCAGCACAGCCAATGCGGTATCATCTGCAGGCGCTCCAAGATAAGTTGCACTTATAAAATCAGTGAAAGTGTGTGTTATTGACATTGCAATTATAAAAGAAGCAACTACAATCACATTTGTATAGCCAAGCAAAATTGGAGAGATGCTGAACAAAATTAATGCAACAAGATTGATGTGTAAGCCCGGGGTTAAGCCCGT
>CAZGEW010000081.1:0-5336 GCA_964524225.1 uncultured Methanosarcinales archaeon | reverse complement strand
TCGTTATTTTTATTAAAAAATATGCCCAATTTAGTGGCAAAAAAATTTTGTCTAACAACTATTAAACGAAGTAACATTTCGTTTAATGACTAATTTTTATACAAAATTACACTTATTTAAATCCTTCTTAAATACTACAAGCCTCCGAGGAGATTTGAACTCCTGACCTACGCCTATCTCACAGCTCAATACGAGGGCGTCGCTCTAGCCACTGAGCCACGGAGGCAATTGTAATCAAAAAATTTTAACTTCAGTCAAAATTTTTTATTTTATTTTCCTTAGAATCTCTTCTTTTGAGTTAAACCTTTTCTGGCATTCAAAACAAATAGGATGAAGTTTGCCTTTACCATCCTTTACATAAGTACCTATAATTTTATTTAAGAATGTTGTTTCCACTGATTTATTACAAATTGAGCATTTCATAATGTACTGATTTTTTGTTGTCTTTTAATTCTTTTTGTTTTCATAGGGAACATATTTGCATTTCTTGAGAAGTTAGGTGGGAAGATTACACCTCACTTTAACATTACAGCTACAACAATCTTTTATGTTATTTCAATTATTGTGTGATATTTTTGTTGATGTTTTTCAAACTATTTTAGTGGCGCCGTGAATAGCAAAATATAAATATGCCATTCCAAAAACAATGATTAATATGGTTGCATGATTAAACTACGAGGTTTAACATAGATGAAGAGACTAATCAAGAATAAAATTATTTTGATTGCTTTATCTTTATTAATTTCTATTATAATTATAAGTGGCTGTGTATACCAACAACCCCCTATACAATCTATTTGTGGAAATGGTATTGTAGAAAAGGGGGAAACAATGCAAACTTGTTGTGAAGATACAAGCTGTTTAGGAGAGCAAACTTGTCAGAATCATCAATGTATTGAACCAGCCTGTGGAGAGTGTGAATATCTTAAAAATCATCAATGTTTGAAATATAGATGTTGCTCTGATGTTGATTGCATAGGAGACCAAACTTGTGTGAACCACGAATGCAAAGAACCTACTTGCGGCGAATGTCAATATCTAGATCAAGAAAATCATAAATGTGTTGATTATGTATGTTGCAAAGATATAGATTGTGATGATAGCAATGATATTACAGATGATGTATGCCTAAATCCAAAAACAAAAGCTGCTACCTGCCAAAGCATTCAAAAAACATGTTCTGATGGAACAGAAATAGGAGAATGTTCATTAGATAAGCCTAAATATTGCAATGCAAGAGCCTTATTGATCGATAATTGTGGAGAATGTGGTTGTCCTGATGATTTAACATGTGCTCAAGATAAGGAATCATGTACTAAAATTGCGTGTACAGAAGAGGTAGGATGCTTTAGATCTAAAGAAGTAAATGGCATTATACAAGTAGAAGTAGGAGTTTGCAGAAATCCTGGTACACCAGAAGCTCACTGTGAATATTAATGAGATCTAAAATATATTTATTGGTTTTTTACTTAGTTTTTTTAGTTTTTATGATTGGATGTTCTAAAAAACCCATATGTGGTAATGGTGTAGTAGAAAAAGACGAAACAGAATTAAATTGCTGTGAAGATACTGGATGTTCAAATAATAAAGTTTGCAGAAATCATGTATGCTTATTTCCTCAATGTAGTAAATGTCAATATTTAGAAAATGGAATCTGTATTGATTATAAATGCTGTAACGATTGGGATTGTTTAGGACAACAAAAATGCAAACATCATATATGTGTAGAACCTAAATGTGGTAATTGCGAGTATCTGGAGAATCATGAATGTATCGAATTTGCTTGTTGTTCAAATAATGATTGTAATGATAACAGACCAGAGACTTTAGATATCTGTAAAAATGCTAGCACACGTGAAGCTATTTGTTTAAATAAGGAAATTGAACTAAAAGATGCTAAATTACTAAATATAGAATTTTTTAAATCTGATGTATTAACTGGTTTTTTGCAAGAAACAGGATGTCCATCTCAAGAATGGACACCTGTTTGTGGAGAAAATGACGTTACATATCCAACTGCCTGTATTGCAGATTACGAAGGCGCTACGATTAAAAAAACTGAAATTTGTCAATCTACTTTGGATTTTATGAGATCTTTATACAAATTACCAGATTTAAATCTTAAAAAGTCTTATGATGTAGAGAATATTCCAATCTTGTATAACTTATATGCTGGTACTTTAGATTATGAGTCAAAAACGGGAAATAACTTGAGATCAACTATTTGGGTATCACCTAATAAAAAAATCCAAGTGAACTACCATATTATTGATGGAGCAATATCAAAAAAGTATATTTCCTATCGAATCAAAGATTTAACTATGATAAATGCTTTATTGATTTATTATGATTTTGGAGATACTGGATACCCTAAGAGAATGTATGAAGAATGGACAGAAGAAGCCATTCAAAACTTAAACAATTATTTCAAGTTGAAGGCATCAAAGTATAATTTTCTGCCACCTTCAATTTCTTTTGATAGAATTAAGTTAAATAGTAAATATGGTTGGGATGAAATTATAGACAAATTTTATGGTACTAACTTAAAAAGAACTAACTTTTTAAATGAACTTGAGTTAGAATCCAATAAAGACTTTGATAGTTATGATATGATTATATTCTCTCCACTAAAATTAAATTGTGGAGGTGGTTCACAAGGGTATCATCATGGTGATGTATTAATTTTTGCCCCCATTTGTGCAGATACATATTTTTCTACTAATAACAAAAAAGAGGCATATACAGCATTTTTAGATTTTTATGATAGCTGGCAAACAATATCTCATGAGATTTTACACTCATTTGGTATGAGTGGGGATCATATTAATATGGGGCCTGGCGTACATGAATTATCTCTAAGAAAAACTTGTAATACTTTAATAGATGAGAATGTAATTGCAATTGAGCCTGATGTCGAATTTAAAATTGAAGTAGGAAATGAGCCTGAAGGTATCATTAAAATTGAAGGAAATAATGGGGATTGTATCACTGTTAAACACTATTTAGAAGGAAAAGATATTGATAACGATGGAATTTATGAGGTTGTTGTAAGTTTACAATTAATTGGAGATGAATTGCTTGAGGAACTTGGTTGGAAAGATATAGACGGAGATGGAGTTGCTCCTTTAAACGACCAAACACCCTATGGAAGACTCGAAGAGCATAATCTAACGTCAGAAGATTTATCGATACTCCATCAGAGTAAAGAAAGTTATTTAGGCAAAATCATTTCTAAAGGAGACATAGTTTCAATTAAAGACTGTGATTTTTTAAAAATTAGAGTTAAACAAAAAAATGAAGATACCAATAATTTAATGATTCCAAAAAAGTGTGCAAAATTTAATTTTTTTATTAATGATTTATACTTAAATGGACCTTATTATAGATTTAATATAATTGACGATTCTGACTATGGTGAAGTTGCGTTAGTTACTATGTAATTCCGTTGACACTTTCTAAGACAACCCAAAATCCAAAGAAAACTCAAACTCGATTGGATTTAACAGTTCAGCTTGTCTCACAATTCATAAAATATAAATAAAGCAATTTTTCTAATAATTTTTTTTACTTGTAACTATAAATATGACACGAATAGCTATCGTAGACAATGAGAAACTGAAAGATATTCAGAGAAAACTCTATATTCAAAGTATCTGCCCAGTTAATAGAACAGGCAGGGAGTGCATAAAGATTGAAGCAGATAGTAGGCTGACTATAGATGAGCATTTATGTACAGGTTGTGGAATCTGTCCAAAAGCTGCTCCTGACGCAATAAAAATAATAAACTTGCCAGAAGAACTAAAAACAAAACCAATTCACAGATATGGGGAGAATAAGTTTGTAATTTACTCATTGCCCACACCAAATTTTGGCAGAGTAACTGGAATTCTGGGGGTTAACGGAATAGGAAAATCAACAGCAATCAAAATTTTAGCTAATATTCTAAAACCAAATTTTGGTGATTGGAATAAGCTTGATACAGGTATTGATGAGCTTATATCTTTCTTTAAAGGTACAGAAGCCCAAGGTTTTTTTGAAAAAGTCAAGAGAGAAGAGATAAAAATTGCATATAAGCCGCAACAAGTTGACATGATTCCTAAAACAACTAAAGGAAGGGTTATTGATTTGTTAAGAAAAGTAGATGAAAAAAATGAACTTAAAAAGATTGCTAATGAATTGCAGTTAAATGAAATTTTGAATAATGATATTACTGAAATTTCTGGAGGAGAATTGCAAAGAACTGCAATTGCAGCCACTGTCTTGAAGAATGCAAACCTATACATTTTTGATGAGCCCACAAGTTATCTTGATATAAAGCAAAGAATAAGGATTAGCGAATTTATCAAGTCATTAGTGAATGAAAGAAGTGCTGTTTTGGTGGTAGAGCATGATTTGATAATTCTTGACTATATTGCTGATTTAGTCAATTTAATGTACGGCAAGGAGGACTGTTATGGGATAGTCAGTGGGGTAAAGCCTGTAAGAAATGGGATAAATGTTTA
This sequence comes from uncultured Methanosarcinales archaeon, assembly GCA_964524225.1. Classification (GTDB taxonomy): domain Archaea; phylum Nanobdellota; class Nanobdellia; order Woesearchaeales; family GW2011-AR4. The sequence continues at coordinate 834 of CAZGEW010000081.1, read as the reverse complement.
CTTGTCTGGATATATTAAAGAAGAAAATGTCCGCTTTAGAGACTCTAAAATTAGATTTGATGAGAAACCTCCGTTTAAGAAGAAAAACGTAAAAGAGGGAATTACTTCATGGCATGAGATTGATAAAAAGCTTGGCAATTTCGCCTTAAAGGCTTACAAAGGCACAATACACAAAAATGAAATTATAGGAATTTTAGGAGAAAATGGGATTGGAAAAACAACTTTTGTAAAAATACTTGCAGAAGTTTTAAAGCAAGATAAAGGTGAGGTAACACATAAGGTTAAAGTTAGTTATAAACCTCAATATCTGGAGGTGTCAGATGACTTGGTTGTCGACATACTAAAAACTGCCTTTAATAAATATTCAAATCAAATAATAAATCCATTAAACATAGAGCAATTAGCATTGAAAAAGATAAATGAATTATCCGGAGGAGAACTCCAAAGAGTTGCAATTGCACATTGCCTTCAACAAGATGCTGATTTGTATTTGCTTGATGAGCCATCTGCTTATCTTGATGCAGAACAGAGACTTATGCTTTCTAAAATTATTAAAGATTTTATAGAACAGCAAGGAGTTTCTGCATTGATTGTAGACCATGATTTACTGTTTATTGACTATATAAGCGATAAGCTTATCGTTTTTGAAGGCAAACCAGCAATAGAAGGAATTGTAACAGGTCCATTTGAAATGGAGCAAGGTATGAATAAGTTTTTGAAAGAGCTTCAAATAACATTGCGAAGAGACCCAGAAACAAATAGACCAAGGGTTAATAAGCTGGATTCAAGATTAGATAAAGAGCAAAAGGAAAGCGGGAAATACTACTATTCTTA
>CAZGEW010000080.1:0-5401 GCA_964524225.1 uncultured Methanosarcinales archaeon | reverse complement strand
CAAGAGTTTATGTTGAGGAATGGCATAAGCCGCCAACTGTTTCAGGCAATTGGGTTCCAACATTAGTTAAGTTAGCAGGTGGTAATTATAGGTTTATAAAGGCAGGAGTGCATAGCAAAGAAGTAACAACACAACAAATTATTGATTATGATCCTGAGATAATTATAATCTCTATTTGCGGCATGGCTGATAAAGTTCCAAAAGAATGGATTACAAAAAGAGAAGGCTGGCAAAAACTAAGTGCAGTAAGAAACGGCAAAGTATACGTCTTTGATGACTCTTGGCTTAACAGACCAGGCCCAAGATTAACTGTTGGATTGGAAAATTTAGCTAGAGTTATTCATCCTGAGTGCTTTTGAATAGAAAAATTTAAATATAACCTTCTATATAATTTTATTATATAGGTGATATAACATGGAGGTACTGACAAAATTAAGAAAAGTAGGTGGCTCGTTAATGGTGAGAATCCCAAAAGATGTTGTAGAGCATGAGTCTTTACATGAAGGCGAAGCAGTTAAGTTAGAAGTAAAAAAAGTAAAAATAAGCGGGTTTGGATCACTGAAGGGAATAGGTCCTTTTACAAAAGAAGACGAATTTAAGGGACAGCTTGAAGAATGAATTACATTATTGACTCTTACGCCTGGATAGAGTATTTAGATGGTAGTGACAAAGGAGATAAAGTAAAGGAGGTCTTAAAAGAACAAAATTCAATACACACAACAGCCATAACAGTTGCAGAAATAGTCAGTAGGGCAAAACGCAAAGACAGGGATACTGTCATTGCATATCAAACTGTAATCACGAATTCTAATATCATTAATGTCAATCCTGAAATCGCAAAAGAGACTGGACTTTTGCATGCAGAAATAAAAAAAGAAATCAAAGACTTTGGTCTTGCAGATGCTTTCGTTTTGCAAACAGCAAGAAAATTAAATGCTAAAATAATAACTGGTGATCCACACTTTAAAGGTTTTAAAGAAGCTATTTTGATTTAGGCTGGTTGTGGAGTTGGAGCAGCAGGTTTAGGAGCTGCTTTGTACAATGAAGCGCCTACAGCATAAACGGCATCATAAAATCCTTTAACACTATTTCTAACAAGTTTTGATGTTACATTGAATGCTGCAACAGGGTATGGAGTTTTGTCTTTTTCTTCTTTTGGTTCTTTTTTGTGTGGAGCAATATACTTCCTAAAGATGTAACCTTGGACTGCGATTGATGGAACTTGCCATAGCCCAGGCAAAAATGTTGTTAAATATGTTGGAATTGTAAGCCACCACAATGCCTTTTTTGCAACAGGTTTATAATGTTCTTTAAATTTTCCAACCAAACCACTTAAAGATTTGTTCTTTACTATGTGGTCCGTCGTCATATAGTATCCAGTTGCTACAAGTGACCATAATGGAATTAAAGGAGGTCTAGCATAAGCACTTACTGTGCTTATTGCTCCTAAAGTGGAATGTGCAAAACCTGCGAAAGCGGTACCAACAATAGATTCAAGTCTTGCAGTTCTTGAGTTCTTTTTATCTGCAGCCAAGAAATACGCTGCTGCTGTAGTCCTAGCCCCAACACCTCCCATAAATTTATCTGCCACATATGGTAACGCGATGGCAGTAGCTGTATTAGCAGTTGCACTAACTAATTGTCTTGTTTATTTTAGGAAACTGTTCACAGTACTTACAGGTTTCTGATTTTGTGCATTAACTTTTTGCTCAAGTGTTTCGTTTGGCATTTTCACAAATTATTTTTAAATCCTTACGCTGGTGCTGGCTGTAGGGTAGGTGCAGCTGGTGGTTTTTCCGTTACTTTTGAAGCTAATCCACTTCCTATCTCATATAATGCTCTTAATGGTCTATAAACAACTTTATTTCCAGCTTCATAAATTAATTTACCAAAAGCTCTTGGAACAGCTTTATAGTAAGGTGTTGGGTCTCTTTTTTCAGATTCTGCCACTTGTGTTTTGTTTTTCCTTCCGACTATATACCTAAACAAAAGTGCCATCCCAACAGCTATTGGAACCTGCAAAGGTGCTGGGGCCAATAATACATTTAACAAACCTGGAAGCCCTAAATATAAGTAATTCTCTTTGATTACCCTACCAATATTTGGTTTTATAGTCTCACTATAAACTCCTCTAAAAGTACCTTTTTTAACAACATGGTCCAACGCCAAATAAAGCGGTATTATTCCTAATGTATAAGGTATAAGATATGCAGCTCCTTTTAAGACAGGATCGCCTATTGTATTGATAAGTCCATAACCCAAATTTATTCCAGGAGTCAATAAAGTGGCTACTAATGATTCTTTTGCTATATCCCCAGCTGTCGTCTTTTTTCCAATTCTATAATTCTCTACTAACTTGCCTGCTGAAAAACCTGTCGAAACTAATGCTGCATCTCTTTTCATAGAAGGAACCAATTTGCCTAGCGTCCAAGGAATTCCAACAGCCAAGCCCAAATTTGCTCCAGTTTTGATTAAGTCAGATAACTCATTAACAACACTCTTAGAAGTACTCAGTTTAGGCTCTTCTTTCTTCCCTTGCTGAGGAGCAGTCTTTGCTATGTCGTCAATTGTCTCTGCCATTTTGCTCCTCTAAAAGTCTTTTTACTGCATACTCTACAAGATGACTTTTGTTCCTAAACTTTCCAGTAGAAAGAGCTTCGACTATTTTATTCACCAATTCCTTATTGAGAGATACGCTTAGTTTGTGTTTCATCTCATTCAACGTAAGTACTATTTAGTAGTAGAATATACTACCATTTTTAAATCTTCCTAATAGTTATCACTTTAAAATAGTTACAAATAATAAACAGAAAGTTTTAATATTGGTTATATTACATTAACACATTTTCAGTAATTATTTAGTATATAGTATCTTGAAATATATTTACTATTTAATTTTTCAATCTGCCTTCGGCAAATTTTTGTGCTCGGCCTCGTTGCTCTGCCACATCGCGAAGCCTCGCCTAGTTATTGCAATAATTTACGAGGCGAAATTTAGTGGCAGGACAAATTTCGCCGAGTTGTATATTTTGTCGCAATAGGCGACGGATTGAAAATCTAAAATCAACTTCAGAAAGATAAAGTATCACCATTTTCAATTTTATTATGAAAATAAGACAAGCAACTCCAAAAGATGCAAAAGGCATAGCCAATGTTCTTGCTCAGAGCTACAATATTAAAGACATAGCTGAAGGAATATCTGTTTTCAAGAACGAAGCCAGAAAAGGCAATTATTATATTGTTGCAGAAGAGAAAGACAAGATTGTTGGTATTGTAACATGGTTAATGCATGGACTGCCAAAACATCAGCTAGCGGAGCTTGATAGGATTGCTGTATTACCACAGTATAGAGGAAAAGGAATTGCACAAAAACTGTTTCGAGCATTAATCAAGGACACAAAATTATTCTATAAAAAACATAAATCAAAATTAAGAAAGTTGTATTTGCTTACTCATGCAGACAACATCAGAGCCCATAAATTTTATGAAAAGCTTGGATTTAAGCATGAAACAACTCTAAAATCACACTATTACAAAGATAAAGATGAATATGTTTATAGTATGTTCTTTGATTAACAAATAATTACAAATCAAGCTCAAGAGCCCTATTTACTTCTTTCTTTACTCTATTCTCAAAATCAGCAGTTGTTTCACCTTCTTGCTTTTCTGTGCCTAAAATCTTCATGAAGTTTTTGATTAAAATTTCTTCTTTTTCTAATGTTAAATTTTCAACCTTAATCTGCCCCAAGTTTTCTTTTATAAGGAAAGACTCTACATCTTCACTATTTCCGGTATCCATTTTTATTTCTTCAAACTCCTTTGATGTTAATGCGCTAGTATTTTTCATGACAAAATATGCAGATTTCCCATATAGTATGTTGAATATTTCTTTGAAATCTATATCGCTAGGTTTGCCTCTTTCCAAAACTCCAGAAAGTCTTATCAAAATAATTGTATTATTAAATTCTTTGTTTTTTATCTCTTGAATAATTTCGTCTTTAATTTTCTCTGGAGCCTTGTGATTACAATCCTTAATTATTTTGTAGACATTATAAATCTGTATAGGCTCCCATTTAATTTTATCGTCTTGAACAATGTAAAAACCACCAGAGTCAAGCTTTTCAAGCTCATTAAAACTATTTGGGAATAATGGCCCAGGATATGTTATTGTTCCATACCCATCAATTTGTTTTTTATCTACAATATGTACATGACCACCAGCATAATAATTAAAGTTCTTTGGTAGCAATGATAATGGTTGGGAAATTATATTTTCCATGTCTTTTGGCTTTAGTTCGTCAATTCCTGAATGAAAAAGGAATATCTTATAGCCTTGCTCAGCTTCGAGATTATCTGTAATAAGTTTTTCGTAGTACGTCTTTTCTAAAGAGCCTCTTTTACCTAAAATTCCAGTTATATTGGCTCCTGTCTTTTTGTCTACAGTAAATCTAAGCCTTAATTTACCATTCTCCACATTTCCCTTGAATACATTAACAAACAACCCTGCTTCTTCCAATACATCAAGGATAGTGTTTCCACTTAGGCTATAATCGTGACTTCCGGGCACAATATAAACTGGAATATCTAAATCTTTTAGTTGCTTTAACTTGCTGACGACTGTCTTTAGATTATCCAACCTTGGAAAGGAGGTATTGAACAAATCTCCTGCTATTAAAATAAAATCAACTTTCTCATTTATACATTTATCAATTGCCCTTACAAATGCATTTGTGCTTATATCTTTTAGCTTTGGATCTCTCCATGAGCCAATATGACAATCAGCCATATGAGCAAATTTCATGCTTAATGGTAATCTCATACCTTATTTAAAATTATGTAGCAAAAAAGGTAACTGCTAACGGCTAAAAGTAGCAAGGTAGAAATCCTAAAGGCAGTGCCAATTTGTGAGGCTTATCAAAATTTACAGATAACTGACAAAGGGGTTGTTCCTTACGGGAAATGTCAGTTATTAACTATAACAGTAAAAGCCGAACTCGGCACTGCCTGTTAGGGTTATTGCGAAATTTACAAACATAATATTTATAAATTAATCTCTTACTCTCAAACAAAAAGATTCTAGGTGATTTTATGACAACAAAGATGATAACTGCCAACAATGTCCAGAAAGGCAACTTTATAGTTCTGGACGGAGTTGCTTGTAGAGTTGTAGATGTTGAAATCTCAAAGCCGGGCAAGCATGGACACTCAAAAGTAAGAATATCTGCAATGGGTCTTGTAGATGAAAAAAAAAGGGTTGTGGTTATGCCAGGGCATGACAATGTTGAGGTGCCAATCATTGAAAAAAGAACTGCTCAAGTTTTGTCTGTGATAGGTGACAAAGCTAATGTGATGGACTCAGAAACATACGAAACATTTGACTTAAAAATTCCAGAAGAATTTA
>CAZGEW010000079.1:0-5410 GCA_964524225.1 uncultured Methanosarcinales archaeon | reverse complement strand
TTGTACTTGGTATAGGATTTTTTGGATATTATTTTGGTTTTTTAGGCACAATTTATAATGTAATGATGCCGCAGGCATTTTCAAAATTTAACATTATTTTACTTTCAATTATTTTTGGAATAGCTGCATTCTTTTCACCGTGCGCATTTACAGTGCTCCCAGCTTATGTTTCTAATTATCTGACAAAAAAAGAAGAACAGAAATCAACTTTATCAGAATTATTTAAATTCGGATTTTTAGCAGCTTTGGGAATAATATTGGTTAATATGATTATTGGCTTAGCTATAGCAATTTTAGGAAGTGCAACACCTTTTTCCAAAGACCCAAGAACAGACATTCCAATAATTCTGGCAGTTAGGGTGATTGCAGGTTTTTTCATAGCATTTCTTGGCTTAATGGCATTAATGCATAAATCATTTAATGTTGGGTTTATTCAAAATTTTCTATCCAAAAAAGAATTTTCAAAAAGCATGTTTGGTTATGGAATCATTTATAATGCTGCTGCAATCGGATGTACAGGACCTATAATGCTAGGATTAATTCTTTATGCTTATTCAAGCGGAAGTTTTATTTCAGCATTAACCTCTTTTATAGTTTTTTCCTTGACTATGGGAATTTTAATGATTCTTTTAACCATATTAATAGGTTTATTCAAATCAATCATAATAAAAAAGATGGTTCAATTTACACCAATAATTATGAAAACTGCTGGCATAGTTATGATTATTGTTGGCGTGTCAATTTCAATTCTAACTTTAGAAGGCAACAGAATTTTTGTAAAGATATTTTTTCCTTTTTTAAAGTGAATTAAAAGTCTTCTGCATCAGCAAAGCATCTCCCTCAATATTAGGACTTTCACTTATTGCAACACCTTTGATATTAAAATCTTTCAATGCTTTGAGCAATTCTTGATACTTTAAATCTGACTCTTTCAAATTTAAATGATTTTTCTCACCTTTTGGACCGTAAGCTATTCCAGTTATGTGCATGTGCATATTCTCAAGTCCTTCCTTGCCTAGCTTTTTTTCTACTGTTTCAAGAATGCTTGCAAATTCTTTGTAAGTGTTATATTTTCCATTTGTTCTTGCATGGAAATGTGCAAAATCAACACAAGGCATTACATTATCAAGCTCTTGGCTTAACTGCAAAATTTCATCTACATTGCCAAATTGTGTATCTTTACCTGTTGTTTCTGGTCTTACCCATACATTGTTATTTTCTTTTTTTAATATAGATATAATCTCTTTTAGATTACGCTTTATTTTGTCATAAACTTTTTTTGAATCTTGCCCCATATAAAATCCAGCATGAAAGCAAACACTCCAAGCGCCGCATAAATTGGCAATTCTTGCAGAATTAAGTATTCTATCAATACTTGCCTTAATCTTTGCTTCTTCTAAAGAATTTAAATTTATGAAATATGGAGCATGACATGTTAAAACAATATTGTTTTCTTCTGCAACTCTTTTGACTTCAGGTGCTTTTTCTTTTGTTATGTTTATACTTCTAACAAATTCAAGCTCCATCGCGCCTAAGCTGAGTTTTCTGATATGTCTAATGCCATCAACAGTTGTGCGAGGATTTGCACTTAAGGGAATTCCAGCTGTACCAAATAAGGGCCCTTTCATTTAGAAAAAAATAAAGATTGACATATTTAAAGTTTTTTAATCATTTTTTTGACTTATCAGCTTTCGTGTTTAGATCTTTTATGAAAACAATAAAATATCAGCAAAACTTTTATTCAAGTTTGCATAAGGATTCACCTCTAATAAATATAAGTGGAAGGTTTATACACCTTCCAACTCTAAAATTACCCTGTTATCTTTTTCATCTGCTGCTCTGTTGCCATCTTGACAAAGTCAGCGCATGTCTCATTACACACTAAGAATTCCCCCCATTTATTTTTTGCAACTGGAGCTGTCTTAGTATTGACTAATGTTTTGCAGCAAACTGTTCTTGCTTTCATTTTGTCACCTCCTATTATGTTTTTATTCTTAAATATAAAATCAGGTTATTTGTATTTACACCAAAATTAGTCCTAACCCCCAGCCTATTAAAAGTATACCGCCAATATTACTAAACAAGTTAGTGAATTGCACAACTTTTTCTATAAAAATGAAAATAGCAATGATAGCTACCCACAATAAATTCATGACTCCAACCACTAATAATATCCCCATTAAAACCCAGCAACAGCCTAGGCAATATAAGCCATGCTGTAGCCCCATTATAAAAGAACCAAGTTTTCCTTCTCGCCAATTTCCTAAGATAAAGCTTAGTGGTGACTGGCAGCTTTTAAGACATGCCTTTTTAATCGGAGTAAATTGGTATATTCCTGCTGTTGTCAATATGACTACACTCACCGTAGGAGTTATTATTTTTGATGCGGGAAGAGTTAAAGCTAAGGTATGTAAACTCCATTGAGCAATTGTAGCCAATAGGCTAAATCCTATCCAAACTAAAAGATAGCCTGAAATGAAAATCCATGTTGGAGTAAACTTTTTTCTCAATGAGTGATGTTTTTTGTTAATAGCGAAAAAAGTGAGTATCATTGGTGTAGCAGAAGGCAACATCATAGCTATCATCATAACAGACCACATGAAAAATGTAGTCAAAACATCTTTAGAACTCCACTTCTCCATTTGCGGCATAACTATGCCAGTGATTTTTGATTCAATTGTTTCAGAAGACATCACTGAGCTAAGATAAAAGATGTAAAGCCATACAAGAGTAGATAGAACAATAATACCAAGGAGCATAATGAATGAATTCTTTTCAAGCAAACCAGTCAAAAAATTTGTTTGTTCGGCCATAGGTTTTCAATTAACATACTAAAAATTAACTCTTAAGACCTAATTGAGTATGCTCAACATATGCAAGGGAGCTATGACCATTAGGACAATTGTACCTTATTTGACCAAATCCTTTGTTGACAACTGCAGTTGCAATTTCCGCTGTTTTGTACTCCATACCATTTGGGAGTTGCACAAGAATTCTGTGCTCGTCTCCATTTGCTATGTTTTTAATAGGCTCAGTCATTGTTTCAAGAACACCTAGAATTTTAACATATGCTGTTCTATTTTTTAAATCGTGCTCAAAATGGATTGGAGCAATCTTTGGTTCAAGTAATGTGCTTACAAGCGATGCAACTACCTCAAACCATGGATTTCCAGCTTCTCCTTTCAGTATGGTTAATATTGCTTCTCTTTGTTTTTGATTTGTTTTTTCATCTAAAATCGGTTGAACTGTACCATTACCTTTATAGAGAGGCCCTGGCCAATGATAAGTAACAGCAAACTTCACGCCTTTTAAAGAAATATTATCAAAGTGTCCATCATCAACCTCCATTGCAAGCATCCCTTCACATTCATGATGTGTTGGCTCAGCCCAGAAATCACAGGGGCAACCTGGATTGCAGCTACAGTTTTTAATCCATTTTCCTTTCATAGACCAATTTATATTCTCTTTTTTTTGTTCCGCCATTTTTCCACCCCGTTAAATTGTAATAATTTTAATTTTAGTTGTGACTTTTGATAAGTAATATTTAAAGTTTTCGTTTCAAAATAGACGAGATTCGTATTGACTAAGGCATAATTTATTAACTAACATGACCATTAATCAACATTCTTCCCAAAGTGCTTAACTTAAGCTCAATCTTTCCTTTCTTTTCATTTGTTTCAACTAAACCCATTTCTTTTAATCCTTCTGATTTAAGGTTACCATTTATATGATACGATATCAAAGGCAAGCTCATTTTTGTTTTTTTGCTTAATTCTTCAAGAGATATACAACAATCTGGTTTGCTGAGCATTTTCAAAATTTCCATTTTTTTGATAGAATTTTTGTTTGGCTAAAATGGATAAAACAAAAGATATTTAAATGAGAAGTTAACAATAGTTAAGACTGACAGGCAATAAATATGAAAGTACAGCTTATAAGCCCGCCGTATCCCAAGGCTAAGGTATTTAGAAAGTCCATGAAGCACCTAGGTGCAATACTGCCTCCTTTAGGAGTAGCCTATATTGCAGCAATGCTTGAGAAAGACGCTCATGAAGTTAGGATTATTGATGGGCCTACGTGGGCGACAGTGCTTGATTATGGGTTTGACGATTTGGAAAAAGATATTAAGGATTTTTCACCAGATGTTATTGGAGTTAGTGCATCCACTTCTCAAATTGAGCATGCAAAAAAGGTTATAGGAATTTCAAAATCTATTAATAAGGATTGTATGGTAATTCTGGGTGGTACTCTAATAAGTGCTGATCCAAATGCCTTGCTATGGTTTGATGGTGTAGATTATGGAGTTTATGGGGAAGCAGATCTTACATTTTCGGAGATTTTGAAGGCTATAGAAAAAGACGAGCCCTTAGAAGGTAAAGAAGGTGTTATATGGCGAGAGAATGGCAGTGTTAGATTCTTAAAGCCAAAAACGATAATCAACCTTGACCAAATACCAATGCCAGCAAGACATCTGCTTAAAATGGAGATTTATAGACCTTCTCCAGCTAATTATAGAAGATTGCCTGCTACAACCATAATGACTTCAAGAGGCTGTCCTTATCAGTGCATATTCTGCTCAAGACCTACTGAAGGGACAGCTTTTAGGGCACATTCTGCTGAGAGGGTTGTGGATGAGATAGAGCATCTTGTAACTGAGTATGGTATTAGGGATATACAAATCTTTGATGATACATTTAGCTTGATACCAAGCAGAGTTGAGAGGATTTGCAAAGGTATAATAGAAAGAAAGCTCGATATTTGGTGGAATTGTATGACAAGGGTTGACAAAATAAATCCAGAAGTGCTTAGATTAATGAAACAAGCAGGCTGCTATGAAATTGGTTTTGGTATTGAGAGCGGCTCTGATAGAATATTACAATTTATCAAGAAAGCAACAACAACTGAGTTGGTTAGGAAAGGTGTTAATATGACAAAAGAAGCTGGAATTGATGTTAGAGGGTTTTTCATGATAGGCTTTCCAACAGAAACAAGAGAGGAAATATTGCAAACAATAAACTTTGCTAAAGAATTAGATGTTGATGTTGCACAATTTATGGTTTCAACACCATTTCCAGGTACAGAGATGTGGGAAATTGCAAAGCAAAATGGCACACTAAGCGAAGATTGGAATAGCTTTACATTTTATGCTCCAGATAAGATGCCTTTTTCATCAAATTTACTGAGTGATGAGGAATTGCTGTCTCTTTATAGGAAAGCGTACAAGTCATTCTATATAAGACCCAAGTTCATCTTGAAACAACTTCTAAAAATAAGATCTCTTGTTGACATCCAGAGAAATTGGTTAGCTGCAAAAGGGGTTCTTGGGTGGTGAATTTTAGATTTTTTGTGCCTAAATCGTTTGCCCTGTACATTTCAAGTAAATGTCCATATAATTCCTTGAATTATGCGA
>CAZGEW010000078.1:0-5561 GCA_964524225.1 uncultured Methanosarcinales archaeon | reverse complement strand
GCATATATAACACCTCCGTTGGTTTTTATTTTTGTTTTATGCTATTGCATAGCAATTATAAAAACCACGAGGTTTTCATGCAATCATAATTAAAAAACTTTAACAAATCCTATATAAATTTAACCATTTTGGATAAGGTTATAAGCAATATTTAGTATATCTACAAACCATATTTTAATGTAGCCGAGCAAAGGTATCCTTGCTATTGCATTGCCTACAATTTGGTCCTCGTTTACCATCATTTCGTCAAGAAATGGACTCCTAATTGAGTTGGAATTGTGGTCACCCTTTGTTTGGAAATAGTAATAGTAAGAGTTATTTTCATAGCTTTTTTTAACAACTCTATGAATTATTGGGTCTCTCTTTATACTCCAAAATACTATTACATCCCCTATTTCAATGACTTTTGGTTTTTTACCTTTCAATATCATAATATCCCCTTTGTTAAAGCCATTCTTAAATGGAAATTTTAAAAATTTAGATTTCGAAACATTTACCCTAGACTCGTACCATTGCCCGCATTCTCTCCAATAAGCATCCAAATTAAAATGCTTATTTTCTGCAAAATGGCTATCGCAAATTAAATAATCGTACCTAATACAATATCCTATTCGCTTGCCTAGTAAGTTATAATACCCTTTTTCTATGCAGTTAGGAGTAGACCTATGTTCCATACTCTCGCTAACAACCGCAACAACAGGGTGCGATGTCTGAAGCAATAATCCTAAGCTCGGATAGAGTATGTATTTTATTAATACAAATGATAAGATTATATTGATCAGCCAGCTCCAAATACTATTATCTTCCCAAATAAAATACCATACTTTTTTGAGAATATTTTTCCAACTTGTCATTACTCTCTGTCAAGACAAAAAGAATAAAAAGGTTTTGTTTTAATTAATGGTTTTATCCAAATATGCAAAGATAAACAAACTAAATATGGGTTTAAAATGATATTACCAAGGACTGATTACTATGAAGGCATATTGCAGTTAAGGAATGTGAATGCTGATATATTAGATTTTTTATATAATAAAATTAAGGCTAGAAAAGATATAGCAATAATAAAGGAAGTAAAATTTTGTAACGGTTTAGATTTGTATATAACTTCCCAGAAATATACTAGAACACTAGGTAAATTACTAAAAGAAAGTTTTGGTGGTGAATTAAAGGTAAGCTCAAAGCTTCATACTCGAAGCAAAGAAGGAAAAAGACTTTATAGAATAAATGTGCTGTTTAGGGCTGTAAGGTTCAAGGTAGGTGATATAATTTCAGTCAGAGGCAATAAACTAAGGGTTACTAGAATTAGTGAAAAGATATTTGCCAAAGATATAAATACAGGGAGGAAAATAGCATTAAAGTATGAAGAAATTCAATAGATTAGCTTCTTTTCTTTTTTATAATCTTCAACTATTTTTCTTACCCAGTCTATTTTACTTTTTTCGGATTCAAAAAGCTTCTTTTCAACAAGTCCAAAATATTTATACTCTTCAATTTTAAGATTTTTTGTATTTATGAATATAAAAGGTAAAGCATTTTCAACCTTTTTGTTGATGTTCTCTTTATAAACAATGATGAATACCTTATTTTTTAAAAGAAGCACTACCTCATCACTAAAGATATTTGGATTATTCACAAGTAAAATATCGTTGTTTTGTACGTTCAAAGTTTTGTTCTTTAAATTGAATTCGTTTATGCTTAAAGTATCAAGCCTTTTTAATATATAAAATTTGTTAATACCCGATATTATGTAATTTAACCTCTCGATTTCTGCTTTTAATTGCATTATAACTTTATCCTCAGATTTTAATCGACTTTCTAAAAATCTTATCCTTTTTTCTCTAAAATCTATCGTTTTAGTATTGCTATTTTTATTTTTTATATTCTGAACCTTCTCAAGATTCATAATCTTATTCTTGAAATGTGTATTATATTTTTTCAGCGTATATACTTCTTTTTCATATTTCTTTAATTTCTCGTACAACTTTAAGAAATCTTTCTCATCAAATTTTTTCTCGACTATAACTTTTCCAACTATTCTGTCTTCTCCATTTTTATTTTCTATTATACTTAAAGCAGTTTTTATGCTAATCCTTTTAGTAATAACTAGCTCTTTTAATCTGTTCCTTATATCCTGTCTTTTGTTTTCTTCGACAAAATTGTCTATTTTATCCAGCAAATTTTTTATTGATTTAAATGCAAATAAAGCTGAAGCCAATGCATCACCTTGATGTTCATCAACATAAGCATAGCTACTAATCATCTTTCTTTTTTCTTCAACCTTTAAATCCTCTTCGGGGTTTTGAATTTTTGCACCTACTTTAGTGCTATACATTTCTACAAAACTAGGCACTTTAACCTTATCCGTACCTACTAGAACAATCTTTCCTAAATTTATCGTCTCTGAAATCAGTTTATTTAAATCGTACTGCTTTGAAGAATTAAGATAGACCAAATTTCCCTCGATGTCGAGTATTGCGTAGCCCATAGTTGTGCCTGGGTCAATGCCTACAATGAGTAATCTCTTCTCTTCCATCATTGCTTTGCCTAGCTTTTATGCTTAATAGTCCTCTCTTTTGTTTTAATATAATAAAGAGAATTTTATCTCTTTAGCTTTGATGTCAAATACCTCTCCTTTGTCATAAACAATATTACCATTAACAATTGTTGTTATAGGCCATCCTTTTAATATTTTGCCTTCAAAAGGGCTCCATTTGCATTTTGTCAATAAATCTTCATTTCTTACTGCCTGTCTTTTATCCAAATCTGCAATAACTAAATCTGCATCATAGCCCTCTTTTAAGAAACCCTTGTTTTTTATTTTAAAAATTTTTGCCGGATTTTCACAACATAGCTTAATTACAGTGGGTAAACCAATCTTATTGCTATTAAAAGCATCAAGCAATAAAGGAAACATAGTTTCAACTCCAGGCACACCAAACGGGTAATTGACTTTTTCTTTCTCTTCCTTTAAATGAGGAGCATGGTCACTTGCAACAATATCAACAATCTCATTCTTAATTCCTAACCACAAAGCTTTTTGGTCTTGTTCTGTCTTTAGCCTAGGTTTCATTTCTGCAAAAGCACCAAGTTTTTGTAAATCTTTTTCATTCATAAACAAGTGGTGTGGAGTTACCTCAACACTAATTCGATTTTTTATTTTATTTTGTTTAGCATACCTTAACTCTTTTTCAGAACTCACATGAGCTACATGAAGTCTATTCCTTATTTTATTTTTGATTAATACATCAATTGCAGTTCTCACATTTTTATCTTCCGCGTGAATAATAGTGATTTCTGACGTCTTCAAGACGTCAGAAATCACCCTAAAATCATCAACTTTTAAATCACCAGTTGTATAATCCATATACAATTTTACTGCCGCAATATTTTCGGCTTTTTTTATGTCACTTATGTTATCATTTGTTGCCCCAAATATTAATCCATAATTAACAATGCTTCTTTTAGCAAATTTTCTTTTTTCTTCCAAAGCTGTAATCGTAGTGGTTGGTGGTATAGTATTTGGCATGTCCAAAATTGTTGTTACACCCCCTTTTGCGGCGGCGAAACTGCCTGTAAGAAAGTCTTCTTTTTGGGTTAAACCTGGCTCTCTAAAATGAACATGTACATCTATTAAGCCAGGCAAAACAAAATTGTTTTTTGCATCAATTATAGATTCTGATTTTGGTTCTTTGTTTGTTATTTTTGATATTTTTCCCTTTTTAATGAGAATATTTTTAATATAAACTTTGTCTTTTACAATAATTCTGCAGTTTTTGAGTAGGAGGGACATTTTAGGGTTCTTCTCGTGGAATATCAAAATTGTTAAAATCTTTATCGTAGCTTACAATCGCATTACAACCATTAATGAGAGCGCAGGAATAATGAATAACATCCATGAATTTTAGGTTTTTGTATTTAGATGCTCTTTTCAAAGCTTCAAAAATCAAATTTATATCAGAATCTATAATCAGTAAATTAGACTTAAGCAAGGATTTTATAGATTTGGTCGCATGTTCTCCATCAACTTCAAATTGAATTATATTGTATGCTTCAATCAGATTTACTGTATTAATAACACCGCCGTCCTTAATTATTTGCCGGCACTTTTCCCTTTTATCGTTATCATAAAAGGCGTAAGCTAAAACATTGCTATCTATAAAAATCATCTAAATAACCTCTCGTTCAACTCATCCATTTGCTCTGCTGTAAGGTTATGTTTGGGTTTTATGTACTTGGCCTTCTCAAATAACTCATCTAAATCCTCTTCAATTGGCTGGATTATAATTTTATTTTGTTTTTTAATAACCTCTACTTTACTGCCTACTTTAAGTTTTAATTCTTTTCTAATTTCTGATGGTATTGTTATTTGCTGTCCTTTGCTTATTGTGACTATCATTTTTATCACCTTCTTAATGCTTAATGAATCATTAAGCATATATAAAGTTTTCGGTTTTTTAAGCCCCATAGAAACCCTCTGACGAGCAACTTATGAGAAACTTTCCCTTATTTTGCTCAAAATGGTGAAATTTGACATTAGTGGCATTAGGTTTATGCTCTGAAACCTTAAAAATCAGAGTTTTTGATAAAAAATGCTTTTTGTGATGAATTTTAGAAAATATTTCAAATTTTTGTGGAAATTGGGAAAAGAAGTCAAGCCATAATTAAGCATGCATACTATGGTATTCCTTTATCGTTACTTTTCTACCTGTTTTAATCCTAGCATATTTACCAAATTCACTCAATTTATTTAATTGGGAAGAGTTAAAAATGGGACCATCTATACAAACTATTTTGTCATCAATCATGCAGGCTCCACATATTCCGAAAGAACATTTCATGTACCTCTCCAAAGATGCTTCACATTCAATTTTATGTTTATCACAAATTTCTAAAACCTTTTTCATCATTATTTCAGGTCCGCATGTGTAGACTATCTTTATTCTCTTATTTTGTTTTAAAACATCTGCCAAAACATCTGTTGTGAAACCCTTTCTTCCATAGCTTCCATCATCTGTTGTTATAATCATATTTTTGTTCTTGTACCTCTTAATATAAATTAAATGCTCTTTGCTTCTTGCACCGTATATTATTAAAGGGTTCTTTAACACATCAATTAAAGTGGAAAGAGATGATAAACCAACACCACCAGCAACAACGCATGCATTATTCTTTTTAGAGAAAGAATTTCCATAAGGACCTCTTATACCAAGCTTATCCCCTTTTTTCATTTTGTCTAAAGCATTAGTCCATCTGCCAATCGCTTGTGATGTAAAACCAAATTCATGCTTATTCCAATAAGAAATAGCCATTGGTTTTTCGTCAACATTGGGAAGCCATACCATAACAAACTGACCAGGTTTGCAATTTAAAGAGTGCTTAAAGAAAAAAGATTTTTGTCCTTTGGCTTCTTGCACTACATCGCTGATTTCAAGCATTTTCGGGATGTCTGTTTTGCAGATTTCAGTTTGATTTAGCATGTTTTATTCCTTTCCAAAATGACAATAAGCCGTCTTTGCATTTTTGGCACAATTGAGTTGATGGTGCATTGTATTCCATGT
>CAZGEW010000077.1:323-5797 GCA_964524225.1 uncultured Methanosarcinales archaeon | reverse complement strand
AAGACAAGGTTTATACCTTTATACCACTGCTACATCTTGCGCAACAAAATAAGATAGAGCTTCTGCAAAACACACCATTTGGAGAGATAGAGATTTTATTGAAGAATAAACAAGAAGATTTACAAAATCAAAAACTTTTAAAAATGAACTAATTTTTCCTTTTTTATGCCAAATTTTTTAACTTTAAATGATTTAGATGTTAAGGGCAAAAGAGTTCTTGTCAGGGTTGATTTTAATGTACCATTAGACAAAAAAACACATGAAATTATAGATGATAAAAAAATTAGGGAAAGTTTGCCTACAATAAAATCCCTTATTGATAGAAATGCAAAAGTAATTCTATGCTCTCATCTTGGTAGACCTAATAGAAAGATTATAAATTCTTTAAAGATGGATAAAGTTGCAGTTAGGTTACAACGATTGATGAATAAAAATGTAAAAAAATTGAATGACTGTGTAGGTGATCATGTAAAAGAAGATATTAACAAAATGAATAATGGCGATATCGTTCTTTTAGAAAACTTAAGATTTCATCCTGAAGAAGAGCAAAATGATGAAAGTTTCTCAAAACAATTGGCAGATTTAGCAGAACTTTATGTCAATGATGCATTTGGGACTTGTCATAGAGCGCATGCATCAACTTACGGCGTTACAAAATACCAAAAATCTGCTGCTGGTCTTCTTGTTGAGAAAGAGTTAAAAATAATGGGTAAAGCATTGGAAGCTTCTGAAAAACCTTTTGTGGCAATTTTGGGAGGAGCAAAAATTTCAGACAAGATAAAAGTCATAGAAAATTTATTGACAAAAATTGACAAGATGCTACTTGGAGGTGCTATGATTTTTACATTTTTTAAGGCTCAAGGCAAGAATGTAGGAAAGTCAATAGTAGAAGAAGATGCTATAAATCTTGCAAAAAAATTTTTCAGTAATAGAAAAATTTTTTTGCCTCTTGATGTTGTTGTTGCAGATAAGTTTGATGCAAATGCAAATTCTAAAGTTGTTGATGTTGATGACATCCCAAATGATTGGATTGGATTAGATATAGGTCCTAATACAATAAAAGAATATAAAGAAATTTTAAAAAATGCGAAAACAGTTGTATGGAGCGGACCTCTTGGAGTATTTGAATTTGAAAAATTTGCAGATGGAACAAAAGAGATTGCAAAGTTTTTATCAACTTTGGAAGCAGTAACTATTGTTGGAGGTGGTGATACTGCAGCTGCTGTTGAAAAATTTGGCTATGCAGATAAGTTAACGCATGTAAGCACGGGTGGCGGCGCTTCTTTAGAATTCTTTGAAGGCAAAAAATTACCCGGGATAGAAGCTCTGGAAGAGAGTTATAAGAGGTTTAAAGAGAGTGTACAATAAAATTTATTAACACAAAACATTTATTTTTTATCTTATGGATTATACAAAAATAGGTATACTTAAAACATATTCCTTCGTGAGAGCTTTTATTAATGGTGAGATAAATGATAAATTGTTTTTAAAGGATTTTAGTGCTTTTCTTCAAGACGACGATTTTAAGAATGAGTTTGGATTTGAAACGGAAGAAATAGATATTAATGAGTTATTAACACTCATAAATGTTCTAAAAAATCCTCAACCGGTAAAGGTTTTAAAATATTCAGTATTGTTATACTTCAGTAATTTTCTAAGCTCAAAATTAGGTTGTCACATTAATGTTCTTGATTTTTCTACTACAAGATCAGGCACTCATAAATATATAAAAGCGCTTACTATTTTGAATATACCTCTTGTAAAACAAGCAAAAAGATTGTGTGTAATATCAGCAGGAAATTATGCATACTCTTTGATAAAGGCAATGAAAGACCTTAAAATGAAACAACAACTTGTAATAATCATAAATAAATCATTTGATGATACCAGCCTACATAAATTTAAATCAGAAAATGTAAAGATAGTAAAAACTGATTTGGAAAAAGGATATGTACCTGCAGAAATTCCTATGTTAGAGCTGATTTACGACGATAAAAAATTAAGGGAGATTAGAAGCAATGATGAAAGATTTGAATACGAATTTAAGAATAATGTTAATATAACAGATTTTTATGTATTAACAAGATACGGATGGTACGATATGCCAGATTCAGTAAGAAAATTTATTCTCTATAAGGATCTTGCAGAGAATTTGGAATATTATGATTATGTTGCATGCCCCGTTGGAAGTGGGGAGCTTATTTATGGATTATGGTCAGGTTTCTTAGGAAAAAGGCAACCTAATTTCCTTGGAATTGTACCGATTGATGCCCATCCTTTGGGTTCTAAAAATATAGTTGTTGATTTCGACAAAATCAAAAACAGCAAAGCAAGTGCGCTAGTAACGCCTATATATTACATGGAAAAAATGACAAAACAGCCTAATATAAATTTCTTAGCAGCAAATAATAACGAATTTCTAGAAGCAAACAAGCTCGCAAAAAAAGCAGGTATAAATTCTGAAATAAGTGGATCTGCTGGATTAGTTTTTCTAGATGAGAATGTTAGACAAAGAGCAAAGATTTCTATAAGTCCCTCAACTAGAGTTTTGATTGTGAATACTGGAAATGGGAGGATACTGGCTTAATAAGAGTTATATAACTAACTTAGTGTTCATATAATGATTAAATTAATTTGTTTACTTATACTACATACTATTCTAACCAGTTCCAGTCATAACTACATATAACCAATGAAACATATATATCCATCCACGACTCAGGGGTATTTTTTAAAGAGAAGACTGAATTAAGCACAGAATATAAAATATCATAAGACTTACCTTCACTTTTATGCCTTACACCAACTTTATTAACAATTCTTTCTTCAGCATCTCGCAAAAGAGGAAGACCTACATTTCCATGACCCAATTCGTTAGTTACTATTAACGCTGGTATTTTTCTTATATAAGATTCTTCTACAATTTTTACACCTAAAGGCTGATTTTCTTCATCACCATCTTCAACGTATTTCCTTAGTTTTGGCAGGAGTCTTACATGCTCATAATCTTTCTCTTCAGGCTTCGCAGAGTAGAATTTTTCAGTTTTTTGTCTTCTCGCATCTTCACGGACTATTTGTGTGTCTTCTTATGATATTAAGCCCAAACATTTGGGGATTTTCTATAACGCTTGAATATTCCTCTAGCAAGATCAAATTTCCATGTATCATGAACTTCTACTTCTTTGTTCGAGATTGGATTAAACACAGTTCTAAATCCTGTTATATTAACAGTATCTTTTTTGTAATCATCATCGGATTTTACTGCATCTACTTTTTTCACATCAGGACTTCCTCTGCCATAGAACCTGTACCATTCGCTGCACCATTCGTCTTCACCATCAGATGTAAATATGTAACCAATTTTATTGCTTAATTTTGGTTTATAAATGATACTTACATCACTAAAATTAAATGGCGTAATATGATAAATTCCATCAGTATAGCCTCCTCCCTTTTCCGCTCTTAATGTAGCTACTCCTTCGTAATTGGCAGTTTCAAAATAGATTATGTCTGCAATAGACCAATATCTCTCTTCTTTGGCCCTTTTGACTTCTTCAGCAAGTAAAGGGTTCATTGCATTCAATCTTTCAATCTTTTCTTCAAGTGATTTTTGTAACATTTTTATCACCACATAGTAATATTATTTTTTAATAAGTATATTAATCTTTCTCTCAATTTTTAACCGCTTTATAGAAAAATAATTATAATAATACAAATAATGGCTAAAAATGTCTTTATATAAACACAGCTTCTTTAAAATGCTTAAAATCCTTGTCGCCTGTCAGTATCTTTGCACCAATTTTCTTTGCAGTTGCAGCTACAAATGCATCAAGCATACCAAATTCTTTGCTTTTCTTTTTGGCTTCAAAATGGATGTAGCCTGCTAAATGGGCAATTTCTTCTGTAATGCTTATTACATTAGACATACTACTCATGCAGTCCATAGCAATATTAACATCTTTATCCATTCTTAAAAACTTGCTGATAATTTCTGCAACAGTTGCAGAAGAAGTAAAAAGCTCATTTGACTTATCTTCTATAATTTCTCCAGCTTTTATTCCTCTTTCTGAACCTTCGAGATATTCTACCCAAATATAGGCATCTACAACAAACTTAGTCATTTCTACCTTCCATCCATTTCTCATCTTCTTTTGTAAAAGAGCCGATGCCTTTTGCAGCACCAAGGAAGCTTTTCTTAAGCTTTTCAATCTTAATCACAACAGATTGTCCTACCATAAGTCCTTCTAATTCAATAAGCTTCCTTGGAACTGTCGCTACTAGAGAACCTCCAACTTTCCTTAATTTAGTTATACTTTCCATATTATAAAATATAACTTAATGTTATATAAATATTTTTCTGTTTATTTCTTATAAATTTTTTATTAATTTTTAACCATATTATGCAAATATTTATATATTAAAACATATTCTGGTTAAAATAATGGACAAAATACAACTAGATATTACCGATAGGAAAATTTTAACTGAGCTAGATAAAAATTGTAGAATTCCAAATTCTGTTTTGGCTAAAAAAGTACACAAATCAAGGGAGGTAGTAAAATATAGAATTCAACAACATCAAAAAAATGGGATAATTCATAAGTTTATTACTTCCATTAATCCAAACAAATTGGGATTTTATATGTTTAAAGTTTATCTTAAACTTCAAAATATACCTGATGAAAGGGAAAAATTTTTTGAGGAATTAAAGCAAAACAAAGATATATATTGGATGGGAATTTCTGATGGTGTCTTTGATTGTGTTTTTGCAATTCTTTCAAAAAGTATTGTTGAATACTATGAAAAAATAAATTTTTTACTTTCAAAATGGGAACATATAATTATAAGTAAAGTCCTAGGAACAATGGTTGATACGACTCAGTACAGCAAAAAGTTTTTTATTAATGATAAAGACTCCCAAAGTGTAGTTTTTGGAGGAGATATTGTTGATAACAAGATAGACGAACTAGATTACAAAATATTAACAATTTTAGCGAATGAGGCTAGAATTCCAATAATGGAATTGGCTAGAAGAGTAAATTCTACTATCGAGATTGTAAGAGGCAGAATAAGAAAACTCGAAGAAAAAAAGATTATCCTAAATTATAGAATTGCTGTTGACTTTAACAAATTAGGATTAGAATTTTTTAAAGCTATCATCTATTTTAGAAAATTATCTGAACAAGATGAAAAAAGCCTTTCTGAATGGATGAAACGGCATTCAAAGTCTTTATATTATATTAGAAGCCTAGCCCCATGGGAAGTAGAATTTGAATTTGCAGTAGGAAGTTATCAACATTTCAACCAAATAATTAACGACTTAAGAAAAAGTTTTCCTCATGTAATAAGAAACTACGAGCATTTAATAATGATTTATGAGAGTTGGATGCCAGCATATCATGAAATGCTGAAAACAAATATTGTTGAATAAATAATATCTCTTTAGTACTTAAATCTTCTTTCATACTCTTTAT
>CAZGEW010000077.1:0-313 GCA_964524225.1 uncultured Methanosarcinales archaeon | reverse complement strand
TCCACCAACATACCCCATCCGGCCGCCAATTCCGCCTCCAAGTGAATGGCCGCCACGAAAAGAGCCTGACCCAGATGATACGGAGGATGATGAGCCAGATGAAGATGAAGAGCATTGGAACATGACTGGCATGTTTGCACTCTAAAACTATTTTCCAAACCTTTTTAAAAGAAATAATTATTTCTATATTTAATGGTCCTCGAAAAACTAAGCGATTCATTTAAAAACACCCTATCCAAAATAGCAAAATCACTTTTCGTAGATGAGAAACTGATAAATGAATTAATCAAGGGCATACAAAAAGCCCTGTTGC
>CAZGEW010000076.1:0-5893 GCA_964524225.1 uncultured Methanosarcinales archaeon | reverse complement strand
CATTTAATCGGAACTTTACCTCCACTTAATCGAGCATCCAATTGCAGGGGTTAATCCAATTACAACCTTTTGATTATGAATTACTGCGTTAATTGCATTTCTCAAATCATAGGTTTTGACAACATTCTCATCTTTATAATTGTCGTCAATCCTGCCATGATATCTTAACTTTCTCTCAGCGTCAAAGACAAAGCATTCTGGAGTGCATTGTGCTCCATAAGTTGCTGCAATCGTTTGATCTTCATCCCTCAAATAAGGAAAATTAAGTTTTCTGTTTTTGCTGAATTCAACCATCTTTTCAAAGCTGTCATCTGGGTAATTAACTTCATCATTTGAGTTAATCCCAACAAGTTGAACACTTTTTATGCCAAAATCATTTTGAACTGATTTCATCCTGTCTATGTATGCCTGAACATAAGGACAATGGTTGCACATAAATATAATTATTAGTATTTTTTTACCTTTAAATGTATTTAGTTGGTAGAGCTTTCCATCAACCCCTGGCAAGCTAAAATCAGGCGCTTTATCACCAATTTTCAGCTTTAAATTTTGAAAATTCATTTCAGTTGGCATTAAAATCACCTTAGAAATAGGATTATTTATTTTATTAAAAATCTTTTGAAAATTGACTACCACAACCTATTTAAATCAATCCACTTATCAAAATAATGGATTAAGATGGGGGCTGTTGACGTAGATTTAATTGATATAAAAAATTTTTCAGATGAAAGTCTGAAAGATTTTTTGAAAAAAAATTCTATTTCTTTAAGTATTTTTGAAGCAAGAAAAATAGTAGAACTGATTGGAAGAAATCCAACAATTACCGAGCTTTATATTTTTAACACACAATGGAGTGAGCATAGCTCTTACAAAAGCAGCAAAGCTGTGCTTAAGGCACTATTGCCTACACAAGCACCTAATGTTATTCTTGGACCTGTTGAGGATTCTGGAATTGTGGAGCTTGGTTATATTAATGGAGAAAGATACGGGATTGTTGTAAGCCATGAAAGCCATAATCATCCAAGCCAAGTTGTTCCTTATGAAGGCGCTGCAACTGGTGTAGGAGGGATTATAAGAGATGTTCTTTGTATGGGGGCAAAGGTGATTGCAACAGCTGATCCTTTAAGATTCGGCAATCCAAATGGAAAAAACAAAAACAAGGTTAAATACATAGCAAATGAAGTAATCAATGGAATTGCAGCATATGGGAATGCAGTTGGCATTCCAAACATTTGTGGAGACATTTATTTAAATGAATCTTTTGATGAAAATTGTTTAGTTAATGTTGTTTGTTTAGGTATTGTAAAAGAGAAAGATATAATGCACAGCTATGCTCCAAAAAATGCTGATGACTATGACATTGTCATTGTCGGCAAAGCGACTGATAACTCAGGATTTGGAGGAGCTGCTTTTGCATCTTTAATATTAGATGAAAAAGACAGAGAAAGCAATAGAGGAGCAGTTCAAGTTCCAGATCCTTTCTTGAAAAATGTTCTTATAAGAGCTTCTTACGCAGTTTTTGAGGAAGCAAGAAAAAAAGGCATTACTTTAGGATTTAAGGATATGGGGGCAGGTGGCATAATGTGTAGCACAGCAGAGCTTTGCTCTGACGGCAATTTTGGTGCTGACATTGATTTAAGCAAAGTGAATGTTTCTATGAAGAATTTGCCTCCTTATATGATAGCGTGTTCAGAAACACAAGAAAGATTTACTTGGATTTGCCCGCCAGAGTTTACTAAGACTTTATTAAAAATATATAATGAGGATTTTGAACTACCACAGATTAGCGTTGATGCTGGAGCCTTTATCATTGGAAAAGTAACCAAACAACAAGATTATGTTTTAAAACACAATGGAAAAATTGTGTGCAATATTCCTATAGAGACAGTTACACAAGGAATTAAGTATGAGAGAGAGAAAAAAGCACCCATAAGAAATTTCAAAGAACCCAATATAAAAGAACTAAATGATTACAACAAGCTGTTACTTTCTATTTTATCGCATCCAAATGTTGCTAGCAAAGCAAAAGCATACAAGCATTATGATACTTCTGTTATGGGGAATGCTGTTATTGAAACAGGTTATGCAGATGCTGGTGTTGTCAAAGCTGTTGATAACAGTTCCTTGGGTATTGCATTGAAAACTGACTGTAATCCACTATATTGCAAAATTGATCCATATTGGGGTGCTGTTAATGCAGTTGCAGAAAGCATGAGAAATGTTGCAGCAGTTGGAGCTATTCCTAGTGCATTAACTGATTGCTTAAATTACGGTAATCCTGAAAAACCAGAAGCATTTTATGACTTTTACGAAGGAGTAAGAGGTATTGCAGATGCTGCAAAAAATTTGTATTATAAAGGAACAACCTATCCCGTCCCTATCATTTCTGGAAATGTAAGCTTTTACAATGAGTCTTCATCTGGAAAGGCAATTGAGCCTTCCCCTATAATTGCGTGCATTGGAATTCTAAAGGATTATAGCAAGGCAATAACAATGAAGATAAAAAAAGAGTCTTCTACCGTTTTTTTGGTAGGGGAAAGAAAAGATGAATTAGGCGGCTCAGTTTACTACGACATCAATAATGAGGTTGGCGCATTACTACCAATAATTGATTTTGAAAAGGAAAGGAATATGATTTACGCTGTGATTGATGCAATAGATTCTGGCTTGCTTTTATCATGCCATGATATTTCTGATGGAGGGTTGACAACAACAATAGCAGAGATGATACTCGGTGGAGATGCAAATGGCAATATAGGAGTTGAAATTAATCTGGATTTTAGAGAGTTAAGAGCTGATAAGGCATTATTTTCAGAAAACTCTGGATTTGTTTTTGAGGTAGAAGATAAAAATATTCAAAGATTGCATGATTTATTTAGGTTCTATAAATTGCATTTAATAAAATTAGGAAAAACAACAACAGAAAAAAATTTAGTCATTAATAAAAACAATAAAAAAATCATTAATTTACCTATTTCAAAATTAAGAGAAGCTTGGACAAGAGGATTTGTAGGGGCATTGGAATAAGTTAAAGTCAAATCAATCAAAATAAAAGAAAACTGGTTCCAGAGCAAGGTTAATGCGACTAGCTCAAGACTAGTTGAGTTCACACTCACGCGGGTTCAAATCTCTGTGAGATTCCCGCTCCCGCCGCACCAATTAAAAATGAAAAGAAAGATAATGTGTTTTTTAGGATTTCATAAGTATGAAAAATATATGGGACCACAAAATTTGGGTGATGGGAGATTTTTGCAAAGATTGGTCTGCATTCATTGCAAGAAAATTGTAAAACACATAAAATAACAAATTAATTAAAAAAACCAAAAATGCCAGACAAAAAACCAAACATAGCAGTCATCTACTTCCCCGGCAATAATTGTGAAGAGGAGACATTAAGGGCTATCCTAGCAACAGGTATGGATGGCAAGATTGTTAGATGGAATCAAAGAAAAGAAATTGATAGATATGATGGCTTTATTATTCCAGGCGGCTGGGGTTACGAAGACAGAATAAGAGCAGGTGTCATTATGGCAAAAGACCCTGTTTTTAATATTATAAAAAATGAAGCAGAGAAAGGCAAGCCTGTGCTTGGCATTTGTAATGGTGCACAAGCATTAGTGGAATGTGCAATGATACCTGGCTTAAAAAATAAAGTAGAAATGGCTTTAGCACCTAATAAAAATCCTTTTATTAGCGGATATTACTGTACTTGGGTTTACACAAAAAGCGGTCAAGAAAAAAATAGATGTGCATTTACAAAATTCATAGAAAAAGATGAAATAGTTCCAGTGCCTATTGCTCATGGAGAAGGTCGTTTTGCAACAGGAGATAAGGAATTGGTGGATAAATTAATAAAAAATAAGCAAATCATTTTTCAATATTCAACTAAAGATGGAAAAATAGAAGAGAGCTTTCCAACTAATCCAAATGGTTCTGTTTATAACATTGCTGCCATCTGTAATAAAAGAGGCAATGTCATGGCAATTATGCCGCATCCTGAAAGAGCATCTTTTATAAGACAACTACCTGACACAATTGAATTAAAAAATAAATTTATGGGGAACATCACAGCATTGGAATACACAGCTCCAGCAATGAATGTTTTTGTTTCAATGAAGAAGTATGTTGATGGAAATTAAAAATTTTCCAGAAGTAACACATTAGGAAAAAATTCACTAACTTTGTTAGTGAATTTTTTCTTTATTTTCAAATGAAAGCAATTGTCTTACACAATAAAGGAGAGATAAATCAGTTAAAGTACGAGGAAGTAGAAGCGCCAAAAATTAGTGATAATGAAGTTTTAGTTAAAGTAAAGGCAGTTTCTGTTAACCATCTTGATATATGGGTAAGGCTTGGACAGTTTCCAATTAATTATCCTTTGATCCCTGGCTTAGAATGTGCTGGGGATGTGTTTGAAGTAGGCAAAAATATAAAAGACTTCAAAAAAGGGGACAGAGTTGTTGTGCTGCCGAAAATAATCTGTAACAAATGTGAATACTGCTTAGAAGGTAATGACAACTTATGCAAAAATGGAAAAACTTATGGCATTAACATAAATGGGTGTTATGCCGAATATGTAAAAGCTTCTTCTCAAAATTTGCTGCTGATTAATGATAAGATAAGTTACGAAGAAGCAGCTTCTATACCAACAGTTTTTGGCACTGCTTACAGAGTCTTGATAACACTTGCCAAAATAAAAATAGGAGAGACAGTCTTAATACAGGCAGCTGGTAGTGGTGTAGGAACAGCTGCCGTTCAGATAGCAAAATTAGCAGGAGCAAAAGTGATTGCAACAGCTGGAAATGATGAAAAACTGAAAAAGGTAAAGGAATTAGGTGCTGATTTTATTGTAAATTATTATAGAAATCAAGATTGGGATAAAGAAATTAAAGATTTGACAAATGGGATTGGTGTAGATGTAGTTATTGAGCAAGTTGGTGGTGATATATTGCCCAAAAGCATAAACTGCTTGAAAAAAGGCAGTAGATTAGTTACCTTAGGCACAACAACTGGAAATAAAATTGAGTTAGATGTACAATATTTTTACAGAAATAATTTGACAATGTTAGGGACATCAGGCACAACACATAGAGAAATAAGAAGTGTGTTTGAACTTGTTAAAGAAGGCAAGCTTAAACCAATAATAGACAAAATATTTCCATTAAAGGATGCAAGTTTAGCTCATAAGTATATGGAAGAAAGGAAGAATTTTGGGAAGATAATTTTAAAAATATAAAATAAAAAATTTTCATCTTCGATGAAAATTTTTTCAAATGTTGAACATGAGAAAAATCTCACTTGCCCTGCAAGTGAGATTTTTTATATAAATTAACATGGTAATTGTATGGTAACTAAAACAGTCGAGATGATAGTAAGCTTAAAAATACCAGATGCAACAGCGATAACAGCACTTCAGACTCTCCAAAGAATCGGCTTTAACAAAATAAAAGATATCAAAAGAGCTGATTATTATAAATTTATAATCAATGGTGACGAAGAAAAATTTAAAGATAGAATATCAAAAGTAGATATTTTAGTTAATGTTAATAAGCATTTTTTTGAATTTGAAATTAAAAAAAATGCTAATATAAAAATATTGGTTAAAAATATTGATGGCAATGATGAATTATTAGAAACTTTAAAAAATAGACTTGGATTTTTCAATATTCTGAATGTTGAAAAATCTATATTATGGAGTTTAAGTATAGATGCTGATGATAAAGTGGCAAGAAAAATTGCTGAAAGAGCAGCAAAAGAATTGCTTGTTAATGAGCATTATCAGGAATATGGAATATTGTAAAAAAGTTTTAACACCAAGCGATTAAAAATCTTATTATGATATGGTTAGGAGACAATTCTTACAGATTATGATTTTAACAATTCTGAACCTCAC
>CAZGEW010000075.1:0-5974 GCA_964524225.1 uncultured Methanosarcinales archaeon | reverse complement strand
ATTTTATTGGTTTTGAAGTAAAGAAAAAACATCATCTTCTAATTTAATATACTGCCCTCTAACTACTTGGCATAATGTTTTTGTCTCCGTTAATACAAAAGAATAAAATGTTATTTATAAGATTTTTTGTTATCGTTGTACCATTAAAATCAAACTTTTAAGTTAGTATTTAATACCACAACTAGATAAACACTTTTTCTCTAAATATCTCTGGTGATATTCTTCTGCTTTATAGAATTTTGTTGCAGGCTTAATCTCTGTAACAATTGGTTTGTTGTATTTGCCTAATTTTTCTAATTTTTCTTTTGACACAATCGCCGCTTTTTTCTGTTCTTCATTGTGATAAAAAATTATTGATCTGTATTGTGTGCCTACATCTGGACCTTGTCTATTTAATTGTGTAGGATCATGAATTTTCCAGAATACATCTAAAAGTTCTTCATATAAAACTTTAGAAGGCTCATATTCAATTTGCACTGCTTCTGCATGAGCTGTTTTGTTAGAGCATACTACTTCATAAGTGGGGTTTTTGAAGTGGCCTCCTGTATAGCCAACAGTAGTATTTACAACTCCTTTTATTTTGCGAAATGCAGATTCAACATGCCAAAAGCATCCTGCTCCGAAAGTAGCTAATTCAGTTTTTGGTTTCATCGTAAAATTAGATTTTTCATGTTATATTTATAGCAAATCTTTTACCTCTCTGAATCTATCCATTAAACCCAATCCTTCAGCTACAGACTTATATGTTATAAATCCATTATATGTATTAACACCCTTTGCAAAACCTGAATCTTCTTTTATTGATTTAATAAAACCATCATCAGCCAATTTTAAAACATAAGGTAGAGTGGCATTCGTTAATGCAATTGTTGATGTTCTAGGGTAAGCAGCAGGCATGTTAGTAACACAATAATGAATTACACTATGCTTAACAAAAATAGGATTACTATGTGTTGTTGGTTTTGATGTTTCAATACAGCCACCTTGGTCAATGCTAACATCAACAATAACAGAACCATGCTGCATTGACTTAACCATTTCTTCTGTTACAACATATGGTGCTTTTGCTCCTTTGATTAAAACTGCCCCAACAACTAAGTCAGCATTTTGGAGATGCTCTGAAATATTGTTAGGAGTTGAAAGCAAAATATGAGATTTCCTTCCTATAAACTCCCTTAAAGTATCCATTCTTTCTTCATGTCTACAAAATAAGTACACATTTGCTCCCAGACCATAAGCAGTCTTAGCAGCATGCCTCCCTACAATACCATCCCCTATTATTACAACCTTGCCATAGAAGCGCCCCATTACTTCTCCAAGCATAGTTCCTTTGCCCTCATTTGTTTTTGCTAAATAATAAGCACCAACTTGAACAGCCATATTTCCAGCAATTGCGCTCATAGGAGCAAGCAAAGGAAGTCTACCATAGCTGTCCTCAACTGTCTCATAACCAATTGATGTTGTTTTTTTGTCCAGAAGTGTTAACGTTAAGGTTCTATCTACACCAGTCAAATGAAGGTATGTAAACAATATCGAGTCTTCATTAAGGTATTTATATTCTTCTTTTTGAGGCTCTTTTACCTTTACAACTAAATCACAACTCCAAGATTCTTTAGCTGAAACAATTTTTGCACCGTGGACTTCGTACTCATTATCAGAAAAAGCAGAGCCAATTCCTGCATTTTTTTCCACAAAAACACTATGCCCATGAGCAATAAGTTGCTTTGTGCCATATGGGGTTAGTGCAACCCTGTTCTCTTTATCTTTGATTTCCTTAGGAATACCGATTAACATGCTTGAGCAAAATTATGTTTTACTCTTTAAAGACCTTCCATTACCATTAACCTGCAATCCCTTAATCTTCTCTCTTAAGAAGTCAATTGTTTTTGTGTTATCCTGATGATTAAGTATGCTACCACATTCAGGACATCTAAACTCTAAATCAGTAGCCTTTTCAAATCCAACTCTTATGCATGCATTTGGACAAAGGTAAAAATTGCCGAAATTGGTTTCTTCTTCTTTAAGTCTGTAAATGTATTTTTCAAGTTTTTCTTTATTTATCTTTTCTAAGAGATTCTTAACTCTTCTCTTATTAAATGTCCAGTAGCTAATATACCATCCTTTTTGCCTATCCTTTTTCCTGTAATAAGTAACAAGGTTATAGTTATATAGCCTATAGAGAATGTTCCTAACTTCGTGTATGTCTCTATCAACTTTTTCAGCTATCTTAAAATCTGATATGTTTTTTTTATCTTTTAGATAATCAATTATTTTAATTGAGTCTTCACCAATTACTTCCTTAACTGTATCGTAAATTTTTGCATTGGTTAATTTCATCTTAAATTATTAAATCCCACTCTTTTAAGGTTTGTTGTAGAAGAAAAGAGGTGATAGAAAAACTCCTACAGCACCTTAAAAGGTGGGATAAATTAAAAACATGATAATTTTACTTTTCTTCTCCACCCCCCCTTCTTCCAAATAATCCTTAATATAACCTTATTTTATTAATGCAATAGCTAGAGAAGACTACTGCATACCAAATTAGCACTAGTAATATATAAACTTTATTATTTTTTAGTATATATATTAAAATATATATTTTTTGTAGTATATCTTATATTTAAATGTTTTGTTTGACAAGAATAAATGTTTTTATAGGAAAGGCAATTCCCATCTATAATGCCAAAAGAAAAAAGCTGTGGAGCTATTGTCTTTAGAAGAGTAAATAAAAGCATTAAGTACCTCCTCCTTCATTATGAAGCTGGCCATTGGGATTTTCCTAAGGGTAACCAAGAGAAAAAAGAGGACGAAAAGATGACTGTGAGCCGTGAGGTAAGAGAAGAAACTGGGATTGAGGACATTAAATTTATTGATGGTTTTAGGGAAAGTATAAACTATTACTATAAAAAGGATGCCCAAGTAATATACAAGGAAGTGACATTTTATCTGATTGAAACTAATGAAGAAGAAGTAACAATATCGTATGAGCATATAGGATATGCGTGGATGAATTATGAGCGTGCATACAAAAGATTAACTTTCAACACTTCTAAAGATTTATTAAGAAAAGTAAATCACTTCTTGTATAAGAAGATGGCTGAATAGAAAGAATGGGCTTAAGCATCAAGCTTATTTAGATTTTTACGTTGATTTGTTTGAGGCTAAAATATATAATGTGATTAACAATCCTCTAATTATGATTGAGATGTTATTGTAAGATTCTTTAAGAACTGTATTTTTATACGAATTTAGTCTATCCTCGATTTAATATATAAGCCCCTTAAGGTAACAGTATCACAAAACAGTAAGCTTTTTAAATAAACATAATATACTAACTCATAAATTCAGCCCGAGTTCAAAAGCTAGCGAGCTTGCTAGTGACCTGTGAGACTCGTGAGAGACTCACTCGCCATGTCGGACGCAAGCAGCTACCGGAGCGTTTTTAGGGTTAATAAATTACGCTTATTTCTCGGCTATCTATAGATAATATGGCAGAAGAGCAAAAACAGGAATTAAAGTATTTTGTAAGAATTGCAAACACTGACTTAGACGGAAACAAACATATCTATCATGCCCTAACTAAAATAAAGGGGATCAGATTTATGTTTTCTAATGCTATATTAAATGCAGCAAACATTCAAAATACAATGAAGACAGGGTATTTAACAGATGAGCAAGCTAACAAAATAGATGAAATTATAAAAGCACCTTCAAAATTTGGCATTCCTTCATGGCTTTTCAATAGAAAAAAAGATCCAGAATATGATGTTGATAAACATCTAGTCGGCTCTACTTTAACTTTCACTCAAGATAACGATGTCAAAATGATGAAAAAGATTAAATCATACAAAGGGGTAAGACATTCACTTGGATTGCCAGTTAGAGGGCAAAGAACAAGATCAAATTTTAGAAAGAACAAAGGAAAAGTGTTAGGGGTAAAGAGAAAAGAAGGTGCGAAAGCAGGAAAAGTCTAAAATGGGAGATCCAAAAAGACAGAGAAAGAAATTTTCTAAGCCAACTCATCCATGGCAAAGGGAAAGAATATTGGCAGAGAAGGAAATATTGAATAAATATGGCTTAAGAAGGAAATATGAAATCCGTAAAATGGATTCTGTCTTGAAGAAATTCTTGAACAGAGCAAAAATAATCATAGGAGAGAGGACTGCTCAATCTGAAATGGAAAAGGGGCAATTAATGAGCAGACTTTATAAATTGGGCTTATTGGAAAAAAACTCAAGGCTTGAAGATGTACTCAACCTTACTCTTAAAGATATTTTGGAAAGAAGGCTTCAAACACTTGTTTGTAGAAAACAGCTTGCAAAAACAATGCTTCAGGCGAGGCAATTCATAACACATGAGCATATTTGTGTAGACAACAAAAAAATAACAACACCATCTTATCTAGTATCGATCGATGAAGAGTCTAAGATTAAACTAGTGGACTTAATCAATTTGTCAAAAGAAACTGTGCAAAGTCAGGCAAAAAGTCATTAAAATGGAACAAAGGCAAAGATGGGGGATAGCGCATATTTATGCATCCTACAATAATACAATCATTCATATAACCGATATAACTGGGACAGAAACATTAGCTGTAGGCTCAGGCGGTATGGTAGTAAAAAGCGATAGAATGGAAGGCTCACCAACAGCTGCAATGATTGCAGCTAAGAAAGCAGCAGAGATTGCAATTGATAAAGGAATTACAGGTATTCATGTTAAAATAAAAGCGCCAGGCGGTCATAATGGTCCAACAAGCCCTGGTCCAGGAGCACAGGCAGCTATAAGGGCATTGTCAAGAGTTGGTTTGAGAATAGGCATTATAGAAGAAATAACGCCTTTGCCGCATGACGGCTGTAGGAAGAAAGGAGGCAGAAGAGGAAGGAGGGTTTAATACAACAAACCAAAATGGAAATAAGAGTACTAGAAAATAATAAGGAACAAGGTAAGCTTTCATTTATCTTAAAAGACTCTAATCCAGTATACGTAAATACGCTAAGGAGGATTATGGTAGCTGAAGTTCCAACAATGAGTATTGATGAAGTTGAATTTTTCAAGAATAACTCTATATTGTATGATGAGATAATTACCCATAGACTAGGCTTAATACCATTAAAAACTGACCTAAAGTCTTATAACCTTCTAGATAAATGCAAATGTGAAGGAAAAGGCTGCAACAGATGCCAAGTGAAACTAGTACTAAGGGTGATAAAAGGTGGTTGTACTGTTTACTCCTCTGAGTTAAAAAGCAAGGACCCAGCAATTAAGCCAGTACACTTAAATATACCGATTGTCAAGCTTTTAAAAGGTCAAACTTTAGAGCTAGAGGCTACTGCTATGCTTGGCAGAGGTAAAGAGCATACAAAATGGTCACCATGTCACGCTTACTATAAGTATAGGCCAATTGTAGAGATACTTGGAGAAGTTAAAAATCCTGAAGCAATTATTGAAGTTGACCACAATAACATTTTTGAAATAAAGGATAGGAAGCTAACTATCAACAAAGATAGAGTTCTAGAATGTGATTTATCGATTGATTTTTCAGCAATAGATAAGAATGTCAAAGTAACTGCTAGCAACACCGATTTTGTATTTTACATTGAATCATTTGGGCAGCTATCATGCAAGGAAATTGTTAATAAAGCATTAGATATCTTTGATGAGCAGCTTGATGAGTTTATTGAAGAATTGAAAAAGGCAAAATAATCCCGCACATGCGGGATTATTTTGCCGCATGTGCGGAGGTGGCAGAGCCTGGTCAAATGCACAAGGTTGAGGATATTAATCAGAAGCCTTGTCCCTTAGTGGGTGCGCGTGTTCGAATCACGTCCTCCGCATTATAATCAAACACAAATTAGAAAAAATTATTTTAAAAAATAATGATAAAAATTTCATCGCAAAGCGATGAAATTTTTTAAAAGTCAAAATGTCGAAAAGAACCGGACCAACAAATACTATATTGCGTAATTTAATCCAA
>CAZGEW010000074.1:0-5984 GCA_964524225.1 uncultured Methanosarcinales archaeon | reverse complement strand
CGAAAATCATTATTTGGCAGTTTTGCGTGTTCTCTTTTTCAATTTCTAGAAGTAGAATGGGTTTAAATAGTTTAGGCAGGGATGTCCAGTGGTCAGTAGTAAGGCATCAAGATATGTATGCTAATTTCCCTTTTGGCAATTTTAAATCTTCTCTAACTAGTATCACTTGTTTGTATACCATGTTAATAAAAAAATTTTAACAGCAAAGCTGTTAAAATTTTTCTGATGTATTACTAAATTTTAAGTAGCTCTCCATCTAAATAAATAGAGGGGTTCTTGAATACTTGGTCTAGATGTATAATAGCATAAATATTGCCACCAAACCAGTAATTTGAGCCAATGCCTATATGAGCTGTTCCAAGAGTTTTGTCGTCAACAATCATAGCTCCAATTATTGAAGCTTTTGGGTTTAAACCAATTCCAAGTTCACAAACCCTTCTTACATTGCCTGGATTTTTTGCCACAGATGCTGCCCATTTCAAGGTGTTTTCAAGCAATTTTGCTTCTTCATGACCCTTAATATCAACTATATCACCGTCTTCTATTGATAATTCGATAGGTTTTCTTATTAAAATAGTGTGCTCATGCGTTCTTGAACTGCCGTCTATAACAACCTTTCCTTCTATTTTCTTCCCATTTGGTGGAGCATATACTTCGCCTGCTGGTAGATTTCCTCCTGCCCCGGGTTTAGTGTAATTACCATCAGCTGCAATTGCCTTTACTCCACCTTTATTGTAGTACAAATCAGTCCCTGCCGGTGTTGTTATGTGTATTTCCTTTGTATTTTCTAACCTTTTCCTTATCTCCTCATGTTGAGTCTGAAATGGCTTGTAGTTAACATCTATAGCTTTTAAAATCAAGTCTATATTGCTTGTTGGTAAATCACCCAAACTCATCGCTGAAATAAATCTGTGATTTTTCTTGGCTACCCATCTTCTGAAGCTTTTGCCTAGCTCTTTAATATTCCCTAGTTTGTCTGACATATTTAGAATAATTATATTGCCTATTTTGAGCTCTGACAAGCTGTTTACCACATCTGGATCTGATACATCTCTCCTTGATTTAACCTCTTGTAAAATTAACTTTGTGTCTAGCTTCAGTTGCTCAGCTGCAAGATAATAAGCACCAGATAAAACAGCTGCTACATTTCTGTTTTCATATCCTATATCACCTATTATCAGAACTTTCTCGTCTTTTACAGCTAAGCAAGGTGTAAAAACTTTTTTCAACGAAAGAGCAACTTTAGACGTTAATTCATAAAGGTTATGCTCTTTAATCCATTTCAAAGATTCAAGTGTTTCCATTAGTTTTTAGATGTAAACAATTATTTTTAAAAGTTTTGATTAAATTTATATTCATTCATAAAATATTTATATTATGAAGATTAAAAATGATAAAATGCAAATTTATATAAAAATTTTAATTTTTATTTTGGTTTGGCTTATATTTTTTTCATTGTTTACTTTTTATATGTCAATAAAGCCAAGAAAAATAATAACAGAATTAAATCCTTCTGATTTAGGATTGAGATATGAAGAAGTTAATTTTAGAAGTATTGACGGAATTAAATTAAATGGCTGGTTTATACCTAATAATAAAACAAAAATAACAATAATAGTGATGCATGGCTATCCAGCGGATAAAGCTAATCTTCTAGAAATTGCAGAATTTTTAGCAAGAGACTTCAATGTTTTTTTGTTTGACTTTAGGAGTTTTGGAAAAAGCGAAGGTACTTATACAACAGTTGGCTATCGTGAAAAAAATGATTTAATCGGAGCACTTGAATATTTAGAGAATGAGGAAAATATAACTAAAATCGGACTTTACGGATTTTCTTTAGGAGGGGCGGTTGCTCTTATGACTAATCATAAAAATGTGCAAGCAATTGTAACTGACAGTGCATACGCTAAATTAAGCCATATGCTCAAGCATATGTACAGAAATTTCTTCATCTTTAAGTATCCTTTAGCTTTTTTAACCAAATTATATGGAGTTGTATTTTTAAAAATAAATATTGATGACATAAACCCTGTTGATAATATTCAAAATATAAGAGTTCCAATATTATTAATCCATGCAGAGAAGGATTCCCAAATTCCAGTCACTGAAGCTTACTTATTGCATAGTGCAAATAATAAATCAGAGCTTTGGATTGTTGAAAATGCTGAACACGGGATGACACATCTCATCAATCCTAAAATATATAAAGAAAGAATAATCAAGTTCTTTAAGGAGAATATTAAATAAACGGAATTGTACTAAAAATGACCCGCCGTCAGCAAATAATAGAAGTCCTGCAAAACAATAAGCAAACCACTCAACAGCTTGCAAACTATTTTCAATGTGAATTAAAAGATATTATTGAAGATTTGGAACATATTCAAAAATCAATAAAACCAAAAAAACTAAAAATTAGTCCTGCTTATTGCAGAAGTTGTAATTTTGTCTTTAAAGAAAGAAGTAAAATAAGCAAGCCAAGTAAATGTCCCAGATGCAAAAGCGAATGGATAGAAGCGCAGATGTTTTGGATTGAGTGAAAATTAAAATCACATAAAATTCATCAATCCATTGCCTGTGTTAATCACAACAACAGTGTAATGGGGCTTGAATTTATACCTTTCAAGTGCTACAAATGCTGCTCCTGCATTTGGTTCACAATTAATAACCTTCAAGAGACACAAAAACATTTATCAAATAAACAAATCTATAGGTGGAGCAGATTTTGAGATAGAGGTTATAGTTAAAGATTTGAACCATCTTCTCAAATTAATTGATGAAATAAGGAATACATTTAAGGACGTAGTTAATGATGTCGATTATTTTGGATTTTCTACTTTCCATATTTTGCAATATATACCTGATTGAACTCTATAGCAAAAAACCAAAACCTTTAAATATCTAAGATATTATGAAATATTATTAAATATATAAATTAATTTAAAATATATTTTATAATATATTGAAGAGACATTATGAAAAGGCCCATAAGTGCAACGATTGATAAAGAGTTAGTAGAATGGATAGAAAAAGAGCTAAGAAACAAAGAAAGGTATAGAAATAAGTCACATTTGATAGAAATTGCACTAAATATGCTAAAGAAGGAGGTTAAAAGATAATGGCCCTATTTGGTGAAACAAAAAAACCCTTTACTTATGATGTCATAAAGGAAGGAGAAGAAACAGTTCTTTTAATTGATTTAGAACAGTACCAGCATATACCATCTTTAGAGGACGATCCTGTATGTATGAGCAGGACTTGTGATATACTTGCTGAAGCCGGAAGTGTAACAAAAATTGTCTATGCACAAAAAAGGAACTATGAATATGATTACACTCAAACCTTAATGCTTCAAGAGATAGCAAAGCTGTATGCACAACTATCAAAGAGAAGAGAGTTTTTGAATTATGCAAATTTATTGGCTGAACCATATTGTTCTAAGATGGCTCCACAGTGGTATGCAATTATACAAAACTTAATGGTTAATCTCCTTAAGAGAGACCCAATAGGGGCTTATGTTGAATTAAAGAGAACAATTAGAGATGAGAAAATTAAAATAGATAGGTCAATAGACCAACAATACATCAAATGCTCAAATAAATACATAGGCGTACTTCAATATTTGATGGATTTAATGGAAAAAACAAAGCTGATACAAGCAG
The DNA here is from genome assembly GCA_964524225.1 of uncultured Methanosarcinales archaeon. Taxonomy (GTDB): domain Archaea; phylum Nanobdellota; class Nanobdellia; order Woesearchaeales; family GW2011-AR4. The sequence continues at coordinate 2,325 of CAZGEW010000074.1, read as the reverse complement.
TAAAACCGTACTTATCTGGCTATAAACTCGGAGACAGGTCTTTGTATAGAAGGATATTCACCCCTGACATAAGACCTGATTTTATGTTTACAAAGCTCATGGCAAGCTTTCCACTCGAAGCAGAAGAGATTGACAATTACGAGATTGACAAGAATACTGAAGTAACAATATTTGAGCTGCCAGATAATGTTCAGTATTTATACCATCTAATGCCACCTGAGTTTCGTCTAAGCGAAGAGAAATACGAAGTTCTAGATACAGCGAGAAAGATTATGGCTGAGCACAAGCCTACAAGACAAGAGTTTATTGACCCAGAAAGAATGCGCCAAGTTTTCTATAATATAGGCTCTGACTTAATTGAAGAACTGATAGGTTATAGGAACTTGAGATTAACATCTGCAGAAGTTGATGAGTTAACAAAAATTTTAGTTAGGTACACAGTTGGATTTGGCTTGATAGAGGTCTTGTTGCAGGATGAAAAGGTACAGGACATAACAATCAACTCGCCAATGGGAGAAACTCCTATGTTTATAGTACACCAAGAGTATGCTGATTGCAAAACAAACATAATTCCAACAGCGCCAGAGGCTGAATCATGGGCGTCAAAGCTTAGGCTTATATCTGGAAGACCTTTGGATGAAGCAAATCCAATACTTGACACAGAGTTGACAATACCTGGTGCAAACTCAAGAATAGCTGTAGTATCGCCTCCACTAAATCCTTTTGGTTTAGCATTCACGCTTAGAAGGCATCGTGACAGACCTTGGACTTTGCCTTTGTTCATACAAAACAAGATGCTTAACCCACTTTCAGCAGGAATCTTAAGCTTTTTGATTGACGGCTCAAGAACTCTTTTGATTGCTGGAACTAGAAGCGCTGGTAAAACTAGCTTGTTAGGTGCAGTACTAGTAGAGCTAATGAGAAAATATAGGGTTATTACAATAGAGGACACCTTAGAGCTCCCAACAAACTCTCTTAGAAAATTGGGTTACAATATTCAATCAATGAAAGTGGCTGCTGCATTGACAAAGGGTACTTCCGAAGTGCCAGCAGACGAAGGTATAAGAACGACTTTAAGGATGGGCGATTCTGCATTGATAATAGGAGAGATAAGAAGCAAAGAGGCATTAGCATTGTACGAAGCAATGCGAATTGGAGCATTGGCTAATATTGTAGCAGGCACAATTCATGGCGACTCACCTTATGGAGTTTTTGACAGAGTAGTTAATGACTTGCAAGTACCAAGAACAAGCTTTAAAGCGACTGATATGATTATAGTAGCAAATCCAGTCAGAAGCGCAGACGGTTTGCATAGGTGGAGAAGAGTAACTCAAATAACAGAGGTAAGAAAACATTGGGAGCAAGATCCTTTGGTAGAAAAAGGGTTTGTTGATTTAATGAAATATGACTCAAAAAATGACGAGCTGCAAACTAGCGATGAGCTTATCAATGGCGACTCTGAAGTTTTAAAAGCTATTGCAGGCTCTGTCAAAGAATGGGCTGGCAACTGGGATGCTGTATGGGACAATATAAATTTGAGGGCTAATGTGAAATCAACTCTTGTAGATTATGCAACAAAAACTAATTTGCCAGAGCTTCTAGAGGCAGACTTTGTAATACAAAGTAATGACCAATTTCATAAGATAGCTGAAAGAATAAGAGAGGAAATTGGAGCACTTGATTCAAAAAGAATATTTTTTGACTGGAACGAGTGGCTTAAGAGGCATGTAAAGAGAATGGATTTTCATGGTAAGATGTAGGGTAAAAATAATTACCTAAAGACACCAAGAGTTCGTCACGGTCTGAAGCGTTAGCGTAAGACCTGACGGTGAATTGGTGGTCTTTAGGAAACGTTACCCTCGCGGTAGCTTCTGGTCACAGTATGAGCATCGCCAGTCGATTGGCTGGAAGAGCAAGGAAGATGCAGAGAGCTATATAAGAAACCAGCTTAGATACCACAATATAAAAATTATAGACGACAGGCAGAATAAGCTGACATCTTTCACCGCCGATTGAGATACGTCAACCTCTGAAAGAGTTGACGAGGAAATCGGCGGAAGGTTGCTGGGGATTATAAGGGTCGCTGGAGCCCCTTATTTCATCAAAAGATAGAAAGTAGCGTATTTTCGGGTTCATATGCCATTGCTCCTTGATGACCAAAAATGAAAGGGCGCATTATACAAGCCCCTCTGTTTCTTTAAACCCAAACATAATGTTCATGTTTTGAACAGCCAATCCAGAAGCGCCTTTGAGAAGATTGTCTAAGACAGAAATTACAACAAGCTGGTTGTTTTCATCAATCTCAAAGCCGCCAAGGCAGCAATA
>CAZGEW010000073.1:0-6512 GCA_964524225.1 uncultured Methanosarcinales archaeon | reverse complement strand
ATATTGTAAGGTATCCGCGCTTAATCGTGAATAACAAGCTTATAGAAAATTATTTTTGTCCTGAAGATTGCCAATTAAGTTTTTCTGCAATAAACACAAACTCTGGACTCTATAAAATTATCGATTTGATAAGAAATGCTAAGGAATCCGTTAAGGTAGCTTCTTTTACCTTTACGCACGAGGATATAGCAGATGAATTAATAAAAGCACAAGCAAGAGGCGTTAATGTAACTATTTTGACAGAGAACAGGCAAAGGAATGTCATGGGTTCTCAATATAAAAGAGTAAAGGATTTTGGGCTTAATATCAGGCTTGATGACAACAAATACAACATGCACCACAAATTTATCATTATTGATGGTAAAATAGTAATTACGGGAAGTCCTAATTTTACTTTGGCGGGATTTAATAAGAATGATGAAAATATAGTAATAATTTATGATGAGAATTTAGCCTTAAATTATGTTAATGAATTCAATAGGTTGTATGATAGAAACATTTAAATAAAACATAGGACTTTAGTTCGTTCATGGAGAGCAAAAAATTTGACGTAAAGGCATTCTGGAAGGAAATGAAGGAATTATTCCCTGATATAGATTTAAGTTCTATTAGAGAGGGTACTGGGCAATGGGCAATGACAAAACCGATAGTTCTGAAGAGATTGTTTTGAGATTTGGTTTAAAAATAGATAAAATCCTCAATAATTAATTTTCTTAACCATGAAATCTAAAATCTTATCAGCAACAACTCTTTTATTTGTCAATCCAATATACTCAACATTTTTATTTTTGTCTACAATAAAGACCTCATTTGTGTCAACATCAAATCCTCTACCTTTTTTCCCAACGTCATTTGCAACAACTAAATCTGCATTAGCCTTTTTTAAAATGTCGTAAGCACGCTCAATCAATTTATTTTTTGAAACATTGTACTCAGCCTTAAATCCTACTAAAAAAATTTGTTCATTAAATTTTTTTAGTTTCTCAAATATTTTCGTTGCAGGAGTCAATTCAAGGTGCAACTCTTTATCACTTCTTATTTTTGTATTTTTTTTATTATTAAGTGTAAAATCAGATACAGCAGCAGAATGAATTACGATATCTATATTTTTTATATTTTTTTTAATTTTATTGTACAAATCATCAACTGTTGTAAATTTTTCTTCATTTATATTGTAATTTGATTCAACTGAATTATGGCCCCTTAGTAAAGTCACCTCAGCCCCACGCAAAAATGCTTGCTCAGCAATAGCAATTCCCATTTTACCAGAGCTTTTATTGGTGATGACTCTTACAGGGTCTATCTCTTCTAAAGTTGCACCTGCTGTAATAAGAATTTTTTTATTTTTAAAATCATTTCTTTGTTTTAGTAATAGAGCAATTCTTTCTAAAATTCTTTTTAAGTTTGCTAATCTACCAACACCTTTATAACCACAAGCGAGCTCACCGTATTCAGGCTCAACAAAATGGTAATTCAACTTTCTTAATTTTTTCACATTTTCTTGCACAATTGGATTTTTCCACATCTTTACATTCATAGCTGGACATATCAAAACAGGAGCAATAGTTGCTGTTATAGAGGTTGACAGCAAATCATCAGCTATACCATTTGCTATTTTCCCGATTATGTTAGCTGTTGCTGGGCATATCAGAAATAAATCAGCTGTATCCGCCAAAGAAATATGCTTTATTGGTTTATTCTTTTTGATATAATCAATGTAGTTTATTTTTGGATGAAACAGAGTTGCTTGCACTTCGTTATTGCTAGCTTCCTCAAAGTCTTTAACACCAACAAAGTTGGTAGCATGCTCTGTCATAATAACATGTGTTTCTGCACCATTATTGCGAAGCTCTTTAATTAAATCTAATACTTTATAACAAGCAATGCCGCCGGTTACTCCAATTACTATTGTTTTGTCTTTGAATTTTGTTTTAATTTTTATCATTTAATGAAAACTATACTCATCACTTGGAAATTTTCCTTCCCTTACTTCTTGAGCATATTGCTCAAAAGCTTTCCTCATTATAGAGCTAATATCAGCGTATCTCTTTACAAATTTTGGCTTGAACGCGTCGAACAAGCCAAGAATGTCGTGAGTTACCAAAACTTGGCCATCGCAATGAATTCCAGCTCCTATTCCAATACTTGGAATTGAAATTGCTTGGGTTATTTTTTTTGCTATATTTAATGGTATACATTCTAAAACTAAGCTAAAGCATCCTGCTTCTTCCAATAATTTTGCTTCTTCCAATAATATTTTTGCACTTTCATTGTCCTTACCTTGAACCTTAAAATTTGTTATTGTTTGTGGAGTCAAACCAATATGACCCATAACATCAATGTTATTCTCAACGAGAAATCCAGCAATTTCAGGCTTATTTTCAATTTTAACAGCATTAGCTCCAGCTTTTAGAAAAAGATTTGCATTCTCTAATGCAATTTTTTTTTCATCATAAGTTCCAATAGGCATATCGCCAACAATTAATGAATTTTTTGCACCTCTTGCAACTGCTTGAACTGCCCTGAGCATGTCCTGCAAAGTCACTTGAGTTGTGTTTTCATAGCCTAATACTACCATTCCCAAAGAATCTCCTACAAGAATTATATCTACAATTCCATCCATTAACTTTGCTGTCGGAAAATCATAAGCAGTGAGCATTACTATTCTTTGCTTTGACTTCATTGATTTGATTTGCTCTACTGATAGCATTAACAGAATTAATGGGATTATGTTTTTATATTTTGCTCAAATAAAATAAACTGTAGGTACTGACATAAATAATTAGATAGTGAGTTATAAATTAAATATTTTCAATCCACCTTCGGCAAATTTTAGTGCGAGGCATTTTTTGTCTGCCACTAAAAAATGCCTCGCCAAATCATTCATTAATATTAATATTAAATGAATTTCGAGGTGAAAACTTAGTGGCAGACAAATTTTCACCGAGGCTAGATATTGTCGCCGCAAAGGCGACGGATTGAAATTGTACGTATGCGGTGCTGTTAAATACCTTTGCCCTGCGAAGTGGGGCAAAGTTTCGTCTGAAAAGTCGTGGACGAAGGGCGCCCTATAAACTCCAAAGTAGTTACAATAGGAAACTTTATAAAGTTTGGTTTAATTCTTTTTTACAACATGGATAGAAAAATTGCTGAAACATTGGTAAGTGAGTTGGGGAGACATGAGGGTCTTGTAACTCCAGATAAAGGATTATTTTTAGATGTGTTGATTTCAGCAGATGTTCCAGAATCTTCAAGATTTTATGAAGTTTTACCAGATAAACAGCAATTGGTTGATGAAACTGGTCGTTATCATTATCTCTCATTACGAAGAGTATTAAGGAATAGAAATGCAAGGCATTATCAACTATCTCAATGGAAAAAAACATATGAAGCTATAGTATCTGCCTTTGGAGCTTACTCATCGGATGCTTTAAGCAGAAATTTACGAGCAGATAAAACTTTAGTAGAGATGATGGCAAGATGTGAAGAGCCATTTTCATTATTAGGAAAATTTCAAACATATGATTTTGATAACCCTGATGAGACACTATTTATTCTAACTAGACCAGTTTTAGTAATTCCTGGTGCAAAAGACACGAAACCAATATATGACTGGGAAAAAGCAAATACAAGGTATGAGAAAGAAGTTGGAGTTTTCTTAAGACATCCAAAAAGAATTAAACCACAAGAATATTTATCTCGTTAAAATTCTTCTAGGCGCCCGAAGTCCACGATTGCATTTAACTAAAATTAATGTCACTTACTATTGTATCAATTTATTTCTTCTTTACAACTCCAAGTATAGTGAATCCTTTATAGCCTATATAAATCAGAACTATTAAAGCTGTCCCTAAAATTATAAATCTTGCCCAATCTGCTAATTCACTCCAGTAGCTGGTTGTGCCATAAATTATTGTCAAGACGCCACCACCAAATAAACCAGCACTTACGCTTGTTACTTTCAAAACAGCTCCAATAATAATGACAATTATGCCAACAATACCGCTTATGATAAATACATTTCTAAAGTATATGTTTCTTGCTTTATCAAAGTTTATGTTACAAGATGTACACTCTTTTGCAACCTGACAACCCCTTTCATCGAACTCGTAAACTAAGTCCATATTTTTTTCTGCACATTCCTTTCTAAACTTTTCATATTCAACATTTACTTTAGCGCAAACATTTTCAGCAGTTTCTTTTACTCTTATAGGGTAGGGCTCATAATAATGGCCTTTTCCTGAGACAAAATCAATTAGCACTCCTCTCTTGCAAAAATTCTCCTGTTTAGGCTCTTTATAAAAAGCTTTTATTCCAAACACTACAAAGAATACAAATATTATGGCTATGCTAATTCCAAGTATAGTATCTTTGATCTTAAATACCATTTAGCTACCAATAAATACATTGAGTATAAATATTTATTTATATTTATTTATTTTCTATATTGAACAAAAAGTATATAAATAAGTGTGATATTTTACTGTTATCATGAGGAAAGGAAGACCTATAAAATCAGAGATAAGGCAGAATGTTGTTGAAATACTCCATTTTGTAAAAAAAGCATACGGTTATGAGATTTACAAGATTTATACTGCTATTTTCCCAAGAGTTACTTTAAGAAGTATCTACTATCACTTGAAAAAAGGAGTAGCTTTAGGAGAATTTCAAGTTAATACTATTGAAAAAGAAAAAGGTGATTATTCATGGGGCACAGAGGCTGAAAAGATTTACTATAGCTTAGGCCCAAATGCAAAGCCAACTGGAAATGATAGGGTTAGAGAATATGTTGGGAGCAAACAACAACGTTAATTTTCGTTAATTCATACTTTAATTGTTAAAGTTCTATTTTCCAAGCATAAATATTTTGTTAATAATATCAGCGAATAGATTGTAAAAACTAATCACAATAAATATTAAAATTATAAGCCCAAAAAAAATACCAATATTGTACCATACTCTTGTGCCTTTCTCTTTTCCAAATAATTTGTGCAAGACTAATTGAACCATTCTGCCTCCATCTAAAGGGCCAATAGGCACTAAATTAAATAAGCCAATACCAAGATTCAATATATGAAGAAATATTAACAAGCCAAGCAGCCATATCATAATATTTGGAAAAAATCTACCATATCTTTCCTTTACATTATCCTTTATCTTTGTACTTTGCTCAAGATAAGCGCCTATGTAAGCAAGGCTTTCATTTTCAGGATTTTTTTCAAGCTTAATCCTATACTCTGATTTGTCAGTCTTTATTGTTATAATCTCATCCGGCTTTTTGCTCCTAAGCACTTTGGACAAGTTTTCTACAAATGGAGTAGGCACTCCGTCAACTTCTCTAATAACTTCACCTATCTTTATAGAATAAGATTCTGCTGGGTATATTTTGTTACCTTTAACATAATCTGTTATTTTGACACCATCTGGTTCTAGCGTTGCATCTATAACAGGCGAAATTAAAACTATAATTCCAAGGAACACTAAGGCTATTATAATATTTGAAAAAGCACCTGCTGCAAAAACACTTAGCTGCTCTTTATGAGTCCTCTTTTTCAATTGCTTTTCATCTGGCTCAACAAAGGCAGCTGGAATTAATGGCACTATTAAGCCAACAAATGCAAAACCGCTTGACTTCACTTTTAGGTTATGGGCTCTTGCAATTAAGCCATGAGCAAACTCATGCACAACTGCAACAACAAAAATTGATATTATCCAATAGAAAAATGGAACAAAAAAAATACCTTTTGCCTTGAACGGAAGCACAAAACCAACAGGAGCAGGTGCTTCTGGTTTTATGAAAAGAGATACCAAGCTTTGTACTAACAAGTAACTAATAAGGATCATTCCAATAAATCCAATAATAACCCCCAAATATCCTATAATTATAACAGACTTCCTATATTTATTTGCCAGTTTATCCATTAAGTTTAAACCAAGCTTTGTCCTGTACATTGAGAAATAGACTATGTTTGGTATAATCTGCTTTGTCTCTAGATTTTTTCTTTTTGCATATACAAAAATTGTTATTAAGATAAGAAAAAGAATGGCAGCTACTGTTTGGAAATCGAGCATTTTACTTCTTCCTCACAGCCTTGAATTGCTTACTTCCGCACCTTCTGCAGCTAACCTTTCCTTGAATTATCTTTATATTTGGAGCTTTAATCTTAGTTTTGCATTTCCTACAAACAAAAACATTCTTAAATTTTCTAACTTCTGCTTCATGAAATTTAACCATTTTTAAACTGAAAATCTCACTTTGCAAAGCAAAGTGAGATTTTCCATTAGGTTTTGTTACAGCAAAAAATGTTATTACCTTTTTTACTGTATTTTATTACAGATATAAAAAATTCACTCGCAAAGCGAGTGAGTTTTTTACTGTTTCACTTGCTTTATAACCTTTTCATTCATAATAATCCAATAGAGCACGGATGAACCCTCAACAACTTGTTCTTTAAATTCTTCTGGAATTTTTAAGTCAAATGTTTCATATGTTTTTGAGTCCATCAAATTCG
>CAZGEW010000072.1:0-6527 GCA_964524225.1 uncultured Methanosarcinales archaeon | reverse complement strand
CAAAATGTCGAAAAGAACCGGACCAACAAATACTATATTGCGTAATTTAATCCAAGAACTAAAAAAACGAAGTATAGAGCAATCTGTTAATTTGTGGAGAAGAGTTGCTAATGACTTGGAAAAGCCTACAAGACAACGCAGAGTTGTTAATCTATCAAGTATAAATAGATACACAAAAGAAAATGATGTTATCGTTGTGCCTGGAAAAATTCTTGGAGCAGGCAATTTAGAGCATAAACTAACAATATCAGCTTTTCAATTTTCAAATGGTGCAAAAGAAAAGATTGAGAAAGCTGGCGCAAAAATCATTTCTTTGCTTGATTTAAGCAAAGAAAACCCGAATGGAAAAGGAATTAGGATAATTGGGTAAAAAATTCAAACCTTTGGTTTGAAATTTTTTTAAGTTTAAAATGATTATAGATGCTAAAAATGCAATTTTGGGAAGGTTAAGCAGCTTTGTTGCAAAACAGGTTTTGTTGGGCAATAAAGTAGATGTAATAAACTGTGAAGAATGTGTAGTTAGTGGAAATAAACCTATAACGTTGGATAACTACATAAGAAGGCTACATAGAAAAGCACCTGCAAAAGGTCCATTCTCTTACAGAAGACCTGATATGCTTGTAAAAAGAACGATAAGGGGTATGCTTCCATTTAAAAGGGCCAGAGGAAGAGACGCCTTCAAAAAGATAAAGTGCCATATCGGATTTCCTGAAAATCTGAAAAATGAGAAAATTTTGAGGGTTGAGAATGCAAGTGTAGAAAAGCTACATTCAACAGACTACTTAAGGATTAAAGATATATGCAAAGCTATTGGTGGGAAACAATAAAAATTAAAATGAAGCCAATTAATAAATCTGGAAAAAGGAAAACTGCAATTGCAAGAGTCACCTTAAAGCAAGGTAATGGATTAGTAAGAATCAATAGTATCCCTATTGACTTCATCGAGCCAAAGAGTTCAAGGCTTAAATTGAGAGAGCCATTAATATTGGCTGGAGATATTGCCAACAAAGTTGATATAGATGTTAATGTTGTAGGTGGTGGCGTAACAAGCCAAGCAGAAGCTTCACGCTTAGCAATTGCAAAAGCACTGATCGATTTTACCAAAAGTGACAATCTGAAAGAAACTTTTTTGAATTATGACAGGAACTTGCTCGTCGCTGATGTAAGAAGAAAAGAAACTGCAAAGCCAAATAGGCATGGACAGTCAAGGGCAAAAGTGCAGAAGAGTTACAGATAAGACAGAAAAAAGCTTTGAACTAAATGTCGAAGAGAGAGTTTATGCCATGTTCTTTTTTTAACACTATTGGTAAATACGTCATAAAATTATTCCTTATGGAATATTTCTTTCATAAAGATTTATAAGGATTGCCATTGTATATAGGAACGAACAAAAATAATGCTGAATTATTTTTGTGAGTGACTACAAACTAGCTATTATTTTAGATTTAAAATGACAAGAATAACTTATGTTACATCAGAAAGTATAACCGAAGGTCATCCAGATAAGATATGCGACCAAATAAGTGACGCAATTCTTGATAATTTATTCGCACAAGACCCATACTCAAGAGTTGCAGTAGAATGTTTGACCACAACTGGGTTAGTTGTTGTGGCTGGAGAAATAAAAACTCATGGTTATGCTGATATACAAGGCATTGTAAGAAGAACCTTAAAGGAAATAGGATATACAAATCCTCAATTTGGGATTGATTGTGAAGATGCTGGAGTTTTAGTAAGTGTTCATGATCAGAGCCCTGACATTGCACAAGGTGTTAACGAAGGAGAAGGCAAAGAACAAGGTGCAGGCGACCAAGGAATGATGTATGGGTTTGCCAGTAATGAAACTCCTGAGTTTATGCCTTTGCCAATCATGCTTGCTCACAAGTTAACAATGAAACTTGCAGAGGTAAGAAAAAAAGGGCTAATTCCAGACCTTGGACCTGATGGCAAATCACAGGTTAGTGTTGAATATCACGATGGAGTCCCTAAAAGATTAAGTGCGGTTATAATTGCACAGCAGCATTTGGAGAAGATAAGCGAAGAAGAATTAAGAAAAGAGCTAACAAAAAAGGTTATCGAACATGTATGCGGTAAATGGCTTGATAAGGATACAAGAATATACATTAATGCTACTGGAAAATTTGTGATAGGTGGTCCTGAAGGGGACTCAGGAGTCACAGGAAGGAAAATAATTGCAGATACTTATGGTGGAGTAGGCAGACACGGCGGAGGAGCTTTTTCTGGTAAAGACCCTACCAAAGTTGATAGAAGTGGCGCATATGCTGCAAGATATATTGCAAAAAATATTGTTGCAGCTGGTTTAGCAGATAAATGTGAAGTTCAATTAAGCTACGCAATAGGTGTTGCTCAACCAACTTCAATTAACATTGACACATTTAATACTAATAAAATCCCAGAAGCAAAGATTGTTGAATTGGTCAAAAAGCATTTCAAGCTAACACCAAAATGGATAATTGAGCATTTAAATTTAAGAAGGCCAATCTACAAAAAAACATCAGTTTATGGACATTTTGGAAGAAATGATCCAGACTTTACTTGGGAAAAGACAGATATGGCTGATGTGCTAAGGCAAGAAGCTGGATTAGATAAAATTTCCGTCAGTAAAAAGGTTTTGCAGGAAATTGGGGTTTAGGGTTTGATATTTAATCAGGAACATAATTCATTCTGATAATGGATGAATAAGAGAAGTAATCCATATAGTCTATCACGTCGCTAAATCTTATATTTATCTCTTCTGTTATGTTAATCAAATGTTGTAAATCTTTAACAAATAACTCAATTTCTATGTCAGCACCTCCAATGGTATAATGAACTTGGTAAATATTTGGATGATATTTAAAAAATTCATGAAGTTCTTTATTTCTTGATGATGAAATCAAATAAATATCAACTCTATAATTATCATATCCTATTTTAGCTAAGTTTAGACCAAGTTTATAACCACAAATTACCTTTTCATTTTCTAATTTCTTAATTCTTTTTTTTACTGTATCTAAACTAATTTTCAATTTTTGGGCAATATGTAATAAAGGAATTCTTGTATTAGTAGAATAGATTTTTAATATCTCAAAATCAATTTTTTTCGCTTGGTATAAGTTAGGATTATTTCCATATACTCTTTCTAGCACAGAGTCTTTACTTTCAATGAACAACTTATTAAAATTGTAAATTGGTGAATATAAACAAAAATTATAGGTGAGGATATTTTTTTTTATTTGTCTATGGACGCTATCCCAAATTTCGTGTAGTCTTTGTGGTAATTTTACACCTATAATTAATGCATAATCCCATTTTCCATGTAAGACAGCAAAAACAAAAAGGTCTTCTTTAAAATTAGTAATATATTTTTCGAAAGATTCTTTATATCTCTTGCTAATATTATGCATTTTAATATAAAATCTGTAGGTTAGAAATCCAAGTCTTCCAACGTCAATAATAGCATTGTAACTCAATATTAACCCTTCGTGTTCCATTCTCTTTATCCTATATAGAATAAACTGTTTAGACCTTTTGAGCTTTTTTGAAAGTCTAATTAAAGAAATATTCGAATACCTATCTAATTCGTTTAGTAATCTTCTGTCATATACATCTAATTTTAGCATATATTTTGACAAATTACTATTTATTTATAAATTTTTTTGATTTTGTTAAAAAATCTCTATTATTAATTTAATAAAGTGTAGGATATTCCCAGAGATTTAGTAAAGTAATATGGGGGTAAAAGATGTTAAAAATCAAAATAAAATTACAAAAATATGGAGGCAAATAAAAATGGAAAATATTTATCAGATAGCTATATATTTGGGACATAAACTTCAACAACATAAAGAAAGTCTAAATGAAATCGCAACCTTTGCGGATAGCATTAGAAAATCAAAGAATTTAATGTGTGCTAGTGAGAGTTTTAAGGAAGAACTGGACGGCATAGGTTATAGTCCGGATTTTGGATTTAAACTTAGACTATGGAATGGAAGCGTGTATTATGAAGGATTCTTTAAGCCCTATCTCAAACGTATCAGCAGTGGCATTGAGAACATAGATGAGAATAATGGAATTGAAAGAGCAATAGATAAGTTTTACGAAATAAATAATGTTCAAAGGGTTGTTGATAGTAGGCGTAAACTTAAAACAAGCCGAGAAGTATGGGGGGACTTCAATTGCTATCAATGGGCAATAGTATTAGACTTAGAACTAGCATGTGCATTGGATAAAACAAGTATGGAAGAAGCAAAAAGAATTTTGTTGAATTTATAATATATAAAATAATAGAAAAGACTACAAAATGGATAAACTAGTAATTAAACTCGGAGGTTCAGTTTTGGTAGGTGAAGATTCTTATAGATCAGAAGCTGAAAGATTAAAACAGGTAGTTGAAAACTGTAATCCATCTTCAATTTATGTAGTAGCTTCTGCTAAAAGAGGAGAAACGGATAGACTAATTAGCGAAGTAGCAAATAGTCCAGAAGACGAAGAACAATTAAGGAAGGCTCTCAAAGGAGAATTTATATCAACGCATACCCTTCGTGAATATAATAACCCATTAGTTACAGATAAATTATTACAAGGTGAAATAAAATCTGCATTTTTATTGCAAAGATACTTAGGTAATGCTCGAGTTATAGCTCAAGATAGTTATTTTCCTATTATTTCTGCATCCAGATTTTTGTATCTCTATGGATTTATAGATGAGCAAGAATCTTATGCACGGAGAGCATATTTAGATGTTCCTGAACAAATAATTATAGTTCCTGGGTTTGGTGCTATCAATCCTAAAGGTGAAAAAGTGCTTCTTGGAAGAAATAGCTCTGATTTAGTTGCAGCCATGATAGCGAAGTTAACACACGCAAATAAGCTAATCTATGCTAAAGATGTTGAGGGCATTTTTAGAAATTTTGGACAGGATAATCAAGAACTAATACACGAATTATGGCATGAAGAAGCAAAAAGTATGGATTTAGGAAAAGTTTTAGATAAAAGGGCTTTAGAACTATTAAAAGGCTCACAATTAGAAGTTATAGTCGGATATCATGAACATTTAGTTGAATTGGCTAATCCAAACACAACATATGGAACAAGAATCAGATTTGAGGTATAAAACAGATGAATAATGAGATAAGGGAAAAAATTCTTGCAGAACCCGAATAGACGAATTAAGGAATGCAACTTCTTTTGAAAAAACCAAAACATTTATATAGTAACTCATAGTTTCTATATAGTAACTTTACGTTACTATGATATCCTTGACTAAAAAGGAAAGAGAAGCATTGCGTATTTTGTTCAAAGATTTTACTGCTTTCTACAATGCAAATTCAATAAGCAAGATTTTAGGCATAAGCCATGTTGGAGCCCAGAAGATATTTAAAAGACTTCTAAACGAGGGATTAGTTACTAGCAGAAGAATTGGAAAATCAATAGTTTATAAGCCAAAATTGGAAGACGATTATGTTGACAATCTTATAACTTTCCTGCTTGCAGACGAAGCTAACAACTTGAAAAGATGGGTAGAAGAATTCAAAGCCCTGTTTAAAAAAGAGAGGATTGTAATGATTTATGGCTCTGCAATAAAGAATTATGCACAAGCAAGAGATATAGATATTATGGTAGTTATAAAAAAAGAGGATTTTGAAGAAGTAAGAAAAATTATTAATGAAAAACAAAGAATATTGCCAAAAAGAATCCATTCCATTGAGCTTACAGAACAAGACTTAATCAACAATATTAAGCATAAAAAAGAAGCAATCATAGATATTGTCAAAAATGCTATAATATTATATGGACAAGACAACTACGTGAATATAATAAAGAATGTCACAAGCAGTTAAGCATGTTAAATGGTGCTTAAATAAAGCAAAGAAAGAGATTGAAGAAAGCAAAAAGTTAGGCAAAAAAATAAAGCACAGGGGGCTTTTAAAGATAGAGCCAAACATTGATGATGCAAGAAAGCACATTACGAAAGCAGAGCATAACCTCAATGCAATTAGCAAATTTAAAGAGATAGGCTTTTCTGACTGGTCGATAGCTGCTGGTTTCTATAGCATTTATCATTGTTTTTTGGCAATTGCTGCAAAGTTTGGCTATGAATCAAGAAATCAGACATGCACTATTGCTTTAATTGAATGGTTAAAGGAAGAAAATAAGATAGATATTCATGTAAAGTTTATTGAAACTTTAAAAGAAGCTGAAATCGAAGACTTGCAAGAAGGCAAAGTTATCGAAATAAGAGAAGATTATACATATGGCATAGAACTCTCTGTTGAAGATGAAGCAAAAATCAAAAAGTTGATAGATACCAGTAAAGAAATAATTGATACCGCCAAAAGGATTGTTTTTGAGCAACATTCTACAAATAATACTTAATTAGGTAACTTATAAACCTTGTATCGCAAATGTGTATACAATTTTTGTCGTCATGATTACTGCATCATGGGTGTTTGTTTTGATTTTAATAGCGAACTTGTAATTAAAAATACAGAAAAATATCCAATTATAGCAACTAAAACAATTAA
>CAZGEW010000071.1:0-6830 GCA_964524225.1 uncultured Methanosarcinales archaeon | reverse complement strand
AAGATACAAGTTACAATAAAGAATGTGGACGAGGAAGCATTTAGCGAACTAAAGGCGGAAGCTGCAAGAAAGAAATTGCCTGTTGGAATTGCATTGTCCCTAGCAATAGAGAAATGGCTTTCTGAATCAAAAAAGCCCCTATTGCCCTTGACTAAATGGAAAACTGTGAAAGGAGGTCCAAAAACAAGGTTTTTGAGTGAGCAAATAGACGATATTCTTTATGGGTGAATCTTATGGCTATTTTTCTGGATGCGAGTTACCTTATAGCCTTATATAACGAGAGTGATATGCACCACCAAAATGCCGCTTCAATTGCGCAAAGGGTAAATTCAAATGAATTTGGACATCCTATCACCTCAGACCATGTTTTCGACGAAGCAGTTTCAGTAACACTTAGAAAATTTGGAAAAGAGAAAGCACAATTATTGGGAAAGCAGATTCTCGACAGCATTTTCATGGTCCAGTGCGACCGGCACCTTTTTGACGCGGCGTTTAGAATATTTAATTCCTCGGAAGAGCCATTCAGCTTTACCGACTGTGCCAGCCAGGCAATAATAGGCTTAGTTCAGATTAAATTCATTGCAACGTTTGACAAATTATTTGAAAAATTGGATGTTGAAATTGTAAGCTAATTTTAATTTTGCATAATCTTTAAAAACCAAATTGCAAAACTCATTCCGAAATGGCCGATTTCAATCAAATAGCCAAGAAATGGCAGAAGAAGTGGGAAGAAAAGCAAATCTTCAAGGTAAAAGAAGATTCAAGCAAGAAGAAATTCTACTGCCTTGATAAGAACTCTTTAAATGTTTGCTCTATAAATATAGGTTTTGCCTTGCTTTCAAATGCTTTTCTATATCTATTTTTAAAATCTTCACAGCAACATTTGTCGATAACATAAAGTTTTAACTCTGGATTTATATTTTTTAATATACCACTTCTAAGAAAAATCTTTGAATAAGTATCATTATCGGACAAAGAATATCCAAAAAAATATATTTCTTGTGCATCTGAAAGAGCATGCATGGCACAACTCCAAATATTTTTATATGGAGGAGTTTTGATTGTTGAAATTTCTTCAAATTTTCTTAATGACGGCATTATTAATGTTGGATTTAATTTATTCTTCGAACAATTAGGGCAAATTTTACCTTCATAAACAATATGTTCTTTTATATCTGACATATGTGGAAAACCTTGTTTACAGCATTGGTTACAATCACCCCAATCGATTGAACCGTGTAATTTTAATAAAGCAGGCTTATAAATTTCATTACCAAATCCAAGATTCTTTATTGGAATGCTAATCCCTTTTGATTTTCTATACGAACGCTCATATAATATATCCCAATTAAAGGAGATGGTTACATCAAATTTATCAATTAATTTCACATAACATTTTTCTATCTCCTCATGTGGGATATTTAGTGATTCATCTAAAGTTTTAGTAATAACCCAAGTAATTTTCTTTTTTAGTTCAATAAAATCTTTTTTTTCTTTTCTTACGTGTCTAATTTCTGGTACAGGAATCCGACATGGATCATTTTTGTTGATTATCCTATTGTGTATCATCCTATCAATTTTTGAGCTAGAAATTAATACTTCAAATTGTATCTGAAAATCAACATAACTGAAGAATTCTTCTATATTTGAATCTGGCAATAATACTTTTCTTTTTTCAAAAATATTTTTGATTTGTTTAATTTCTTCAGTTGTAAATTTATTATGTTCGATTAATTCTTGAACTTTATTCCAAAATTGATTTAAAGTAGGTGCGCCAGCATCGGCAGATGCTCCTGCTCCTAAAATAACAACTTTATTTATACTTCTTTCTTTTAATAAATCTGTGCTTTCCATAAGTTAAAAATAGTAAATAGACAAATATTTATAATAGTTTGTTAAGTATTATTTAAATGGTTGCTTCATCAAAACTAAAAGGTAGGACGTCTAAGAAAGGTATGAAAATAGATTTATGGATTAGATTGATAATATCGTTTCTTGTAATTAGTATTATATTTTCTTTTACTGGACCAACAGGTTTTATATTTCTCGGTCTTTTTATTTTTGCTCTAGTTTTTAAATTTGCCCTTAATGTAACATGGTTAGAAGCTTTTAAATTAGGAACTATAAATATCATCTTTAATATATTTATTATAATTTGGTACTTAGAATTTATTTTTATTGGCTATGGAACTCTATTTGGATTCGTACAATTTTTTGGTGGTATATTCTTGACAAAAATATTTCTTAATGAACATAATATAATTAAAACATAATGGATTAATTATCTACAACAATAGTAATTTTCCTTGTTTGTTTTTTATCTTCATTCATCATTTTAAATCATCTTAAAATTGTTTCAACTGTCAAATTATGATTTTGTTTCTATATAGTAAATAAGCACTGGACATCTCCACCTATAATATTTAAACTCATTCTTCATCTGGAATTCTGAAAAAGAGAACACGCAAAACTGCCAAATAATGATTTTCGGCTTTGCCAGAAAATCAATTACGCAGTTTCGCTTAACATTCTCTTTTTCCTTATACTCCAAAGTCTTTAAAAAATAAAAAACTTTGGAGGTTGATAAAAATGGATTTAAACAATAAAGAAAATATAAGAAATGAGGGAATCGTGCATTTCTGGAATTTGCCTAATAAAATTTATGTTATTTTAGATCATAAATTTAAAGATAGATTAATAGAAGAATTCATGAAAGTTTTAAGAACAAAATATAATGCTAATAAAGTTACTGGAATTCAAAGAGAAACAATTTCAAATATTATTAATAAAACAAACCCAACTATAAGAATTGATTATTTATTAAAAATTGTTGAAGTAGTTAAGAAAGAAGGATTTGATTTAGAAAACACTGAAAAACATGTAACATGGATTGGAGATTTTAGAAGTCAAGGGATAGTAAATCCAAAGTTGCCTTTTAATTTCAATTCTAGAGAAGGAGCAAGATTTTTGGCAGCTATATGTAACGAAGGTTGGATAAGCAATGGAATGTACTATTCAAACAGTAAAAGTGAGTCTAGATTGTCGGTAAAAAATGATGCTTTAAAGATATTTGGTGGAAGTGAAGAAACAATAAGAGAGTATATTAAAGAAAAAGATAAGTGTTTAGCATTTCCATCTATAATGAGAGATGTTATCAATATTTTAACAGACTTTAAAGGTGTGAAAGCAGAAAACAATCCAAATATTCCTTCATTTATACTAAAAAATAAAGAATTAATGTATGGGTGGTTAGAACAAACAATAGGTGATGAAGGTCATGTTAAGTTTTATTTGGATTCTTACAGAAGGGAGATAATATGGAGAAGAGCTTGCGATACAAAATTCGATAGATGTAATTTAATAGAAAATGAGTTAAAAATCTTGCAGAAGTTAGGTATAAAATATGACTTAAAGAAGATAGGTAATTATACTACAAGTAAAGGCAAAGAGAGATATAGAATGCAAATAAGAGTTTCTCGAAAAGAAAATTTAAAAAGGCTTGCCAATTCTATAAGAATACCAAATAATATCAAAGATAAAAAATTAATACAAATGTTAAAAAGTTGTTAAATGGTGGATTTCAAAAAAATAGCTGATAAGTGGCAAGAGCGCTGGGAAAAAGCTAAAATATTCAGTGTTACTGAAAAGTCTGATAAAAAGAAGTTTTACTGCTTAGAGATGTTTCCCTATCCGTCAAACCGTTTACATATGGGACACCTCAGAAACTACTCGATAGGCGACTGTTATGCCCGTTACAAAAGAATGCAGGGCTTTAATGTTCTTTATCCTATGGGTTATGACGCATTTGGTTTGCCTGCTGAAAACGCAGCAATTAAGCACAACATAGACCCAGAAAAATGGACTATAGCAAACATGAATACAATTAGACAACAGCAAAAAGAGATGGGATTTAGCTATGACTGGAGCAGAGAAATAGCAAGTTTGTGGGAAGATTATTACAAATGGAATCAATGGATTTTCTTGAAATTATATGAGAAAGGGTTAGCTTACAAGAAAAAATCTGCTGTCAATTGGTGCTCCAGCTGTGCAACTGTTCTTGCAAATGAGCAAGTTATTGAGGGCAAATGTTGGCGATGTGAAAATGACGTTATAGAGACTTTTCTTGAGCAATGGTTTTTCAAGATAACATATTATCTCGAAGAGCTGCTTAATAACATTGAAAAACTTGAATATTGGCCTGAAAGAGTTAAAGTTATGCAAAAAAACTGGATTGGAAAAAGTTATGGGGTGGAGATAAACTTTAAGATAAAAGGCACTGACAAAACAATCTCTACTTTTACAACAAGGCCAGATACAATTTTTGGTGTAACTGCTTTAGTTTTTGCGGTTGAGCATCCAACGGTTTTAGAATTGGTAGAGGGAACTGAGCATGAAAAGCCTGTCAGGGACTTTATAACCGAGATTAAAAAAAGAAGCAGAATGGAAAGAACCGCTGTTGATACTGAAAAGCATGGAATTTTCATTGGTAAATACATCATAAATCCAGTCAATGCTCAGGAATGCCCAATTTATGTTGCAGATTATGCTTTGATGGAGTATGGTACTGGGGCTGTTATGGTTGTGCCAGCTCACGATGAAAGAGATTTCCTTTTCACAAAAAAATACAATATACCAATCAAGGTAGTTATAACACCACGGGAATACACTTTAAAAGCAGAAGATATGACAAGAGCTTATGTTGAAGATGGTGTGCTTATTCATTCTGGTCAGTTTGACGGAATGAGCAACCTTGATGCAACTGAAGAAATTTCTGAATGGATGGAAAAAGAAGGCATTGGCAAGAGGGCTGTTAATTACAAGATGAGAGATTGGTTAATATCAAGACAGAGATATTGGGGTACACCGATCCCAATAATTTATTGCAATAAATGTGGTATCGTGCCAGTGCCTTATGAAGATCTGCCTGTAAGATTGCCAAAACCAGAAAAATGCAATTTCAGTGGACAAGGCAACCCTCTAGCAACATGTAAAGAATTTGTTGAAACAAAATGTCCAAAATGTCGTGGAAAAGCAAAACGTGAAACAGATACAATGGACACTTTTGTTGATAGCTCATGGTACTTTTTGAGATACTGCTCACCAAGATATGATAAAGCACCATTTGATAAAGAAAAAGCTGAATACTGGATGCCGGTTGACCAATATATTGGAGGCATTGAGCATGCAATTCTGCATTTGCTTTATGCAAGATTTTTTACAAAGGCATTGCGTGAGCTTGACTTAGTTACGGTTGACGAACCATTTACAAGGCTGTTAACACAAGGTATGGTTATTAAGGATGGGGCAAAAATGTCAAAAAGTTTAGGTAATGTTGTTGACCCTGCAGAAATTAGTGATAGATATGGCCCGGACACAGCAAGATTATTTATTCTTTTTGCAGCATTACCAGAAAAAGAATTAGACTGGAGTGATAGGGGCGTTAATGGCTCATTCAGATTCCTTAACAAAGTCTATAGTTTTGTTAATGAAAACTTAATTAATATCTCATTAAAACATTATGATTATAGTAAATTGAATGATAAGGATAAATATGTCTTAAGCAAGATACATCTTACAATAAAAAATGTAACTGAACATATTGAAAATTTTGAATTTAGCTTGGCTATTGGAAAAATAATGGAATATTTTGACGTTTTACAGAAATATAAAAATAAAAATAAAGAAGTTCTTGGAGAAGCAATAAAAAATCTTGCTTTGATGATGACCCCTTTTACACCTCATTTAAGTGAAGAAATCTGGTACAAGATAAAGGCTGATGGATTTGTCTCATTGCAAAAATGGCCAAGCTACGATGAGAATAAAATTGACAAAAGGGCAGAGGCAATCACAATGTTTATTGAGAACACAAGAAGGGATGTCATTGAGATTTTAAAGCTTGCAAAAATAGATAAGCCAAAGAAAATTCTGCTTATTGTTGCTAACGAATGGAAATACAGTTTTATGGAAACTTTAATTAATGAGATGAAAAAAACAAGAGACACAAATGAATTGATTAAAGTACTAATGGCTACTGACTTAAAAATTTACAGCAATGAAATAACCAGGCTTGTCCAAAAACTTTTGAATGATACAACAAAAATCTCTATAGTAATTTTAAACCAAGATATAGAGTTTCATGCTTTAAATGATGCTTCAAAAAATTATGAAGAAGAATTTAAGTGCAATGTTGAAGTTATGATTGCTGAAAGATCCTCTGCATTAAAAGCAAAACAATCATTACCTGGAAAGGTTGCTATTTTGGTTGAATAATTTATTTCTTCCCCCTAACAGATTTTTCATACTCTTTAACTAACTGTTCTGATTTATAATTAAACAAATTTTTCAATTTTTCCCAAAAGGTTTGTGTGTGATGCCTTATTCTTATTTTTCCAATTTTTTTAAGCCAAAACTCTTCCCTTACTTCAACAAAGTGAGTAGCCAAAACTGATAATCCATACAAAGCTGTCCCAACTCCAGCAAATACATAGAATATTGTAAAAATTTTTCCTGTATCAGTCTTAGGTATTATGTCACCATAGCCTACAGTTGTCATTGTATAAGCTGAAAAATAAAGTGCATCCAAGTAACTCCATCCTTCAATATAATGGTAAAAAGTTGCTCCTCCAAATAGGAACATTAGTATTATAAGGAATATATATAACATTCTTCTGTGATAAGCCCTATGCTCCTCTTCTTCTGCCCTTAATAAGTTCTCTTTTGTCAGTCCTGCCATCTTATTATTACATATTTTGGTATTCATATATAAGTTTTGTTGTTCAAAAACAAAAACAATTTAAATAAGAACAAGCCACAACTGAGAGCTTTCTAAA
>CAZGEW010000070.1:0-7021 GCA_964524225.1 uncultured Methanosarcinales archaeon | reverse complement strand
CAAGGAAAAGTCCTGATGGTGAAGGAACAGCAACATGGGAAAGATACGAGATGAGAATCCATAAAAGGCTTATTGATCTTGGTTTAGATGAGAGGGCCTTACGCTTGGTGATGAGGGTTCCTATTCCTGAAGGTTTGAATATTGAGATTGAAATGATTGAATAAGTTTGTTTCTATCATTCTTATTAAATCGACAAACATTTATAAATTCTAGATAAAAATATTTCTTCACGCCGGGATCGCGTAACCTGGTTAAAAGCAAACCTTTTCAGGAAATCGCGCAGGCCTGGAATTTAACAAAGAGCCTGTTTCCGCAAGGATGTCTGGGTTCAAAACTTGGCTTCAAAATTTTTGCCCTAGTTGTGAGCGAGTTCGCAACGAGCTCACTCGCATGTCGGACAAAAATTTTGACATAATAGAATCTTAATGTAGGCACGAGCATGTTGCCTGACTTAACAAAATCTAATCCAAGTGAAACTCCCAGTCCCGGCGTTCTTCCTTAGTTGAAGAGCCCCAAACCCTTTTGCATGACAAGTGAGTAAGTTGTTTCCATCAACTTACAGGTCGTCGCAAAAGCGTTGACGGAAAAATATGCCGCCTTCGGTGGCGTTGCCTAACGGTAATTCCCTAATTGAAACCAAAAGGTATTTAAAATCTAAAAATTTTTACTACTATATCATAACTAAAATGAGTGAGAGTGAAGGCGGTTTAGAAACTATAGCAAGTGAAGAATTTGCTGAAGAACAGGTTAATGAAGATGGTAATACTAAATTAGATGAAGCTCCAGCAATGGAATTGTCTCATGAAACATACGATAGCGAGGTTTCAAATTATGGCAGAAATGAAAAAAATAGTAATCAAATAAGAAAATCGAATAATAAAAAGCAACCAGACACTAAAGGCAAGAGAAGTAACCTCAAGAGATTAGTATCGGATTCAGGAGAGATTTCAAAACTTTTTGGAATTGATAAAGGAGAATTTTTGAGCTATAACCTTGCAAGATATGTGTTTGCAAATGGAAATGAGCAACAAGAGCAAGGTGTTGACACCAAAAATGGCTCTGTAGCGATTATCTACCACGTAGATGAAAAGACAGGTGAAATGTATGTGCTATTTGAGCAAAAACCCCATGATTATAGCATTAAAGATTGGCGAGGCAAATTCCAATTTCCTGGTGGAACAATAAAGACATTAGAGAGTAGCTTACATACACTAAAAAGAGAAATTGGGGAGGAATTTGATTCTAGAATTGCTGCGTCAATATTAATTAACATATTAGATTCTACGCGTGATAAATATACTACTATTTATGAGATGGTCAATGGAAATGTTACATATACTGATATTTGGGTTGCTGAAGTCAAATCAAAAAATGATGTTGAGATTATTAAAACATCTCGTTCTTCTCATGATGCTGGTATGTTTAGATTTATTCCAGCTAGGCTAATATTTTATCTAGATGATAGTTATTTTGTAAATGCTCAAGGAAGAGTCATAAAAGCATTTATTGAAGATAAGTTAGCTGGGCATATACCAATGTATCCCGCAGTAAAACCATTTTTCTACTCAACTATTAATGTTAATAATTGATATTTTATTTACCTTGTTGCTGTACTTCAATTACAGTCTTTTCTGGGGTAATGACTTTTTTAATTGTCTTTTTTACTGTCTTTTTTGGTTTTACAATCCTTTTTGATTTGGTTTTTTGGATTATCCTTTTAGTATCAATTTTTTTATTCAACTTTGATATAGTTTTACTGTGAATTCTAAGCCCCTTTTGAAGCTCGGTATTCTGCTTCTTCATTAAACTTATTTTTCTATTCACTAAATTCTTTACCTTTTTTATTTCTTTATCGAGATTCCTCAAATGTTCTTTTGTACTTTCAATTTTTGCTTCAAAATTTTTATTAGTAGTTTCTTGCAGATTAATGTTTGACAGGCATTTTTCAGAAGATAATTGTATAGAACCAAGTTGATTGTTAATAGATATTATCCCTTCGTCAAAGGAATTTAGCCTATTTCTTAGATTTTCAATCTTAGCGTCTAAGTTAGAAATGTCTTCCTTAACATATCTAAATGACTCTATTGTCCTCTTCTGATGCAATACTAAGTCTCTTCTCAATCCCATTATACCACTCCCAAATAATAAAAAATAATATTAATATTTAAATGTTGTGAATTTTCGTTGTAAAAAATATATGCTTATTTAGAAAAACCTTTAAACAACAAAATAGTCATGGAAGCATAGTATAAACTAGAAGATGATTAGCATAATAATACCTACATGGAATGAAGAAAAATACCTACCAAAATTATTAGAGTGTATTAAAAAACAAACCTATAAGGATTATGAGATTATTGTAGCAGATGCTAATTCTAAGGATAAAACCAGAGAAGTAGCTAAAAAGTATAACTGTAGGATTGTAAAAGGAGGAGTGCCTGCTGTTGGCAGAAACAATGGCGCAAAAGTCGCTAAAGGAGACATTTTGTTATTTTTGGACGCTGATGTAACCATTCAAAAAGATTTTCTGGAGAAAGCTCTCAAAGAACTAAGGGAGAGGAGTCTTAAAGTCTCTGGTTGTTATCTAATTCCAGATTCAAAACATCTTGGAGACAGAATAGGTCATGCAATATTAAATATGTGGTTCTTTATTATGCAATACATTTATCCTCATATGGTTGGACAATGTATTTTTTCAGCAAAAAGCATTCATAAGAAATTAGATGGCTTTGACCAAAGTATTCTTTTTGCGGAAGATAATGACTATGTTAACAGGAGCAAGAGATTTTGCAAATTTCGCATTTTGCGAACAGTAAAAATAGTTTCTTCCACTAGAAGGTTTAAATACGAAAATAGATATATACTAGCCTTAAAATATGTTTTATGTCCGTTTTATCGTATGGTATTTGGAGAGATACGAACAAACATTTTTAATTATAGATTTGATTATTTAGAAAGAAAGAAGGATTGAAAGCATGAAACCTTATCTGTATAAAATAAGAAACAAGATTATCAATGATCCTTTGGTATTGCTTCGTCTAGGATTGGGTATTGTTTTTCTGCTTGCTGGAATTCACCGAGTTATTTTTTTTGATTTGGCATATAAAAACTTTATAGATTTAAATTTAAATCCACCAGCATTATTAGTTGTGATTACAATAATTTTAGAGTTAATCACGGGTACTTTGCTTATTATTAATCGTTTTATTGTTCAAGCATGTGTTACTATCATGTTAATACTCACCATTGGAATAATTGCTTCAATTATAAGATCTGGGTACACTCTAATACAAAACATTAATGAAATATTCATCTTAACTTATACATCCACAAACATTATTCTTCATTTAAGTTACTTTATTGGAATTGTGACATTATTGTTATATAATTTGAAACCAAGAAATTAAAATGATCTTAAATCTTCAAACTAACTACTTGAGAAATAGTATCTTCATTCATCGAAACACCATATAGAATGTCAGCTTCAGAAACTACATTGTCATTATGCGATATCATTATATATTGTGCCTTTTCCGAGTATTTCTTTATAAGCTTAGCCAATTTCTCACTATTGTGCTTATCTAATGATGCATCTACTTCGTCTAGTATATAAAAAGATGCAGGCTCATGCTCCTGAATTGCAAAAATAAAAGCTAACGCTGTTAATGTTTTTTCTCCACCTGACAAGCCTCTTATATCTAAAAATTTACTACCGCTTATTTTCACATTAATCCTAACCCCAGCTTCAAATGGGTTTTCCTCATTTTCTAGCACAAGGTTTGCTTCGGCACCTTTTGTTGTAAGCATATTAAAAAAACTTTTAAAGTTGTTATTGACAACTTCAAATGTTTTTATAAATAATTCCTTTTTCTTGCCTTCTATTTCCTTCATCATAGCTAATACATCATCTTTTTCATTGCCTAATTTTTCTTTCTTATCCAAAAATTCTTTGTATTGCCTTTCTGCTTCATCATAAACTTCAAGTGCGCGCATATTGACAGAGCCGATATCAGATAACACTTTTTCATATTTGGCAATCTCATTTTTTAATTGCTGCTCATCTTTATCTGGAGAGAGCTTGATCCCTTCATATTGCTGGAATTCTTGCCGCATTGCTGCTAACGATGCTGCTAGTTCTGCATTCTTCAAAGAATTAAAATTTATTTTTATTTCAGTTTGTCTGCTTTCTTCCATTATTTTTTCAATAGCAATCTCATTTTTTTGTATCTCATCATTAAGATTTGTTTGCTTAGCAAACAAGGATTTGAATTTTGCATAGAATTCTTTTGCAAGAGCCTCCTTTTCTTTAAGCGATACTTCTTTTTGTACAATTAACCCTTGTAAACTTTTCACCTCATTATTAAACTCTTCCTCATCCTTGGAAAGCTGCTTGAGGATTTTTTCTGTCTTTTCTTTATCTGGAAGGAATATATTTATGATTTGAGCATCAATATTCTTGATTTCTGGGTTTAGCCTTATTATTTCTTCGCTCAATTCCTTAAATTTCTGCTCAAAAGCATTTAGTTCAGCAAGCAGAGTAGGATTGTTAAGTTGGGAAATTTGATTCCTTAGCTTTTGTTTTTCTATCTTTAAATTTGTTAGTTCTCTGTTAAATTCTGAAATTTTGTTGCTAATTTTATTAATTTCATTATCCACAATCCTTTCTTTTGCCCTCAATTCATCTTGCTGTTTTTTTGAAACTTCTGTGTCGCCAGCTTCAAGATGCATTGAAGTCTCTGACTTAATAATTTCGCCTTCTAGAACTGCTTTTTTCTCTCTGAGTTCAGCTATATTGGTTTCATTTTCGCTCCTTTTTTTCTCAAGTGTGTCTATCAATTTTTGGAATCCTTCTACCTTATTTGAGTTATCCTCTATGCCTTCAGTAACCTCCCTTTCCTTAAAGCCATAAGCCTCTTTTTTTCTTTCTCTAAAGCCACCATGCATTGCACCACTAAGCTCTGCAACATCGCCATCTAAGGTCACAAATTTTGCTTTTCCTACACCAAGCCTTATTGTTACATAAATGTCATCAACAACCACAGTATCAGAAAAAATATATAAAAAGGCTTTTTTGAATTTTGAATCGAAGGATATAAGATTAATTGCTAAGTCATGAACACCTTTTGCGCCTAGCAACTTCTTGACATCAGGATTTATTTCCTTTGAGCTCAATTTGTTCAATGGTAAAAAAGTTGCTGTTCCTAACCTATTATCTTTAAGGTATTTAATCAACTCTGCTGCTAATTTCTCATTTTCAACTACAATGCTTTTTATTCTTGCACCAGCAGCAACTTCCAGTGCAATTGCATATTTTGAGTTAACCTTACCAAGATCTGCAATTGTACCATAAATTCCTTCTCTCTTGTTCTTTAGTTCTAGTATTTTTTTTACTGCTAGGTCTCCTCTTGCAAATTCTTTAATGGTAATGTCTTTTGCGCGAAGCTTGGCGAGCTCCTCATTAATTAGATTTAACTTTTTTCTTGCTTCTGAAAGCTGTACAGCAATAGAGGAGTCATCATCTAAACGCTTATTAAGCTCTAAGGTCATGCTTTTGAAGAGCTGCCTTTTGTCTTTTAAAGAATCAAGCCTTTGCTTTTGCTCCTTCTCAATATCGATTACCTTTTTTATTTTATCTTCAATAATAGAAATCTCATGTGATATTTTATCTTTTTCCCTTATAAGGTTGTGCTGGTTTTCTTTTAGAGAATTTATTTCTTTTAATAGCTCTTCTGCTTTTCTATCAATTTCTTCTACATTCTTTTCGATATCTGCTATGCTATCAAGCTTATTTTTTTCCTTGAAGGTTATTATTTTTTTATTGATAATTTCCTTGTCTTTATTTTTATCTTCTATCAGTGTTCCAAGAGCTTTCTTTTCATTGGTCAATTGTTCAATTCTCTTTTCAATATCATTAATGCTACTCTTTAAATCAATTCTTCTTTGATTAATTTTGTTTAGCTCGTTCTTGCAAGCATCAATCCTAGAATTGTGCTTTGCTAACTCTACTTTTAATGTTTCAACATCCTTGTTTAGCTTTACCTGCTCTATCTCACCTTTTTCCTCAATCTCTTTTGTTATACCCTCAATCTCTTTCTTTTTATTTTCATTCTCATGCTTTAATTTGTTTATTTTCTCTCTTAAAGCCATCAAATCTTTGTCACTAAAGTCAATCTTGCTCTGTAGCTCTTTCCTCTCAATTTCCTTTTTATCGATTTGTATTTTCAAGTAAGATGCTTTGTTTTGCTTTATCAAATCATTTATCTCCTTATATTTCAGTGCTTCATCCCTGTCTTTTTTCAATTCCCTTAAGTAGGTGCCTCTTTCTGTAAGAATCAGCTCAGTCTCTCGTAAGTGTTGCTCAACCTTATCAAGCTCCAACATTGCTTTGTGCTTTTTTTCCTCATATATTGAAATTCCAGCTATGTCTTCTATTAAGAGTCTTCTGTCTTCAGGATGCATTTCAACAAACCTTACAATATCACCTTGAAGTATTATGTTATAACCATTTGAGTCAATCTTTGCTAAGGAAAGCAGGTTTGTAATTTGATACCTTGTCATGGCTTTATCATTTATTTTGTAGATAGACTGGCCATTCTGCCTAATTATTCTTGTTATTTTAAGCTCTTTATCTTCTGTTGGAAAAACTTGGTTTGAGTTGTCAAAGTATATGCTTACCTCACCTTGCTTTGCTGGCTTTTTTAACTTCCCACCATTGTATATTAAGTTTGCTGATCTTTCAGCCCTCAAGTCTCTTGAGGATGATTTACCCAGAACAAAGCACAGAGCATCCAAAACATTAGATTTACCTGCACCATTTGGGCCAAGAATGCAATTGAAGTTGCCTCCAAACAAAATTTCAGTATGTTTTGCAAAAGACTTAAAGCCTTGCATAACTATCTTGTTTATCTTTGTCGGTTTAAAGATTTCTGACGCAGTTACAGCTATTTGAGGCAGTTGTACACTTGATGGCTCGTCCATACTGCTATTAACAATTAAGCTATTATTTAAAATTATTGTTTAT
>CAZGEW010000069.1:0-7170 GCA_964524225.1 uncultured Methanosarcinales archaeon | reverse complement strand
CTCAGTTTCCCAAGGTTATCCAGGGTCTAAGGG
This sequence comes from uncultured Methanosarcinales archaeon, assembly GCA_964524225.1. Classification (GTDB taxonomy): domain Archaea; phylum Nanobdellota; class Nanobdellia; order Woesearchaeales; family GW2011-AR4. The sequence goes on along the minus strand of CAZGEW010000069.1, from coordinate 7,137 downwards.
CAGATTATCGACGTGTTACTGAGCAGTTCGCCTTCCTTGCGGAATGACTTGCATGGCTTAGTCGAATCCCAATAGCAGCAACCTCCTGCAGGATCAACAGGAATTAAACCTTTTTGGTCGCTAGATTATAATTGAAACTTACACCACTACTTTGTACTTGATGAATACATCAAGCACGCAATATAACATCTGCATCCAATATTCGCTATGTAGAATTTATATATCTATCATAATATATTGAATTGGAGGCGATGTAGCTAAATGGTATAGTGTATGTTATATTTAAAGGTTCTTGTTCACTATAGGAACGAATAGAGGCATGTGAGCGAGTGAACTCGTTTCACGAGCTCACTCGCATGCCACTGTTTCGCCTAAAAACTTTTGTGAGTGAGTATACTTTTCTTACTTATTTGATTGATGGAAAAATTTAACAGTGGAGCTATTAAATTTTTATATTTCTTGTTAACTATAACCCTAATCTCTGATCAATTTCTTTAGCAATTTCTTTTAAATCTTCACATGCTCTTTTTATGTCTTTTTCTACCTCTTCAATAAGAGATTTAAGATTTTCAACTCTTAAAGTGTATCGGTTGCCTTCATGTATTACTAACCCCCCTTCAATAAGTCTGTTAAGGTGATGTATTATAGTACCTCTTGACAAAGACAGTTTTAATGCTAATTCGTCGCTTGTCAATGTCCTTTTTGCCTTAGCAGATTTCAAAAGTTCAATAAAAACCCTAAAGCAGCTTTTGTCTTTGTCTCTAAGATTAAATAGTCCTAAGGAAGAGCCAAGCCATTGCAGCTCTTGGTTTATGTTGTGCTCAATAGGTTTCTTGATATTAACTATTGTAATCTTTTGTATTATGTATGCCATTGAGTAATTAGTAAAACTCCTTATATTTAAAGTTTTGCCGAAAAGTTTATATACTAGTTGATATTATATATATTTCGTTGACTTAAAGTCAACTAAATTAATTAAATAAAGTAAATCAGAGGTGTAAGAGGTAGAGGGTTAGCACCATGGTAGGGTTTTAGAGTGCCTGTTGTTGACATGTATGAAAGTGATAAATAAAATCAAAAATGAATTACGAAAAAGAGCTAAAAAAGGCAAAAACAATTGCTGATATATTTGAGATAATAAAAGAGATAGTTAGAGAATACCTTGGGTTAGAGCAGGCTGGATTGTTGGTAGGTATTGCAGACTTAGGAGCTCATAAGCATGGATTTATAGGGGCTTTTTACTCATTGGAAGCAAATGCAATAGTAATCAACAAAAAACCACTTACAAGAATACTACAAACAAGTCCATCACTTTACAATTATTACCTTTTCCATATTATGTTACATGAATACTTACACTCAATAGGTTTATTTGATGAAGTACAAACAAGACAATTAGTCTATGAGATTTGTAGCCATTATTTTGGTGATGAGCACACAATTACACAATTGACGATGAATATAGAAAAGTTTATACCAAATTTAACTTATCCCATATCTGGATTTCAGCCACCACAGGATGCCAATATTGAATTTGTTAAAGGCATTGATGTAAAAAATACTAATTATATAAACTAAAATAACAAAAAACTCACTCCCTTCTGGAGTGAGTTTTTTCATCAGGTTAACAATATTTCATAAGGTAGATGGGTAAGGTAATAATACCTTGTGGTTGTCACTAAACTTGATATAAAAAAATTAGCCTTGCTTCACAAGGCTAATTTTTTACAAAATCGCTAAGGAAAAAACTTCCACATTAACTAATAATGACAGAACCAAAAGAAAAGCTTACTGAGGATAAAAAGAAAGAAGAAAAAGAAACAGACTTACATGAGCAACTCAATGAAAAAGATAAAAAAATAGAAGAACTCACAGATTCTCTTAAGAGATTAGCTGCAGAATTTGAAAATTACAAAAAAAGAGTTGATAGAGAAAAAGCAGAGTTTGTCAAATACGCTCATGCAGATGTAATTGAAAAAATATTGCCTGTACTTGATAGTTTTGAATTAGCGCTAAAGAATACAAACAATACAGAAAAACTTGTTGAAGGTGTAAAGATGATTTATGCACAGCTTTATTCAGTGCTAGAAGCAGAAGGTTTGAAACCGATAAAAGCAGTAGGTGAAAAATTTGACCCCTACAAGCATGAGGTTTTGATGAAAGGAGAATCTGATAAACCAGAAGGAACAATTTTAGAAGAATTCCAAAAAGGGTATGTGTTAAATGATAGGGTGATAAGGCATAGTAAAGTTAAGGTAAGTGGGAAATAAAAAAATTTCACTCTTTGAGTGAAATTTTTTACAAAAGTTAAGAATGACGTAATATAATGAAATAATGTTGGAGGTAACTAAAAAATGGTAAAGGAGAAGATAATTGGTATTGATCTTGGAACTAGCAATAGCGCTGCTGCTGTTCTGCAAGCTGGCAAACCAACAATAATACCAAGCGCAGAAGGAACAACAGCTTATGGAAAAGCATTTCCAAGTGTAGTAGCATTTACAAAAGAAGGACAAATATTAGTTGGAGAACCAGCTCGAAGGCAGGCTGTAAGCAATCCTGAAAGAACAATAATGGCTGCAAAGCGAAAGATGGGCACTAACCATAAGTATGTGATAGAGGGTAAGGAGTACACACCACAGCAAATTTCAGCTTTCATACTCCAGAAGATAAAGAAAGATTCAGAAGAATTTCTTGGTGAAAAAATAAGCAAGGCCGTAATTACAGCTCCAGCTTATTTTGATGACAATCAAAGGCAAGCTACAAAGGACGCTGGTGAAATTGCTGGATTAGAGGTTGTAAGGATTATTAATGAACCAACTGCTGCTTCTATGGCTTATGGATTAGACAAGCAAGACAAACAGCTTAAGATTCTTGTTTTTGACCTTGGTGGTGGTACTTTAGATGTCACTATAATGGAATTTGGAGAAGGGATTTTCCAAGTTCTCTCAACATCGGGTGATACACAACTTGGTGGAACCGATATGGACCAAGACTTGATAAATTATTTGGTTGCAGAATTCAAAAAAATAGAAGGCATAGACTTGTCAAAGGACAAAACAGCAATGCAACGTTTGAGAGAAGCAGCTGAAAAGGCGAAGATAGAACTTTCAACTGTTTTTGAAACTGATATAAATCTGCCATTTATTACTGCAACAAATGAAGGACCTAAACACTTATCTATGAAGATGACAAGGTCTAAGCTTGAGCAGTTAGTAGAACCAATAATAAAGAGATGTCGACATCCAATGGAACAGGCTATGAAGGATGCAAAACTTAGCCCTAAAGATATTAATAAAATTATACTTGTAGGTGGACCAACAAGAATGCCTATTGTCAAGAAATTTGTCGAGGATTATATAAACAAGCAGGCTGAAAGAGGAGTTGATCCAATGGAATGTGTTGCAATGGGCGCTGCTATCCAAGCAGGAGTACTTGCTGGCGAGCTTAAGGACATATTATTGCTTGATGTAACACCATTAAGTTTGGGTATTGAAACTTTAGGGGGTGTTTTTACAAAGTTAATCGAGAGGAATACCACAATTCCAACAAAGAAAGCTCAGATTTTCAGTACAGCGTCTGACAATCAGACAGCTGTCACTATTAGGGTAGGTCAAGGAGAAAGACCTATGTTTACTGACAACAAATTGCTAGGCCAGTTTGATTTGATTGGAATCCCACCTGCTCCAAGAGGTATTCCACAAATTGAGGTTACTTTTGATATTGATGCAAATGGAATATTGCATGTTAATGCAAAAGATCTTGGAACTGGAAAGGAGCAGAGTATAAGGATAACTGCTTCGCAGAAATTAAGTGAAGAAGAACTAGAGCGCATGAGGAAAGAGGCTGAGCAATTTGCAGATATTGACAAGAAAAAGAGAGAAGAGGTTGAAACAATCAACCAAGCTGATAATCTTGCCTATACAACTGAAAAATTGTTTAAGGATTTTGAAGGAAAAGTATCAAGTAAAGAGCTTGAAGAGGTAAAAGGCAAGATTTTGGAGCTTAAGGAATTGCTGAAACCAGCACAAAAGGATGTTGACGCTATTAAGAGAAAAATGGATGAGGTAAATGAGCTAGTGCAGAGACTATCAACTAAATTGTATCAGAAAGCTGGGCAACAATATCAACAGGCACACAAAGGGCATGATACAGAAGAAAGTAGAGAAGAAGCAGACAACCCACATTCAAAAGATGATAATGTAGTAGATGCAGATTTTGAAGTAAAGGATGAGGAGAAGAAAAAGAAGAGATGATTTTGTTAATACTTTTGAATATTACGCTATAAACTAAATTGGTGAATTATTTGTCACAAGATATAGGTGCATTGGTGTATGATTCGACTGTAACTTTATATTTTTGGAAGGACAAAAATAATGATACAGCTTTAGAAAAAATTTTAGGCTTATTAAGAAACTATTTTTATAAAAGGTTTGTACAAACTAGATATCATAAACCTAATAAGATTGAAGTTAGACCAACTTTCGAGACAACCGAAGGACAAAAAAATAATCCAAATGAAGTGTCCTATGTTGTACTTGGTGAATATATAAGATATATTAGATATCTATGTACATTGGATGATGATTCAGAATTGCATCCACCATCTACAACAATAAAAATTCCTCTCAGGATCACACTAGGATTTATTGATGTAATTCCTATATATGATTATAATGGCTCAATGCTGAAATATGGGGCTTCTTTTAGAATGAGAAATAGACATTCAATAACAAGAAGATTTTCTGATGATGAATCTAGACTTCTTTCTAGAATAGAAGCTAATGCTTTTTCTGAATTTGTCAGAAATTTTTCAACGCCAGAAATTTATTTTAATTATATTGCTAGGCAAAAGGTTATTAACTTAGAATAAAAATTAGTAATGAATAAATATTCCGTTACAATGACAGTCACAACAAAACATGAATTCCTAAAAATCTCAAACCCCAACAATACCTTTATAAACATCAAATCAAACAATTAAGGTGATAAAAATGGAAAGAATAACAACTAATCCGAAAATAATGCATGGGAAGCCTGTAATAAAAGGTACTCGTGTGCCTGTAGATGTCATTCTTGGCAGCTTGGTTGGTGGAATGAGCTATGAAGAAGTGGAAAAGGAATATGGGGTCAAAAAAGCTGATATAGTAGCTGCTATAGAGTATGCTGCAAAATTCGTCATGGGCGAAGAAGTGAAGCCATTGAAGATAAAGGTATGAAATTTTTAATAGATGCGGATTCGCCGTACTCTTTAATAGAGACTTTTAATAAGTATGGATACAAAGCTGTTCATGTAAGGAATGTACTGGGCTCTGCTGATGACAATGAAATTTTTGAATATGCCCAAAAGAATAGTTATGTTATTGTTACTAGGGATTTAGGGTTTGCAGAAATATTCCTTAAAAGGAAGGGAGTTGGGTTAATTTTGATAAGGTTGCCTTATTATTTTACAGTTTATAAAATCAATAAAGTTTTTGATGAATTCCTCAAAGAAGCCAATGTAAAAGGGATGGTTAACTCTATTGTAGTAGTTGAGCTAGGGAGGTATAAAACTAAAAAACTTTGAAAATGACAATCCCAACAAAAGAACAATGCATAAAAATATTAAAAGAAAATAATGTGCCTGATAATATTATTGCTCATTGCAAGGCAGTTTGTGATTTCTCTATGAATATTATTTATTTATTAGAAAAGAGAGGTATTAACGTGAATAGAGATTTAGTTATTGCATCAGCTTTATTGCACGATATAAAAAAATTGACAGAAGGCGACCATGTTCTTGAAGGATACGAATTTGTTAAATCTTTAAGTTATCCAGTGGTTGCATTAATTATAAAAAGACATGGTTTAGTTCATTTAAATGATGAGGATTTTGCGCCTAAAACATGGGAAGACAAAATAGTTTTTTATGCTGATAAAAGAGTAAAGGATAATAAAGTAGTGAGTGTTGCTGAAAGATTTGAATATATAAAGCAAAAATATAATCATTATGACGTTGAAAAAGAACTTAAGTTTACTAAGAAGATTGAAAAGGAGTTATTAATTGATAATCAAGAAAGTTTTTAATTTTCTTCGAAATTAAAAATTTTTCCAAAAGTAAAACATTAGAAAAAATTTCATCAACAAAGTTGATGAAATTTTTTAAATTAAATTGATAACCAAAACTACCACACTAAAAGAGGTTTTGAAATTAGCCGCACCATGTAGATGTAATGCTTGCAACCACGGCTGCAAGTTCGGAAGCGGCTCATTGATTGGAAATGATGCAAAAAATATATCAGCATTTTTAGGCATTTCAAAAGAAGACTTAAAAAAAGATTTTTTGGAAGAAATTGAGTTATTTAATAAAAAAATACTGAGGCCGAAGCTGTTAAGAGAAAAAGGTAAGCTCTATGGTAGATGCATTTTTTATCATGATGAAAAAGGATGCACAATACATCCGGTAAAGCCTTTAGAATGCAAAACCTCGATAAGTTGTAAAGATTATGGAGAAGAATTAAGTGTATGGTTTATGGTAAATTACATAATTGATCCAAACGATCCAGAAAGCATAAGACTGTATGCACAATACTTAAGTAGTGGTGGTAAGTTAATTCCAGGCGCTGAATTAGAAAATCTGATGCCTGATAAAGAAAAATTAGAAAAAGTTTTGAATTATGAAATTTTTTAGAAATATTTAAATATAACCTATAATTAACTAAAAATATAACTTAGGTGATGTCCATGGTAATTGTAAAGAGATGGGGGAGTTCAATGGGGGTTGTCATTCCAAAAGAAATCGTAAAGAGTCAGGGGCTCAAGGAAGGAGATGAAATAGTGATAAATGTATTTAAGAAAGGTGATTTGACTGATATTTTTGGAACGCTAAAAACAAAACTAACAGGACAACAACTTAAAGACTTGTCAAGAAGAGATTGGGAAAGTTCATCTGATAGAATGTTTAGGAGAGGATAATTGATGTGGCAGAAGAAACAATTTTGTTTTATGATACCTATGCACTTCTCGAAATTATTAGAGGCAATATAAATTACAAAAATTATCTAAAAAATGTTGGCATTGTTACAACAAGATTAAATTTGATGGAGTTGTACTACCGTTTATATATTTTGCACGGGCTTGAAACTGCTGAATTCTATTATC
>CAZGEW010000068.1:0-7336 GCA_964524225.1 uncultured Methanosarcinales archaeon | reverse complement strand
CCCAATAATTTTTAAATTATAGAACTTGTATTTGCTTTTTTCGGTTTTTAGAATTATAGACGAGCTACTGTCGGGGCTTTATAGTTACCAAATCTTTATAAATAATTTTCTAGTTTAATTCATAGTCAAGGGGCTGTAGTATAACTTGGCTAATATCCTACCTTCGGGACATTATGCATGGCATTTTGCAGAAAAGGTAGTGGTCGGGGTTCAAATTTGAAAATTAAAATCTTCGCAACTTTGTTGCGAAGATTTTGCAGAGAGTAAGCATGATACTAAAGTTAGATAGGGTGGATTATCTTCTTTACTATCTGAAAAAAATCACCAACAGTGACTTGTGAGCGAGTTCGCTTCGTGAGCGAACGAAGCTCACTCGCATGTCACTGGTGATTTTTTTATTTGAATGAGAGTCCCCGCAGCCCCATTATAAAAAGTATTTTAAATATAAAAATAATTAATATTTAAATGGAGCAAAATAAGAAAGAAGAAGCTGAGCAAACATGTGTTGTATGCAAGGGCAAAGGCATCTATTATGATGAGGAGTGCATCATGTGTAATGGCACTGGAAAATTTAATAGAGGATAAAGAATTATCATATAATTATTATATTTTATTACTATTTAGATTTACAAATCTTTTTTTCATTCTCATAAAAATTAAGCCATCTCTTTTCTCAATTTGTTTATGGGTGTATATATTACCCTCTACTGTAATAAAATCCTGCTTTTCATTATCAGAATATAGTTGCATATGTCCACCCCCACGTATAATCTCTTATGAAAACTTAGTATAAAAAGTTTTTGCTTCGTCATATATAAATTGCTATACTGGGATATTATTTTCATTAAAGTTATAACTAAAAATTTAAAAACAATATGAAAAATTTCTATTGCAAAGCAATAGAAATTTTTATAATTAAATGCCATTAAAAAATTTTTTTATTAGCTACTTCAATTCGCTAGTTGAACTTTTAAATGGGTTATGGCTTTACTTTTTGATAGGCTTAATAATATCTGCTTTAATACAAGAATTTATATCAACAAAAAAATTGCTGAAATACTTTGGTGATAATGGTTGGAAATCTCTGTTGAGAGCAACAACTGCTGGATTGTTTGTCTCTGTGTGTAGTTGTGGAGCAATTCCAATTGCTGCAACTTTAAGACAGAGAGGCGCCTCAACTGCTTCTGCTTTAACTTTTTTGCTTGCAGCACCGTGGGGAGGATTAATACATGTTATATTAATCTCTGGATTAATTGGCATAAAAAATGCAATTACCTTGTTGGTATTTTCATTGCTAACTGCATTTATTGTTGGATTAATATTAGCAAAATTTGAAAATAAGAATTTAATAGAAACCGGAATTCCAAAAAAGCACAAAAAGGGGGAAAAAAGACTTTGTGTTGAATGTGTTGATGTAGAGCAAATGAGGTTAAAGCACGAAAACGAAAAATTTAACAAAAGAATTTTTTATTGCACAACAAAAAATACGTGGATAATTTTCAAGGATGTTGGAAAGTATATTATCATTGGCTTACTTCTTGCAGCAGCTTTAAAAGCTTTTATCCCAACAGAATTAGTTAGTAAATACTTAGGGGATAGTAATAGATTTTCAGTACTGATTGCTGTTCCATTTAGTGCAATACTTGAAGTGGCATCAGAAGGACTTGCTGTGTTAGGTGGTCAGCTTTATCAATTAGGCGCTTCACTCGGCGTTGTTTTTGTTATTTTAATGGTTGGGGTTACAACAGATGTAACAGAACTTTCAATGATATATGGCAAATTTGGCAAGAGATGTGCGATTGCTTATTTAGTGACTGCTACTGTAATTGCTGTGTTATTTGCTTGGATGGTTAATTTGATGTTTTAATATTGATTTATCTTCTAAAAATTCTGTGGTATTATATTGTTGACTTTAAATTCAATTTCTTAAAATCTTCGAAATATTTCAGTTTTCATTGTACTATAGACTTACTAATTCCTCAATTGAGGAAATGCCTTCTGGAAAATGTTGTGCAATAATATTTCTTGCATGAGTTTCCTGAATTACAGCTTGTAATTTTGCTCGTTTTTCTCTGCCTAGTCCTCCTTTTTTTGATAGTTCGCTTAAAGATTCTAAATATTCAGGTCCAACAGCCTCTGCCCATATCCTTCGAAGAATTTTTCTTTCTCTTTCTTTAGCTTCACGTGAAACTTCATCAGCAACTTCTAGGTGCTCAATTGCCCACTTTATACCCTCTTGCCAATTAAATAATCTCTGATGGTAAATAGTATTGTGGGTAAACGTTCTATAAGGAGTCCAAATCATTTCAAATAATTCTGTTAATCTTTTATCTAACTCGATACTACCATGAATTTTGTCATACGGAATGTTAAACTCTAAATCTTTAGAATGCTTCAATTTTAGTTCATGATCATAAAGAGGAGATACAATAAAGTCGGAATCGTCCTCTAAAACCATTTTATAGTCATCTCTTGGAACGCGTAATGTAGTAGCCTTGAATGTACCAAGATTTCCCTTGTTTTCATTTAACCATCTTAATGTAGATAAAGCAGATTTCATATAGAAATTTATATAATCATTTCTGTCCCTTCTTCCGTAATCCTTTTTCTGTGGTGGGAAACCAACAATTAAAAAAGCATGAGGAAAAATTCCATTTTGATATAATGCTTCGACTAATTCCGAATCTTTGAATGGTTTTCTTCCTTTCCTCATACTATCTAAGGTTTCTTCGTCAGTGCTCTCCACCCCAATTTGCAAGAATCTAAAATATTTACTGATTGTCTTAATCATTTTTCTATCCAAATCGCCATTATGGAACTGATCTGTTCTAGTATAACCATCAACTACAGCTTCTAATCCTAACTTATCCAATTCCCTTGCTAATCCTATCATAAAATCTCTACTTAAAGTCTCGTTACCAAAACTGAAAACTTTAGCACCATATTTTCCCTGATAAAATTTCATATCTTCAGCAACTTTTTCTGGAGAACGTGTGCTCTTTGAATTTGGTCTGTTATTTCCACTCATTATAGTACAAAAATCACAACCTAGTGCGTAAGGACACCCTCTCTGAGTATATAAAGAAATTACTGGCGATGGTGTCCAAAAAACATTTTCTTTATTTTCTAAATCTGTAAAGACGCCATCAAAATCAGGTCTTGGAAGCCTATTCATATCAATTGTTGGCAATTCATTTGGATTAAAGATACTAGTTACTTTTCCGTCTTTTGCTCTGTAGATTACTTGATTGATTCCCTCAAAACTTTCACCTCTGCTTACTTTTTCTAGAACTTTCTTAAAAGGAATTTCCCCTTCTTTTACAACAATTGCATCAACATAATCAAAAAATCTTCTGTTTAATTCATCATCCTGTGATAGAATTTTTCTAAATCTTGTCAGATAGTTTCCGCCTAAAATTACTTTTCTATTTGGATTCTGCTCTTTTATCATTGAAGCTAGTAATAGGGCTGGTATAACTTGATCTGGCAGATATATTGAAAGAGCAACTGCATCGTAGCTTTGACTTTCAATATAAGGTAAAACTTTGGTCTTGTAAAAATCATAAAAGAAATTTCCCTCTCTGTATTTTCCGCCTATTGCTTCTAATATGCTTGCTCTTTTATCAGCAGGCAATTCTGATACATATGTAAAAGTATTTCCTCGCAAACTTAACGATTCTTTCTTAAGTCCGTATCTGCTTTGATGTTGCCTGCTTATTTCACCCAGCACATGTTCTAGTGTTTTATGAGCCTCAATAAATTTTGGTATATCCCTATAAATTTTAATATCTCTCTGAGCTTCATAAGCTTGCTTAATTTTTGCAACTTCTTCTGAAGAAAATCTTTTTGCCAGTTCCTCAGGACTAAAAATATAGGAAAAGAATATTGCATTTAGATCTTTTTGAGCAACATCAACATTAGGTAATGTTTGCCCTAAATAACCTTTTAGATATGGAATTGCGGGATGTGGTGCTGTTGGAGGATGTGATTGTGGTGGTACAGCCATTAATACTTTAAGATTAACATCACTATTTGGTTTAAAATAGTCGTCTAAAGATGTTTCTCCACTTAGCAATTTTAGAGCTATTGTCATAACTTATTAGTGGTGCTAGAATTTTAATAAATGTTTTACCTATTTTTTTGTCAAAATAACAAAATTTATATATTAATTGTTATTATATTTATAAAAATGGTCTTAAATAATCTTGATTTAAAGGACAGAAAGATTCTTTACCAGTTAGACATAGATTGTAGGCAAACAAATTCAGAAATTGGCAAAAAAGTTGGACTAAGTAAACAAGTTGTGGATTATAGAATAAAACGATTCTTAAAAGAGGGGATAATTACACGATTTGCTACTGTTGTAGACACATACAAATTAGGATTTTCTAAATATAAGATTTATATTTCACTTGAAAATGCAAATAAAGAGATTATTACAGAAATTATTGAATTTCTTAAAGCTCATAAAAAGACAGAATGGATTGCTACTTGCTCTGGTAAATGGGATATTATAGCAGGTTTTATTGTTAAAAATGTTTACGAGTTTAATGAAGCTATAAAAGAATTTGATGAAAAATTTAGTCAGTATGTTTCTTCGCGAGAAACTTCTGTCAACTTAGGGGTGCCTCACTGGAGAAAAGAGTATCTTTTAGATAACAAAGAACCTTATCCTGTTGTTTTTCAAGGTGGAAAAAAAGGGGACTTTAAAATAGATGAAATTGATGAAGAAATAATAAAGTCATTAGTTAATAATGCGAGAATGCCTATAACAGAAATGGCTCAAAGGTTGAAAACAACACCAAGAATAATAAATTATAGGATAAAAAATCTCAAAAGAGAAAAAATAATACTAATAAATAGGATTTTTCTTAACTTAAATAAATTTAATTGGATATTTTGCAAAGCGCTGATAAAATTCAAAAATCTGACAAAAGAAAAATACAACGAATTTTTTCAACGTTGCAATTATTTAAAAAATTTAACTTACGCAATTAATTGCATAGGCTCTTGGGATATTGAATTAGATTTTGAAATAGAAGACTTTAATACATTCCATAATATTATGCTTGATATTCGTGACCAATTTTATGATATAATAAAAAACTATGATTTTGTTATTATAATGAATGAAGATAAACTTGATTATTATCCCGGGTGTTATCCGCAAATAATATGATTAACTGGATTTATTTCGTATTAATAGCGCAAGGAATATGGGCTCTTACTTCTTTAATAGATAAAATAGTCATTTCAAAAGGCCACATTAAAAATCCACTCGTTTATATCGTATTAAATGGAGCAATGAATGTATTTTTAATATTCTTGTTGCCGTTTGTCGGATTTCAGTCGCTAAAGTTTATAGATATCATGATTGCATTATTTTATGGTGCAACATTTAGCGCTAGTGTTGCAATTTATTATAAAGCTGTTGAATATGATGACATATCAAGAATTGTTGTATTATTACAGTTTGCACCAATTTTTGTTTTGTTTTTGTCATTCTTATTTTTAGGGGAGCTATTGACATTAAACCACTTTATAGGGTTTTTATTTTTGCTTAGTGCAAGTATAATAGTTTCGTATAAAAAAGTAGAAAGCTCATTTAAGTTAAGCAAGTCCTTTTATTTAATGCTTGGTTCTGCATTATTAAGTGCGATTGCTATAGTATCAGCAAAACATATTTTTAATGTCACAAGCTTTTGGAGTGGTTTTTTATGGCTTAGATTTGGAGGGTTTATGGCTTTGTGTGTATTGGTAATGCCATCAGTTAGAAATGAATTTGTCAAAACCTTTGCAACTGCAAAAAGTAATATAAAGGCTTTGTTATTATTAAAGATGGTGATAGATTTTTCAGCCTTTATATTCCTTAATTATGCTATCCTTAAAGGTCCAATATCACTTGTAAGCGCATTAGGCAGTTCTGTATTGCCTTTATTTGTCTTTATATTGGCTTTATTCACTTCACTTTATATGCCAAGAATTATAAAAGAAGAAATTAACAAGAAATCTGTCTTGATTAAACTCTTGGCTTTTGGTTTGGTTGTCGCAGGAATAATCTTTATAAATATGGGTTATTAAAACGTCAAAAAGCTTAAATAGTGTTTAACTACACCAATTACAAACAAAAACTTTAAATACTTAACAATTGTTAATTTGGATATGGCAGAGCTTAATCAAACTGAACAACAAACCCTAAAAAAATATCAAGTACAGCACGACAGACCAAATTGCATTGGATGCGCTGCATGTGCAGCAGTTGCTCCAGACTTTTGGGTAATGAGTGAAGACGGCAAATCTGATATTGTGGGTTGTAGGAAACGTGATGATGAATGGGAAGAGCTTGATATTGAGGAAAAAGACTTTCAAATAAATAAGGAAGCTGCTGACTCATGCCCTGTTAATGTAATTCATATTATAAACAAGGAAACTGGAGAGAAAATAATTTAATCACAAAAATTTTTCAATCAAGATTGAAAATTTTTTCATAATCAAGGTGTTTTTGTTGGATATTAAGTCTTTAATTAACAGATTTACAATTTATCAATATATGATTTCTTTTCTTATAATTTTACACTTAGTAAGCGCATTTCTTTATGGCTTTGGTATTAATGCCTTACTTCCTGTATTAATTACTGTAATTACAACTGTAACATTAGATTTATTTATTGAATATATCAAATCAGAAAAAAATCGAATGCAAAATTCGATTTTTTTCCCTCAAAGCGCTCTAATTTCAGGTTTGTTTATAGGCGGTTTATTGACACAAAACCTTGAATGGTATATTTACATTTTGGCAGGGGTAATTGCAATTTTATCAAAGCATTTAATAAAAATCCAACAAAAGCACATATTTAACCCGGCAAATTTTGGTGTTTTATTGGTTTCAATAATTTTTGGTGTTTCGCACACATGGTGGATTTCATCCCCTCTGATATTAGTAGTAATATTTGGTATATTTGTAATCTGGAGATTGAGAAGATTTGATTTAACAATAAGTTTTTTGGCAAGTTATTATATGTTAAATTCTCTGATTGAGTTATATGGTGGTTCTACATTCTTTGATATTTTCTATACAATAATAAATGGCGGAGTCATATACTTCTTCTCAATGTTTATGCTAATAGAGCCAAGAACACATCCTACAGCACTAAAACAAAGAATTGTTTATGGCGTTTTAGTTGCTATTTTGTTTGTTATACTTCATTTTTATATACCACAGCATGACTTACCTTTAGCATTAGCTGTTGGAAATATTTTTGTTCAGGTATTGAATAGATTAAAATTTTAATTAATAAGAAATTTTTTACTTGAATTTGTATTACAAATTCCCAAT
>CAZGEW010000067.1:0-7645 GCA_964524225.1 uncultured Methanosarcinales archaeon | reverse complement strand
TTTCCATCTCCTTTGGAACATCTGCAGGTACAATCACATCTTTTTCTGTTATATGCGTATGATGAGTCATTTTTTAATCACCTCAATAATAATTTTACAATTTAAAATTCTGGAAAATGTTCAAAAGTATGTTGTGCCTCCACAAACCTTATAGTTTTTGTCTTTGCACGCATTACAATGGAATGAGTTTTTGCGCCATGGCTTAAAAATTGTACACCTTTAAGTATTGTTCCATCTGTTATACCTGTTGCTGCAAACATTGCTTCATTGCTGCAAACCAAATCATCCATCGTAAGTTTTTTGTTGAGATCAGAAATTCCCATCTTTTTTGCTCTCTTCTTTTCCTCTTCATTTCTAAACTTGAGTCTGCCTTGAATTTCACCACTAAGACATTTTAATGCAACTGCTGCAATGACACCTTCAGGGGCACCTCCAATGCCCATTAAAATATCAATTCCAGAGTCTTCAATTGCAGGTGCTAAAGCTCCAGCAATATCACCATCCCTAATCAACCTTATCCTGCACCCACAGTTTCTTATTTTTTCTATTAGCTCCTTATGCCTATCTCTATCCAATATGATTACAGTAACCTCATCAATTGGTTTATCAAGCTTTTTAGCAACAGCGTATAAGTTGTCTTCTACAGGAGCATCAAGCTCAACAGCACCAACACATTTAGGCCCAACAGCGATTTTTTCCATATAAGTATCTGGTGCGTTTAACAAGCATCCAGCAGGTGCTGCTGCAAGTACAGACATTGCATTTGGGTCACCTCTTGCTGTAATTGTTGTTCCTTCTAGTGGATCAACTGCAATGTCAAGCTTCATACCCTTGCCAGAGCCGACCTTTTCGCCAATATAAAGCATTGGAGCTTCATCACGCTCGCCTTCGCCAATAACAATAGTGCCATCCATATCAATTATGCTAAAAGCCTTACGCATTGACTCAACTGCTGCTTGGTCTGCTGATTTCTCATTTCCTTTGCCAACCCAATATGCTGAGCTTAATGCAGCGGCCTCTGTAGCTCTTACAAAATCTAAAGCGAGGTTCCTATCCATCGTGACATCTAAAAAAATTTTAACAGATTCGCTGTTAAAATTTTTTTCTAACGTTTTACTTCTGGAAAAAATCCATAAGCTGTAATATGGATTTTTTCATTATTTTTAAACTTTTCTATTTATCATACTTTATCATACAAAAATCGAAAGATTTAAATAATAAAAATTTTTCAATCAAAAATTGAAAAATTTTTCGTGATTTAAAATGAAAGAGCGTATTACTATAACCCTAGATAAGAACTTAGTAAATCAAATAGACAAAAGAATTGATGGAATAGATATTAAGAACAGGTCACAAGAGGTAGAGCTTCTTCTTGCTGAAGCACTTGGCATAAATATTCCAAAAAAAGCTGTTCTTTTAGTAGGAGGCAGAGGAACAAGGCTTAGACCATTGACAGATAAAATACCAAAGGCACTACTTAAGGTACAAGGCAAAGTAATTACAGCCCATATTTTTGATTTATTGAAAAAGTACGGAATAAGAGACATAGTATTATGTGTTGGCTATCTAAAAGAAAAAATAAAGGACTATTTTGGCGATGGAAGTAAATTTGGCATGAATATCACCTATGTTGAAGAAGAAGAACCACTTGGAACAGCTGGTCCTTTAAAATTGGCAAGAAAATACCTTAACGATAGTTTTATAGTTTCTAATGGAGACGAATTAAAGGATATAAACATACCAAGAATGTTCAGGCTCCATAAAAGAAAGAATGCATTGGCAACAATAGCATTGACAACTGTTGATGAGCCATCGCATTATGGAGTTGCAAGATTAGACGGCTCAAGAATTATTGAATTTGTTGAGAAGCCAACACATCCCCCTTCAAACTTGATTAATGCAGGTTTTTATATAATTGAACCAAAGGTTATTGACATGATTCCAAATGGATTTTCAATGCTTGAAAAAGACGTTTTTCCTAAGCTAGCAAAGCTTGGTCGCTTGAGAGGTTTTCCATTTGCTGGTCAATGGTTTGATATTGGAAATGTAGAAAGATACAAAATAGCAGAAAAGAAGTGGAAGGGTATAACACCTTTTGAAGAACAGGAGATGGATTTAGGGTAATCGAAAAATAATTAAATAAACATTACTTAAAAATTTTATGTTATCAGAGATATTCAAAGCCTATGATGTAAGAGGAATATACGCTCAAAATCTAACAGAGGATATTGCTTATAAAATTGGAAAGGCTTTTGTTTATTTTTTGAAGTGTAAAGAAGTAATCATTGGTACTGATATGAGACTTTCTTCTCCAAAGCTAAGCAAGGCATTTATTAAAGGTGTTACAGAGCAAGGAGCAAACGCCATTCACATAGGGCAAGTTTCTACAGATGCGGTTTATTTTGCTTCAGGTTATTTACACAAGCCTGCTGTTATGTTTACTGCTTCACATAATCCTCCTGAATATAATGGAATTAAATTCTGCAAAGCTGGAGCAATTCCGATAAATGAAAATACCGGATTAAAGACTATAAAATTAATTGTAGAGAAAAGTCAATTTGGAAAAGGTATAACAACAAAGCAGTGGCATGTAAAAAAACAAGGAAGGATAATAAAAAAAGATGTGCTAAGAGACTATGTTAAGCATGTAAAAAAATTCATCAATGTTAAAAAACTTAGGGGGTTAAAGATAGCAGTAGACGCTGCTAACGGCATGGCAGGAAAGATTATCCCACTAGTTTATAAAAACTTACCAATAAAGATAATTCCGCTTTATTTTAGATTAGATGGTACTTTCCCGAATCACCCTGCAGATCCATCAAGATATGAAAATTTGTCAGAATTGCAAAAAATAGTCAAAGAAAAACACTGCGATTTTGGCATAGCTTTTGATGGCGACGCTGATAGGATTTTTTTCATTGATGAGAAAGGAGAAATAGCGAATAGTTCTATTATATCGGCATTAATAATAAAAAACATTTTAATCAAAAATAAAAATCAAAAAATAGTGCATAATGTGGTATGCAGTCATATTGTACCAGAGATAATTATTAAGCATGGTGGTATACCGATAGTTGAAAGAGTTGGGCATTCATTTATCAAGGATACAATGAAAAAAACTAAAGCAATTTTTGGTTGCGAGCATTCAGCACATTTTTACTACAAGGATAATTATAGAGCAGACTCAGGTGTTATCACCAGTTTAATTGTTGCTGAGATTGTATCAAATGAAAATAAGCCTCTATCAGAATTATTGCTACAATTTAAAAAATATTACACAATTGAAGAGACTAATGCTAAGGTTGTTGATAAAGACTCAAAATTAAAAGAGGTAGAAGAGAGGTACATAAAACAAAAACCGAAAAAGATATTAAAGCTGGATGGCTTAACTATAGAATTCAGTGACTGGTGGTTTAATGTTAGACCAAGCAACACAGAGCCTTTATTGAGGTTAAATCTAGAAGCCGTTTCTAAAGATTTAATGGAGCAAAAGAAAAATGAGCTAGTAAGGTTGATTGAAAATTAAGTAAGTTCTCTAGAGCTTTATAGTTACATTTTTACCTTATCCACTAATCGGCAATTTTCCGCCAAACTTATTCATAAATTTAGAAATATCGCCTTTACTTCCCTTAAACATCTTTACTAATTTTTTTGATTGTTTGTATTGTTTAATAAGCTCACGGACTTCCTGAATAGAAGTTCCTGATCCCTTAGCAACCCTTTCTATTCTTGCAGTATCCATTAAGTCGTCAGGTCGTTCAAGTTCTTCTTTAGTCATACTTTGAATTACATATTTCCACTTTTTTAACTTTCCTTCCTGAACTTGGAGCATTTCCTTTGGCAGTTTTAGTTGAGACATCCCTGGAATCATCTCCACAATTTGGCTTAGGGTCCCCATTTTGCTCATAGCCTCCATCTGCTCACATAAATCAATCAAGTTAAATTCGCCCTTTAGAAATCTTTCGCCTAAATCTTCAGCATCTTCTATCTTTATTACTTCTCGTGCTTTTTCCAGCAAAGCTTCTAAGTCGCCCATCCCGAGAAGTCTACCAACAAATCCTTCTGGATTGAACTGCTCTAAATCATCAATTTTTTCTCCAAGTCCGATAAATTTTATTGGTGCACCGGAAACAGCACAGGCTGTTAAGGCTCCACCTCCTTTTGCTGTGCCATCCATCTTAGAAACAATTATTCCAGTTACCCCGCAGCTTTTATGAAACTGCTCTGCCTGCCTTTGCGCAGCTTGCCCAATGTCAGCTGAAGTGATTAAAAGCTTTTCATCCGGAACAATTTTTCTATTTACTTCTTCAATTTCTAGTATTAAATCTTTTGAGAATGCGTCCCTTCCAGAAGTATCTATAATCAAGATATCATAATTCTCAAATTTATCTTTGTATTCATCCCAAATATCAACAGCGTCTCTAATTTTTTTATTAGAGAACACCATGACATTTGCTTGTTTTCCAACTTGCTCAATCTGCTCCATGGCAGCTGCTCTATGAACATCTAAGCCAACAAGTGCAACTTTGTAGCCTCTTTTGGTATAGAATTTTGCTAGTTTTCCTGCAGTTGTTGTTTTTCCACTGCCAAATAATCCAACAAGCATTATTTTAAATGGTTTATGCTTAATGTTTATCTTGGACTGCTCCTTACCTAGAAAATTAACCAGTTCTTCATAAACAATATGTACAATTTGTTCTTTTTTTGTCAACCCTTTTGGAGCTTCTTCATTTAAAGCTCGACTTCTTATTTTTTCCGTTAAATTAAAAACTAGCTTTACATTTACATCTGCTTGAAGCAATGCTCTTTGGATGTCTTTAATTAACTCATTAATTAGTTTTTCATCTACAAAAAGTGATTTTGCAATCTTTTGTAAAGTGTTTTTTAATGACTCAGAGAGTTTGTCGAGGACCATTTTTTTCTATAAGAGGTTTTGCTGAATACAATATCTAAAGTATTTGGTGGAAAAACAAGCATTCCATTATAGAGGATTGCAGGTGTTCCAGCTAATTCAAGTGATTTTAATACTGATTCCCTATCATACACAAATGACTTACTTTCAAATTGCTTTATAACTTTAATTTCACGAATATAAGATTTTGCTAAGGATAAACGATCAAGATCGCTTGGGTTTAATTTAAAATCTTCTTTTTTTCTGCCTAACCTTCCAACACTCTCACTTCTAACCACCCCAACACTTACACTTCTAACACGGTATGCATCTTCATCTGGCATACTTGAATCTTTAATTAAAACATAATCTGCATTAACTTTTAATTGGACTGATGAAATTGAAACATAATCTTTGTTAAGATCTTGATTTGGACTTTGTCCTGTGCTATATTGTGGTGTTGTTGAGGGATAATATAGTCTTCTAAAAGAAAAATCATTTGGTTTTTTAGTAGAAGGCTTACGAATTCTCTTTTGTTGACGTATAGGTTTATAAGTCTGCTCTTCATCAATACTCTTTCCTAATAAAGCCATAACTTGTTTATATCTATCTAAACCTTTAATTGGAAATAGCATATCATAAAATTTAACTACAGAGTCTATAGCTAAATCTTCTGAACTAATCTCTTTGATTGCTTGCAAAAAATTTATATAGAATTTTTTAAAAGACTCTTTTTGAGTCCTAGTTCTTTTATGGTGTGGTCTTAAGGAGTATCTAATTACCTCGTAACCAGAAATTCTCCAATTTCCTTTTACCCATTCCTTATGTAGGTGTTTATTTGAAGTAGTCATTGCACGCAAAGAATCAAGTTTCAAATCTAGCGCATAAGCTGTTTGCTCAAGCGAATAATACTCATCATCACTAAACAATAATTTTCCTATTTTTAATTGAGTTGGTCTTTTTTGATGATAATGTTTTGTAATAATATCAATTAATCCTTGTTTATCTAATTGCTTAAGTTCTTCTTTTGAGATATCTAAAAATATATCTCCTCTAGGTGCTTCAATTAATTCTGGATTGTTTAATTTTGCATCTAAGTTCATAAAACCACCTAATTTATCGAATTTAAGAAATAATATAATTATATATAAAAATGTATTTATCTAATTTTACAAAATACTCGTTATTATAACAACTTTTATATAATGTATTAGTATAACTTTTTCTATGATAAAAGCAGTTATCTTCGATTTAGACAATACTTTAATAGACTTCATGAAAATGAAGGAGCTTAGCTGTGATGCTGCTATTTCTGCAATGATTGATGCTGGATTGAATGTTAGCAAAAATAAGGCAATTGAAGAATTATTTGCTCTATATGACAAATATGGATTAGAAGAAAAAGCTATTTTCCAGAAATTTTTAAAGAAATTAATAAGAAAAATTGATTATGAGATTCTTGCAAGTGGTATAGTTGCTTACAGAAGAGTTCGTGCAGGATTTCTTGAGCCATATCCTCATGTGTCAGAGGTTTTATTTGAGCTAAAGCGAAGAGGTATTAAGCTAGCTATTGTATCAGATGCGCCTAGGTTAAAAGCATGGATAAGGCTTGTAGCAATGAAAATTAATCATTTTTTTGATGTAGTTGTGACTTTTGATGACACAAAAAAGATGAAGCCAAATATTATGCCATTTAAAGTTACTTTTAAAAAACTTAAATTAAAACCGTGCGAATGCTTGATGGTTGGCGACAGACCTGAAAGGGACATTAAAGGTGCTAAGAAGCTAGGGATGTTGACCTGCTTCGCCAAATACGGAAATCCTAAAGCTAAAAGCAATGCAGATTACGAGTTAAATGATATCAAGGAATTGCTGGAAATTGTGGGATAAAATATTAAGTAGCAAATTACAAAAATTACAAAAAAACCAAATATTTATATATAACTTATCATATAAAAAATTTTAATGGTAAAAGTATTGAAATTTTTTGAAAGTTAGAAAGTTATTGAGGTGAATATGATGGCAAAAGGAAGATGTATGAAGTGTAGAAAGGAAGTTGAGATTAAAGATGGTAAAGAGGTCATAATGAAGAATGGTATGAAAGCTATAAAAGGTGTTTGTCCGAATTGTGGTACAAAGGTTTTTAGGATTCTTGGCAAGTCAAAATAAAAATAACAACTCTTAATTTTTATGTTTTTTTATGTTATTATTTTAATGTATATAATTTATATAGGTAATATATAAATACCAATTCTTTATTACCAAAATTGGGAGGTGTGTAGCTGATAAACTCATTTATAAATATAGCATTTAGTTTAAGCCTTTACTTGCGTGAAAGGCCTAAACTAAAAGCTATAATTGACAGCTTTTGCTGGTTGAGTACACAGCGAAGCTCCTAACTTTTCTGAAGCTTTCTAATATTTTGATTTAGTTTTCAACCTCCAGCCCATTCCTATTTTCCGTATATGTTTTACCTATGGAAATTCAGTTGCCTTCTTAGATAAGGAATTAGCCTTCTTGATAGTGCACCAATCAGAATGCCAACAATCAAGTATATATAATTCTGTGCAAAATTTTTATTCTGTTCCTTCACCTCAATCAAAAAATCTTCTGGTGCATAAGTTTTATCATTAATATTGAACTCTAAAAATACCTCATATAAGCCAGGATTTTTGAATGCATGTTTTAAATCCAAAATACCGTCTTTAATTTTGAAATCTTTTGTTAATATTGTTTCTTCATCTTTTGTTATCC
>CAZGEW010000066.1:0-7887 GCA_964524225.1 uncultured Methanosarcinales archaeon | reverse complement strand
TTGGTTTCTTTGTCCACTTAACAATTCCTAAACTTATCTCTATTTAAGTTTTGCTCTATCTTTACAAAAGTCAGTGCTTCAAAACCACTACCCACTAGACATTCGCCTGCATCATATTTATAAACTAATTCTTATTTAAAATAAAAGAAAAAGAGAACATGCAAAACTGCCAAATAATGATTTTCGGCTTTCAGCACAAAAATCAATTACGCAGTTTCGCTTAACGTTCTCTTTTTCTTATACTCCAAAGTCTTTAAAAAATAAAAGACTTTGGAGGTTGAAAAAATGACAAAAGAAATTGTAGTTCCTAAAGATGTGTTGATTGATTCATATTGGAACAAGAACATGAAGCCAAGAGAGATTGCAAAGCTGTATGGCATTAAGAATGAAAGGACTGTACGAAAAAAGATGGAAGAGTATGGAATTAAAAGAAAGACTCTTTCTGAGGCAATGACTATAAAGTTTAAGAAACCGTTTTCTGAAAATTTAGAGGAAAAGGCATATTTTCTTGGATTACGTGCTGGAGATTTCCATGCAAAATTGAATTACCTATCTGTTAGAATTCAAACTTCAACAACTCACACAGCTCAAGTAAACTTGTTAAAAGAAGCATTCAAGAATTATGGTCAGTTATGTACTTATCTCTCTAAAAACAAAGCAAGACAAGACGAATGGTTTATTTACGTAGATTTGCATCCATCTTTTGATTTCCTTTTAAACAAACCAAATAGTATTCCTCAATGGATTCTTACGGATGATAATTTATTTTTTATCTTTCTTGCTGCTTATATGGATTGTGAAGGCAATTGGCATCTTACTAAAAGTCATAAAATACATTCTAGGTTCACATTTCGAATAAGGTCAGGCGATAAAGATATCTTAGAAAATATTAAAGAAAAGCTAGAAATCCTCGGATATAAAACTGTTTTCTCACTGGAAAAAAGGAAAGGATCACTGATTTGTTTTCATTTTTGCAGAAAGGATATTTACAATCTTACTTTAAATGGTAAAATGCAGATTTTAAGATTAATAAAACCGCTTTTGCCATTAAGCAAACACTCAGAAAAAATTCAGAAAATGGAATTCATGTTAAAGCATAAAAATTCTAAATATGCAGAGCTTATCGAGGATTGGGGTCATTTAAGAAATTCAATCAAAAAAGATCTCTTAATTCACAAAAATAATGGAACTAGCACTAAAGTTATCGTTGATAACAGTTTTATTAGTACGTGAAGAGAGGGTCCTGCGGTGTCTTTACAAGGGTCACCAACAGTATCGCCAGTCACAGCTGCTTTGTGAGCTTCAGAACCTTTACCACCATAATGGCCTGCTTCAATATATTTTTTGGCATTGTCCCAAGCTCCCCCACCTGTGTTGAGCAACAAAGCCATAAGAATTCCGCTTATAGTTCCTACCATTAAATAAGCTGCTGCTGCTTCATACTTCAAAATCATCCCTACAGCAATAGTAATAATAACAACTAACAAACCTGGCAAAATCATCTTTTTCAAAGAAGCCTTTACACATATATCAACAACTCTTGCATAGTCTGGCTTTTCCTTGCCTGTCATTATCCCTTTCTTTTCCTTCCATTGCCTTCTGACTTCATTGACAATACTATAGGCAGCATCACCAACAGCCCTTATTGCAAATGCACTAAACAAAAATATAAGCATTGCTCCAATAAAAGCACCTATAAAAACCTCAATTTTTGAAATATCAACAACTACATTTGAGCCAGTATGTTTCTTAACATCATCTAAATAAGCAGTAAACAATAAGAAAGCAGCCAATGCAGCACTGCCAATTGCGTATCCTTTTGTCAACGCTTTAGTTGTGTTTCCTACTGCATCAAGCTTATCAGTCCTTCTCCTTATTAAGTCTGGTGCTTTACTCATCTCAACTATGCCACCAGCATTATCAGTTATAGGTCCAAAGTTATCCATTGCCAAAATATAGGCTGCTGTTGCTAACATACCCATTGTAGCAATAGCAGTTCCATATAAGCCTCCATGCTCAACCCCACTCATATTACCTAAATAGAAGGAAGATAGCAAAGCAATTGACAAGACTATTACAGGTAAAACAGTTGCTTCCATAGCAACTGCAAATCCTGTTATGATGTTGGTGCCATGCCCTGTCAGAGAGGCCTTTGCTATACTTTTAACAGGCCTATAATTAGAATCGGTATAATAAACTGTAATCCACACAATCAGTATGCTCGTAATAATACCAACCAATCCTGCATAAAAGAACCACATATTGCCAAGCAAGAAGTACGTTGTTAAAGCAAAAACAATTGTTGCTAATACACTTGTTATATAATAGCCTCTATTTAAGGCACTCATTGGGTTTTCGTTTTCATTTTTGAGTCTTACTGTCATTACACCAATAATTGTAGCAATCAACCCAAATGCCCTAACTACTAACGGAAATAATATACCTTTAACTCCAAAGACTGGGTATAATGCTACACCCAAAATCATAGCTCCGATATTTTCAGCTGCTGTACTTTCGAACAAGTCAGCACCTCTTCCTGCACAATCACCAACATTATCGCCTACTAAATCAGCTATTACAGCAGGGTTTCTTGGATCATCTTCTGGAATGCCTTTCTCAACCTTACCAACTAAGTCAGAGCCAACATCAGCAGCTTTTGTATAGATTCCGCCACCAAGTTGTGCAAATAAGGCAACAAAAGATGCACCAAAACCATACCCTACAATAAGGAATGGAACTTCTCTTTGGTTATCTACACCAATGCTAAACAAATAATAAATTAATGTTACTCCAAGCAAAGACAGAGCTACAATAATTATGCCAGTTACTGCTCCACCCCTTAATGCTATTACAAAAGCTTCATTTAGGCTTTTTTTGGCTCCGCTAGCCGTTCTTATGTTTGTCCTTATAGATACCCACATTCCGACAATGCCTGCCATTGCAGAGCTAACAGCGCCAAATAAAAACGAAACAGAGGTACGCCAGCCTAAATCAGTCTTACCAATAATAAAGTATGTTATAAATATAATTATTGCAAGCACAATTGTAAGAGCACCAATTGTTAAGTATTGTCTTTTGATGAATGCCTCTGCACCAACTTTAATGGCATTAGAGACTTCTTGCATAACTTCACTTCCAGTATCCTTGCTTAGGACTTGTTTAGTTAAGAAGTAGGCAAATACAAGTGCTAATACGCAAATAATTAATACTAGAATTAATAAAAACTCCATGCAAACTAAGAAAAAGATAGTTATTTATAAAGTTTTTTAAATTATATTAAATTATAAAGTAGAATGAAGAAAATAATTTTAGACACTAACATTTTATTAATACCGTATTTGTTCAAGGTTGATATATTTTCAGAATTTGACAGAATTTGTAATTTTAACTATAAACTTTATATTTACGAGCAAACTGTGGACGAATTAAAAAAAATAATAAAAAACCAATCTGGAAAAAATAGAAGCGCTGCTAAGTTTGCACTTAAGATGATTAAACTAAAAGACTTAAACATAATAAGATTAAAGAATGGAAATGTGGACTCTATCATATTAAATAATCTAAGTAATGACATGATTATTGCCACACAGGACCTAAAACTTAAAAATGAGATCCTCAAAAAAGGCACATCTGTAATAGGATTAAGGCAAAAAAAATATTTGGAATATAGAGATTCTATACCACCAAAACTTTAAAAACATCTCTTTTTTCTCTAAATTTATGGAATTACCTAAACAATATTATGCTCATGAATCAGAAAAGAAATGGCTTGGGTTCTGGGAAAAGGAAAAGGTTTATGCTTTTGACCCACAAAGCAAAGCAGAGATTTATTCTGTTGACACTCCACCACCAACAGTAAGTGGCAATATGCATCTTGGACATTCATTTTCTTATTCACAACAGGATTTTGTTGTTAGATTTCAAAGAATGTTAGGTAAAAATATATTCTATCCTTTTGGTACTGATGATAATGGTTTAGCGACAGAAAGAATGATAGAAAAGATGAAAAATGTAAAAGGTCAATTTATGAAAAGGAAGGAATTTGTTGACTTATGCCTAAAGACTCTGGAAGAAATAAGGCCAGATTTTATTTATGATTGGAAGAGAATCGGTATAAGTGCTGATTTTAATATTTTCTATACAACTATTAACGAACATTGTCAAAAAATTTCTCAGCATTCCTTCATAGAACTTCACAAAATGGGTAGGATTTATAGAAAAAGGGCCCCATTCATTTGGTGCCCTGAATGCCAAACTGCAATTGCACAAGTTGAGATGAGAGATAGCGAAAGAGAAAGCAGCCTTGTTTATATGAAATTTGATACTAGTTTAAATGAGCAAATAATAATTGCCACAACAAGACCAGAGTTACTGCCAGCATGTGTTGCAGTTCATGTACATCCAGATGATAAAAGACACAAAAAATTTATTGGTGCAAGGACCAAAATCCCATTTTCGAATAGGGAAGTAAACATAACAGCTAATAAAGATGTTGACATGGATTTTGGTTCTGGAATAGTATATCATTGCACTTTTGGTGACATGGACGATGTAAAATGGATGGAAGAATTCAACATAGAGCCAATCGAGATTCTAAATAAAGACGGAACCTTAAATGATAAAGCTGGAAGATTTAAAGGACTGCATGTAAAGAAAGCAAGAGAAGCTGCAATTAAGGCTTTAGAAGAAGGTGGAAGAATTGCTAAACTAGAACCAATAAAACATGTTGTCAATGTTCATGAAAGATGCGAAACTGACATTGAAATTCTAATAACAGAGCAATGGTTCATAAAATATCTGGACTTAAAAGATGGTTTCATTGAGTATGGCAGAAAAATAAAATGGTATCCTGAGCATATGCGTGCAAGATATGAAAACTGGATTAAGGGCTTGAAATGGGATTGGAACATTTCAAGGCAAAGACATTTTGGAATTCCAATTCCAGTATGGTACTGTAAAAAATGTAGTGCAATTATTATTGCTGATAAGAATAAATTACCGGTCGATCCTTTGGTAGATAAACCTTCCAAGAAATGTAAATGTGGCTCAAATGAGTTTATTGGAGAAAAGGATGTGCTTGATACATGGACTACTTCCTCTTTAACACCAGATATTGCAATTAACTTGCTCAAGGATAAAAAGATTAAGGAAAGGCTATTTCCTATGAGTCTTAGACCACAAGCGCATGACATAATTACATTCTGGCTTTTCAACACAGTTGTAAAAAGTTATTTTCATCATAAAGAAAATCCTTGGCGTAATGTAATGATTTCTGGTTGGGCTCTTGACCCTCATGGCAGGAAAATGAGTAAAAGCAAAGGAAACGTAATTGATCCAAGAGAGATGATTGCAAAGTATTCTGCAGACTCATTAAGGTTTTGGGCAGCTGGCTCTCGCTTAGGTGATGATTTGCCATTCCAAGAGAAGGATTTAGTTACAGGAAAAAAATTTACAACAAAGATTTGGAATGCTGCTAAATTTGCATTTGTGCACCTCTCCGACTATAATAGACAAAAAATCAATAAACTAGAGGTAATAGACAGATGGATTTTGTCAAAACTAAGCAAAGTTGTTAAAGTTGCGACTGAAAATTTTATGAATTATGAATACTCACATACAAAGCTAGAAACAGAAACATTCTTCTGGCACATTTTTTGTGATAATTATCTTGAGATAGTAAAAGATAGACTTTATAATGCTGACAGAAGAGGAAAAGATGCAAGGCTATCTGCTCAATATGGTTTGTATAATACTTTATTGGCAATCATAAAATTAATGGCACCAATAATGCCATTCATAACAGAAGAGTTATATCAACTTTACTATAGAAAACATGAAAATGTAAAAAGTATTCATTTAACCAAATGGCCTGACATAAATATAATTGACGAGCATGCTGAGCATATTGGCGACTTTGCTGTCAAAGTTATTGAACTTGTCAGAAAACAAAAATCAGAAAAGCGTTTATCGCTAAAGACGCCACTAAAAAGA
This sequence comes from uncultured Methanosarcinales archaeon, assembly GCA_964524225.1. Classification (GTDB taxonomy): domain Archaea; phylum Nanobdellota; class Nanobdellia; order Woesearchaeales; family GW2011-AR4. Next base: position 1,896 of record CAZGEW010000066.1, on the reverse strand, counting down.
TTAATAATAAAAGCAAAAATTGAAGAAGTAGATTTTGACAACGTTGAAGCAGATATAAAATCATCAACAAATTCAGAGTATATTATTTTTGAGCCTACAAGAGGCAAACATCCAGAAAAAGATTTGGAGATTGAGGTAGAGTTTTGAAAAGATTTAAAAAGAAATTTATAGTGCATAATTGAAGTGTGGGTGCTTAAGAATGTATTTACAATATCGAACTCCTCTCTCTACTATCGCATTAAATGCTAGGCAACATTCTGAAAGGTTATTTTGGGAGCAAATAAGGTTTGAAAGAGCTGCAATGATTGAAGCTGAATTATACAAAGCTGGCGTTCCTTCTAAGTATCTTAATGATTTATCAAAGAAGCTCAAAAAAACCGATATTAATAGTTTAAGAACAGCACTACTTTTGTATAATGGCTTAGAACATGATACAAGATTAATACCTGAAGATAGAGTTAATTTAATCCCAGCACTTATAGGGTTAGTTAAAACTCATGGAGAGGATATATTCCTAGTAGACAAGCATTTAGATAACTTGGTCGAAATCTATTTATCATCTTTAAATCATGATGGTATTGGAGTTAGGAATATAAGGCACAGAACAAAAGACACCAAAACCAGTGAAGGTGTAATAAAATATGGAAGTCCTAACGCAGATATTCTATATGGAGAGAGACTGGAACAAAAATATCGTGCAATTAAGCCATACGTGTTAAGTGTGTTAAGTAAACCATCTAACGCTATAGTTAATAAAGCTAAGGCTTTATTTAGAGCAATAAACAGAGAGAATTGGCGTCATGCGACAGAAATTTATAGTGATTTACTTGAACTTAAGGGTCATTTATTTCAGAGAGCGTCAACTTATAAAACCTTTTTATACGAAATCGGTTCTATCCTACTCAAACACTCGCCAAACTATAAAGTAAAGTGGGTATTCCATGAACGACATAAAATTCCAATAGGTTACTCTATAATCCCGCCTGAACAATTACGAGCATTAGAAAATGAAAGTTCAGAAACTATAAATGGTCGAAGTGATAATCCATATAGAAATAAGATTTTTACCAATAATAAACCCGCATTGTTAAGTAAAAAACAAGTACCATTAGAAGATAGATTACTACAAACTCCTGCACTACAAAAACCCTTCATGCGTCCAGAATCACTAAAGGAAATACTTTACCTAAAATATATGGATATATTAAGGTTACCTTAGAACTCTAATCTTTTCCATCTCGCTCCTTTTCGTATCTTCAATAATCTACTTTTATTTGGAAAAAGTTTATAAAGCTAATCCTAAGTTATTACAATCTTAAAGTTATTGCCATATTAAGATGTCTAAGAATAATTCAAATACCATAAAAATTTTAGCTTTACTTTTTGTGCTAGTTTTCCTTATAGGATTAGAAATAAATCTATATTATCCAGACTTAAAAGAAGACTTAATCGGCTTGTCTATGTATTACCTTAATCCTAAGTTGTGGATTGAGCCACAAGGTTCAGAACAAAATATTCGGCCAGAAGTAGTTGATTACAATGATGCGTCAATTATACAATCTGCATTAGATAATAACAACGTATCATTATGTGATAAAATACAAGACACAATGCTTAAAGTGTCATGCAAGGAGCAATTTGATATAGCTCAATCATAATCAATTTTTTTTATCTTCCACCTAACACCTTCTTTTATATCTTCCAGAATAATACCCATATTTTTCAAATCTTCCCTTATCCTGTCTGCCTTTTTATAATCCTTCTCCCCTCTTGCTTTTTCTCTTTCCTCAATCAGTTTTCTAAACTCAGGACTTAATTTTTCTTCTTTTTCTTCCAAAATACCTAGAACTTTATCAAAATCCATCATTAAACTTATTATTTTTTTTGCGCCATTTT
>CAZGEW010000065.1:0-8060 GCA_964524225.1 uncultured Methanosarcinales archaeon | reverse complement strand
CTTTTCAAATGCTCTTGATAAGTCGCCAAAGAGATTTTCATTATTTGAGCTAATTTCTTTAAATCTATTCTCTTAGGGATATCATAATAACCTTCTTCAACTGCTAATTCAAATGCTCTTTTTTGTTTTTCTGTTAAATCTGGAGCAATTGCTGGAAAATAAATGTTATTTAATTTGATATTTTTAAATTGTAATATTTCTAAATGTTGGTAGTTTTGTTTTTCCAATCCATGTAAAAATTCACTTAAAACATTTCTGTCATGACTTGCTGTTTCCCAATACTCATAGCCTTGCTTATCTACAAAAACTGGTTTGGTAAAGAATATTTTTTGAGTGTAAAAACTGCTTGGTATTTTTTCTTTGCTTTTGCCGATAAAGAACATAGTATTACCAGATATTTCTAAATTTGTAACTTTTTTATCCTTTTTAATATCCTCAAAAAACATTTTTATTGCTTCTAGAGATCCTTCAATTGTATGCCTCTCTGAAGTAAGACAGTTATCATTTTCTTTCCAATTTCCCAATGGAAGAGAATAAGAAATACACTTAAATTTTTCACATCTATTGCCAATAGTGCAATCATGCTTAATCTTTAACTTCAATAGCCACATATGATAACCAGAATATTAAGGGTTTAAATAATTTACTAAAATTTTGCAAAAATTATAGACATTTTAACACAAACATTTAAATTTTAATTATAATCATCTATAATAATGAACCTAACCCAGAAAAAATGTATACCTTGTAACGCAGGAACCCCACCTTTAGAAGAAGCAAAAGTAAATGGATTACTAAAACAAATTCCAACTTGGATTTTAAAAGATGAGCATTTGTATAAAAAATTTAAGTTTAAGAATTTTATTGAAGCGATGAAATTTGTAAATTCTGTTGCAGAGATTGCAGAGCAAGAAGGTCATCATCCTGATTTTTGTATGCATTACAACAAAGTTGAGATCGAGCTTTGGACTCATGCAATCAGTGGTTTATCAGAAAATGATTTTATAGTTGCTGCAAAGATTGATGAAATATTATGAAAAAATTAGAAAAATTTTCATTGCTCAGCAATGAAAATTTTTAAATAAAAGTTCTTATCAACTCAACAAAAAATTTGTAACCATCGAAACCTGGAATCGGAAGCATATTAAATATAAACAAAAACATATTTATCCTCTGTGTTAAAACCAAGAGCAAATAATGCTTTCTTTTATATCTTTTATATTTTAACAAATACCAAGCGCCAAGCCACAAAAATAGATTAACTAAAGGACCTGCTAATGCTGTCATTGAATATTGAAGGTGCGTTCCAGTACCACCTATACGCACAAATCCAGGCACAAAAAACATAAAGCCAAATCCTGTTAACTTTGAGACTATGGTTATAATTCCTAAAATTAAAGTAAACGAACTTCTATAAAAAGCAAAAAATATTGCATCTAAACCAAACCCAAGCGCAACAAATTTATGAGCAAGTTCATGTAGTATAATCGCTGGTGCAGTTGCCATCACTGCAAATTTCATACCTTCAATATCAAAGCCTCTTTTATAGTGGAGTAAAGGATCATAAGATTCTCTCCTAACTGGTATTATATCAGAGAAGATGTAACCTACAAAAAAGGTCATAATTACAAGATCAATTATTTCTCCTGCTGATATTAATGGCATTTTAGTAAACAACATTAATTTTAAATCAAAATTAAACAGTTTAATATAAAAATAAAAATATTATAACAGCTTAATATAAATACCGCTTTTAAATGTGTAAAATGCAAAAGTAGAAATCGGAACCTTTATAAATAACCAGCTTATCCCTATTGCAATGAAAAATAATCCTTCTTTAGATGAGAGACTATGATTCCGTCGTTATTATTTCTAAAGAGGGTTTACTATGCCTTTTTAGACGCTAATGGAAAGCGAGCGTACTATATACCTGCCCTGGTGGTGTAGCCTGGATCAGCGTAAAAAGGCAGCAAGGCATCAATAGCTGCAGGAACTATCATGAAGCCCTGTCGTGTGTGAATATTTGTCATACGGAAAGGCTTCGACTCGGGTTCAAAGTTGAAATCAAAATTTTTCAACGAAGTTGAAAAATTTTGCAGAAGGTAAGCGTGATTAATAATCATTACTTATTTACAAATCAAAGATAATAAAAATGTAATATCGCTTACAATTTGAAAAAATCGCTTACTTCGTAAGCGATTTTTTATGTCAATGAAAGTCCCGACCAGGGCGCTCTTCATGAACACGAGCATCCTCAAATAATGTATAAAGTTGGGTAAACTCGTTGCAATTCATGGGCCGGTAGCTCAGCCTGGTAGAGCACCTGTTAGACAAGTAGTAAGGTCGGGTGAAACTTTTAATCAGGTGGTCGCGAGTCCGAAATGACGAGCGAGTATGCTACTTACAAAAGCTTGGCTCGCACGCAACTCTCGTCCGGCCCATCATTTGAAATTAAGATTAAAAAGACATTCTAACAGCAACACACAAAAGATGAAAAAACAGAAATTCAAGGTTGATAGACACATCTTAACACCAAAACACTTAAAGCTTAGTGAAAAGGAGAAGGCGCAGCTGCTTGAAAGATATCACGTAACTTCTAAAGAGCTACCAAAGATATTAAAAACAGACTCTGCTATAAAAGAAATGGATGCTAAACAAGGAGACATAATTAAGGTAATAAGAAAGAGTTCCACTAGAGGAGAATCTATTTTTTACAGGGTGGTTTCAGGTGTATAAATACGGAAAAATCCTAATACAAAAATATTTCCAAGAACAAAGCTTTGTAGACTCTGATATAGGCTCATTCAATAATTTCATTGACAAGGAGCTTCTGAATATAATAGAAGAAAATAGGGAGATAACACCAACAATAACCCCCCACAACATAGACGAGTTCAAGATAAGATTAGACAAAATCTGGGTTGAAAAGCCAAAAATGATAGAGGCTGACGGCTCTAGCAGAGATATTTTCCCTATGGAGGCAAGGTTAAGAAAAATAACCTATTCTGCTCCAACGTGGATCACTATTAGTGCTCATATCAATGGTGTACAGCGTGAAAGCTTCGACACACAAATTGGCAATTTACCCATTATGCTAAAAAGCAAGTGGTGTCACCTTTATAGATTAAGTAGAGAAGAGCTTGTAGTAAAAGGAGAAGACCCAGATGAATTAGGAGGTTACTTCGTTATAAACGGTACAGAGAAGGTGCTCATCACAATTGAAGATCTTGCTTCTAATAAGTTTTTGGTAGAGCATGATCCAACTGGGCCTAGTGATATTGTAGGCAAATTATTTTCAGAATACGGATCTTTTAAGGTGCCACACACAATTGAAAAGATGAAAGATGGAATATTTTATTTGACATTTACAAGAGTGAAGAGGGTACCGATAATTATTGTAATAAAGGCGCTAGGTTTGTTAAATGACGAAGAAATAACCAAATTTGTCTCTCATGACAGGCAATTTGATGAAGTAATAATAAATTTGTTGGAGTTTGTCAACATAAAGGGTGAAGAGGAGTCTTTAGATTACATAGCCAAAAAGATTGGTATTACGCAATCAAAAGAAGTAAGAATTGAGAGGTTGAAAGAAATACTTGATAAGTATTTAATGCCTCATCTAGGTATTAAGCCTGAAGACAGAATTTTTAAAGCTTATAATCTCTGCAAAATGCTTAAAAAGTATATCTTGGTATCAAACAACGAACTTGAGATTGATGACAAAGACCATTACATGAACAAAAGGCTCAAGATGAGTGGTGACCTTCTTGCGGATCTTTTAAGATTGAATCTAAAGGTCCTTATTGGTGATTTGCTATATAATTTCCAGCGGATTGTCAAAAGGGGCAAATTTCCTTCTATTAAGGTCATAATTAGAGATAAGTTACTTACACAAAGGATTTATTCCTCAATGGCAACTGGTGTATGGGTAGGGGGTAGAAAAGGCATAAGCCAACGCATTCAAAGATTAAACTATCTCGAGACTTTATCACATATTCAAAGAGTTGTAAGCCCATTAAGTGCTTCACAAGAAAACTTTGAGGCAAGAGAGTTACATCCTACTCATTTAGGAAGGCTTTGTCCAATTGAAACACCAGAAGGTACAAACATTGGACTGAGAAAAAACTTGGCGTTGCTCTGCACAATTTCAGGAACCTCAAATGAAGATGAAGTCTTGAAATCATTAAAGAGATTAGGCTTGAAGACAATAATATAAAAATGAACTCAATAAACGATTGAACATTAACAATAACATCAACAAAAATTATTGAAAAAAATTGACAAATAAAGCATAAAAAAATAAAATGACTGAGGTATACTTAAACAGCAAATTTATAGGAACTGTTGACAATCCAGTTGAGTTTGTAGAGAAAGTTCGTGATGAAAGAAAGAGTGGTATAATTACAGACAACTTAAATGTTTATTACAATGAAAAGGCTGATGAAATTCATTTGGAAAGCTCAAGCGGAAGAGCAAGAAGGCCTTTGATAATTGTTAAAGACGGTACTCCTCTGCTAACAGAGAAGCATATTAAACAACTAGAAAAGAATGAAATTTCTTGGTCAGATCTTGTAAAGCAAGGCATTATTGAGTACGTTGATGCAGCTGAAGAGGAGAATGCTTTGATTGCATTTTTTGAGAATGAGCTAACACCTCAGCATACACACCTAGAGATAACACCGCTTGCTATTCTCGGTTATTGTACTTCACTAGTTCCTTACGCAAATTTCAATCAGTCTACAAGACTTAATGCTGGCTCAAAAAATCAAAAGCAAGCACTTGGGTTATATGCTTCAAACTTTGCTGTAAGAATGGACATGGATGTGAACTTGCTGCATTATCCTCAGCGTCCTGTGGTCAATACAATTATGCATGAAGTTTTAGGATATGATATGCATCCAGCTGGCCAGAATATTGTTGTTGCTATAATGAGCTATAAAGGCTACAATATGGAAGATGCAATAATCCTAAACAAAGGCTCCATAGAAAGAGGCTTTGGAAGGTCTACTTACTATAGGCCTAGCATAGCAGAAGAGCTGAGATATGCTGGTGGCTTAATGGATGAGGTATGTATTCCTAACAAAGATGTGAAAGGCTACAAAACAGAGAAAGATTACAGATTTTTGGAAGAAGATGGCATAATATATACTGAAGCCAAAGTAAAGGAAAATGATGTTGTAATTGGAAAAACATCGCCACCTAGATTCCTAAGTTCAATGGAAGAGTATAGTTTAGCGTCGAGCACTAGGAGAGAGAGCTCAATAAATCTAAAGCATGGCGAAGAGGGTATTGTTGATTTTGTTTTAATCACTGAAAATGAAGAAGGAAACAGACTCATACAAGTAAGGATAAGAGATGAAAGAATTCCTGAAATAGGAGACAAATTTACAAGCAGGCATGGCCAGAAAGGTGTAGTTGGCTTAATTGTACCGCAAGAAGATATGCCATTTTCTGCCAGTGGTATTGTACCGGACTTGATATTCTCACCACATGGAGTCCCTTCAAGAATGACTATAGCACATTTGATTGAGATGCTTGCTGGTAAAGTAGGTACTTTATCTGGACGTTATGTCAATGGTACAACATTTGATGCAGAACCCGAAGAAAGACTTAGAAAAGAGCTTTTATCTCTTGGCTTCAGAGAAAGCGGAGTAGAAACACTTTATAACGGTCAAACTGGCAGACAATATGAAACAAAACTCTTCATAGGAAACATGTATTATCTAAAGTTAAAGCATATGGTTGCAAACAAGATTCATTCAAGAGCTCGCGGCCCAATACAGCTTTTGACAAGACAACCTACAGAGGGCAGAGCCAAAGAAGGTGGCTTAAGACTAGGAGAGATGGAAAAGGATACATTTGTTGCACATGGTGCATCTTTATTGCTAAAAGAAAGGTTTGACAGCGACAAAACAATTGTTCCAGTGTGTGAAAGCTGTGGCATTATTGCCATAAAGGATAACTATAGAAACAGGTCATACTGTCCTATATGCGGCGAGAGTGTTGATATTAGTGATATAGAAATAAGTTATGCTCTAAAGCTCATGCTAGATGAATTTAAATCACTAGGCATATATCCAAAATTACAGTTAGAGAGCAAGTATTGACTATAAAAATTTTTCAAATTCAAAATGTATAATATAATCTCTGAATACGAAGATAAGCTTACGCCAAAAATAATAGAAGAGCTAAGAAACAATATACCTAACGGTGTAAGTGACACTAAACTAAAGAGGATAATGGAAGCAGTTTATGAGGAATACAAGAATGCAAGAGTACAACCAGGCGAATCAGTTGGCGTAATATCAGCTGAATCAATTGGTGAACCTGGCACGCAAATGACATTAAATACATTTCATTTTGCAGGGGTTGCTGAAATGAATGTAACGTTAGGTTTACCACGAATAATCGAGATTCTTGATGGAAGAAAAGAACTCGAAAACCCAATGATGGAAATCTATTTGAAAAAGCCTTATGCAACTGGTAAGAAGGTGGAAGAGCTAAGGAAGCTAGCTTTGCAGATAAAAGAAACAAGGCTAAAAGATATATCAACAGAGTTCACAATAAACATAGCTGACTTAACTATTGAAGTAAAACTTGATAAGGAAAAGATGAAAGAGATAGATGTAACTAATGCTAAGGTGATAGACGCTATGTCCAAACAATTAAAAGGCTGTAACATAAGGGACAACAAAGACTCAATCATTCTAAAATCAAGAAGCAAAGAAAGTAACTTTAATGAGGCTTACAAAATGAAAGAGAAGATAAAGAATGTAACGATTAAGGGCATAAAGGATATTTCTCAAGTTCTTCCTGTAAAAAGAGATGATGAATTTATAATAATAACAGCAGGCTCAAATCTAGCAGATGTGCTACAATTGGAAGAAGTGGATGCGTATAGGACAACAACAAATAATATATTTGAGATTGAGCAAGTGCTTGGCATAGAAGCTGCAAGACAAGCAATTATAAATGAAATCTTTAAAGTAATTGAAAGCCAAGGACTTAATGTTGATATTAGGCACATAATGCTAGTTGCAGACACAATGTGTGTTAGTGGCACTGTTAAGGGAACCACTAGATATGGTGTTGTGAGTGAGAAATCAAGTGTTTTGGCAAGGGCGTCATTTGAAACACCGATAAAACACATCATCAATGCCGCTCTTATAGGAGAAATTGATAAGCTCGACTCTGTTGTAGAGAATGTGATGATTAATCAAGTAGTACCAATAGGCACTGGGTTGCCAACTTTGACAGTTGCACCACCAAAGGTAGTAAAGGAAAAAATAAGCTAAGTAAATGGTAGAAGAAACAGGACAAGAACTTAAAGCTGTGAAAGAGGCTATAGAAGGCAGAGAAGAAAAGGTAGAGAGAATAGAGCAAGAAGAGCAATACATATACAAGCAAGTGGCGAGTGTTACATTCTCTGTGTTAAGTCCTAAGATGATCAAAAAGATGGCTAGCGCTAAAATAGTAACTCCTGAGCTTTATGATAAGGAAGGTTATCCTGTTGATGGAGGACTGATGGACATAAGGCTTGGCGTTATCGACCCTGGCTTAAGGTGTAAGACCTGTGGCTCAAAGCTAAAGGAATGTATTGGTCATTTTGGGTATATCGAATTGGCAAGACCTATTATTCACATCAAGTTTATTAATATTATTATGACTTTGCTTAGATCTACGTGCAAAGAATGTGGAAGGATATTAATTCCAGAGAATAAGATAGGCAAAATTCAAGAAATTCTTAATCAAGTTGAGAAAGAAAGTGGTGTAGAGGAGCGAAGGAAAAAAGTCAAGGAGATAATAGCTGGACTAAAGACAATAAACAAATGCCCTTACTGCAAAACTAAACAAAAGAAGGTAATACTAGAAAAACCAACAACTATCTTAGAAGAAGACAAAAGACTAAGCCCTGTTGAGATAAGGGCAAGGCTTGAGAGGATTCCAGATTCTGATTGCGAAATATTTGGATTAAGGATTCCACATGTAAGGCCGGAATGGATGGTCTTAACTGTTCTGCCGATTCCTCCTGTAACAATGCGACCTAGTATAACCCTTGA
>CAZGEW010000064.1:0-8088 GCA_964524225.1 uncultured Methanosarcinales archaeon | reverse complement strand
TTCATACTTTTTGATTAAACCATTAAGATTTATTCTAGCCTGTTCTCTTGTAAAAATGACCATCTATGTTTAACCTCGCTTTATTTATATTTTTGCAATAAAAGGCTGATTGCGACATCCATCTATTAGCACGGAACGTGCATTATTGCCGTCGCAGCAAGGCAAAGCTCAATCATAAATCAAGATTATTCTAAAAATCCTGGAATTAACGGGAGAACACATGGACTTATAAAAGACACTATGCCTGCAATAAAAGATACAATAATTGTCGGTTCTACCATAATATTTTATCTTCTTCTATACATGCCAACCAACTCATCCTTTTCTATTATATGTCCTTCCATCGCCTTTTCCAAAGCCTTTTTATTTGAACTTTCAGGCAAATTAAGTTCTGTGTCTAGTGCATAAAGCTTGAAAAAATACCTATGTGTACCACTAGGTGGGCAAGGTCCTCCATATCCAGTTCTACCCCAACTATTTTTTCCAGCAACACCTTTTGGCTCTGTTCCTTTGGATATTTGTGTTATTGATGTAGGTATATTAAAAATTATCCAATGGTCCCATGTACCAACTGGAGCATCAGGGTCGTCCATTATCAATGCAAGACTTTTTGCATTTTTAGGCACATCACTAATTGTTAATGGCGGTGAAACATCAGCGCCATCGCATGTGTACTCTGAAGGTATTGCGCCATTATGGATAAATACAGAGCTTGTCAATTTCATTTCAATCACCTTGTCTTCATATTGTTTTTTAATAGATTTTACAGTTTGATTCTGAATGTTTGTACAAGCTAGTATAAAAATTGATACTGAAAAATATACAAAAAATAAATAAATTCTGTTGTTGGGCTTCATTCAACTCTCACTATGAAATCTGGTGTGTAATCTCCAAACCATTCTACTCTCTCCTCGACCATACGCCACTGAAAATGGTATGTGCCGGGTCTCCTCAGCGCTGTTGCGGTGAAAGTGAAGGTTGCGATTTCTCCAGGTCTGACTTCCGTAAGTGGAAGCTAACTCTTCCTACGCCCCAAATCGAGTTATCTTGCGGATTCTGTGAACCAAGACGATAAAAAGTATCTTTAGTCCATACTGATAAACCTGTATTTTTCATCCGCACTGCAACTTCATATGGCTGTCCTGATATCATAGTACTTGGCACAGTATGAAAAACAAACTGTGCGTTGTTTGTAGATGAATCAACAGCTAAACCTCTTAAGTCTGCTTTATTAGTTACAAAGTGTTTAAAATAATTTAATTTTTTCATAAAGCCAAAACAATTTTACATTTTCTTAACTAATTCTTCAGCAGCCATCCCCATATCCTTTGCTTCATAAATTGCCCTTCCAATTATTGCATGCCAAGAATCAAGCTGTCCCGCCAAATCACTTAAATTACCTCCCTGCGTTATTAACCCAGGAAAATAAAAAACTGGATTTTTGATTTTGTTTTTAATTAGATTTGTATAAACAATTGCTTTTTCTGGTTTATTGCCGGGAATTACAAAATCTTTTACGCCCATGGAAGTTGCAATCTCATAAATCCTAGCAGGAGCATTATCTTCAATAAAACCGCCTGCCTCTTTAAGGAAAGCTTGATGTGTCATCTCACCACCTATAATCACGTTCATTTTAGCTTTCTGTGCAGCTTTAATCCATGCTACCTCAGTCTCAGGACCTGCTTGAGGGAATAATATCACTGCATCTACTAATTTGCAAGCTTCCATAAATTTTTCACCCATTTCTGGAATATCTGTCCCAGCTTTTTGATGATCATAAATTATTGGTAGCCTTGTAATTTTTTTAATTGTATTTACAACTTTTTCCATCCCAAACGGAATAACAAGCTCAAAACCAATTTTATAACCGCCAACACCTTCAATAGAACAAGTCTCTTTTACTAATTTTGTTAAATTTTCTAAACTATCAATATCACAGCTTGGAATTATTGATTTTTTTAGTTTGATTATTGGCATTTTATTAGCAAAAAATTTCAATTTCATTGAAATTTTTTGTATTTTAATTATTATTTTCATATCACAACCCATCCTTCTGGATGTTTTTTCCAATCCATTATGTGTGATAATTGTTCTCTTGAAATATATTTCTTTTTCAATGCTGTCTTGACAAAACTGGTAAAGTCTATCAATGTTACTAACTTAACATTCGCGCTTTCAAAGTTATTTTTTGCTTTCTCTAACTCATAAGTAAAAATTGCTATGCAATATTCAACAATTCCTTCTTTTTCACGAACAGCATTTATTGTGTTTAGAGAACTACTTCCTGTGCTTACAAGGTCTTCAACAACAATGTATTTTTTTCCATCTTCTACCTTTCCTTCTACCATATTTTCTTTTCCATGATCTTTTGTTTCACTTCTTACATAAATCATTGGCTTCTTCAGTTTTTGAGCTAGCCATGCAGCCCATGGAATTCCTGCAGTTGCAGTAGCTGCAAACCCATCAAACTTTATTTTGTTTCTCTTAATCATTTTTATAAAAGAATTAACAATAAATTCCCTTTCTTTTGGATAGCTCATCAAAATTCTGTTATCTGTATATATAGGTGACAGAATTCCAGATGCCCATCTAAAAGGTGGCTTTGTTCTTAGCATTACAGCATTTATGCTTAGCAATATCCCAGCAATTTTATCTTGCATATCAAATCCCTTCAATTTAGTCAAAATTCCATTAGTTTTAAATCTTTTATGTTTTTAAAGTCATTTTACATCCAAAGTAGCTAAAGTACAACCATTTATTTTACTTCTCTTAGTTCCTCATAGACATTATTAGCAATCGCTATTGTCTTTGCCATAAACTGTATGTATATATATAAAATATTTTATTTTTTATCGATTTTTTTGTTTTAGGATGCCTATGTATAATTTAATGTCTGTTCGTGGGAAAGTTTGTTTTGTTTCCTCTGACGAGATAATTTCTTGTGTTGGTTCTGTTGTTGGTAAAGGTCCTCTTTGGGGGTGGTTGGTCTTGCAGGGATTATATTTCTTTTTGAGGCTACTCCTATATGTAGGTTTAGCCTCATTTTTAGCTAAAAAGAATCTGCATTACGGTACAATTTTGTACAAAATTTTATATATTTGAACATGTTTGATATACTTGCGGGTAAGTCCCAGAGTCCCATGTGTACCTTGAGGTGCACACTAATGTGGGTCTGGGGTCCGCGACCTTTTATTTTAGAAGAATAAGTAATGAACCAAATTACAGAGGATTCAAGGTTACAATTTCCCAAGCAAAAGAAATAATAGACTTTTGGGATAAATGCTCAAATGATATTATTAAAGAAATATGAAAATCTCAATTTGTGGAGCTTCTTTGCCACCTTTTGATAAAACTGTATTAAAAAAAGCTTATGAAATTGGAAAGGAGACTGCAATAAATAACCATATTTTAAGATTTGGGGCATGTTGGGGTTATCCTTATGAAAGTGCTAAAGGCGCATTTGAAAATAATGGTAAAGTAATTGCAATTTCTCCAGCTAAAAATAAGGAGGAACATATAAACAAATATCAATTCCCTACTAAAAATTTTACAGAAATTTACTATACAGGCTTAGACATTCCTGGCAGAAATTTACCATTAGTCATCGAATCAGATGCAGTAATTATAATATCTGGGCAAATAGGAACTTTGAATGAGTTTACAATTGCTTTTCATCAGAAAAAACCAATTGGAATTCTTGAAGGAAGTGGTGGAATAACAAGCATTGTAAAAGAGATAGCAAAAATTTGTGATAGAGTTGGAGAAAAAAATAAAATCATATATGAAAAAGAACCAAAAAATTTGATAAAAGAATTAAATGAGTTGGATAGCTAAGAGAGTGTATTAACTATTTATATTATATTGTTTGTGTCATTTTAACTTTGAAATTTAAGTAACATATATAAATATTTCCACATTTAAATAATTGGGCTCGTGGTCTAATGGCTACAACCTTTTTCAGCAAGTGAAAAAAGTTGCTATAAAAGACATCGCTCTCGCTATGAAACGTGATAAGCGAAGGCTCCGGGTTCAAATTTGAAAATATTTTTTATTTTTAGTGAAAGTCCCGGCGAGTCCATTAAAATACTATAAGCCTTTAAGATACCTTATCCAATTGTGTCGATGAACTCCACCATTTTCAACAGAATAAATATTTGTAAATAAAGCTAGTAATACTAAAACCAGAACTATTGTCCAAAGAACATATTTATTTTTAATATATTTGTCTAGAAAACAGACGATTAAATAACTTAAAAGTAAAAAAAATATTAACTGGAGTACGAGCCACCCTATGAGATAGTAAATGGAGGAGTAAACACCATCTTCATTCATCAAGTTATCTAGTCCCAAGTTATCTATTCCAGTCAAATTATCTAGCTCAGGGTACTTTGTAGAAATGTCCCGAACTACTGAAATTGACTCCTTCATTTCTGGAATTATCATCGCAGTATCGTAGATTACAAAAAATATCGGTGTAAGACCACCTGCTAGAAAAAAATTAAAAGGAAACGGAAAAAATAATATAAAAAAAATTAAAAGAATTGTCTTTTCTTTGTTTAGTTTAAAAAAATCTTTCCAAACCATTAATGAAATATTATGACAAGTAATATATAAATATTGCTATAAGTTTTTTTATTAATATGCCGAAAATATACCATAACTCTATGAATGATGGACGTAAGTTCAATTTACCAGTACAAGATCGTATAATTTTAAAATTTATAAATTAATATGCAAAACTGCAAATCCGTCTACGAACCACAAGAAGACAGCATAATGATTGAGCGTTATGTTAGGCAATATGCTAAAGGCAAAGTTCTTGACATTGGAACAGGTTCTGGAATACAAGCAATTGCAGCTGCACAAAATAAAAATGTAAAATCTGTTTTGGCAACGGATGTACAAAAAGATATAATTGCGTATTGTAGAAGGACAATAAAAAATAATAAAATAAAATTTTTGCAGTCAGACTTATTTGAAAATGTAAAAGGAAAATTTGACACAATAATTTTTAATCCCCCATACCTACCACAAGAACTAAAACTTAAGGATTTAACAATAGAAGGTGGGAAGAAGGGATATGAAATAATCCAAAAATTTATTGACAAAGTTAATAAATTTTTGGCAAAGGATGGAATTGTTTTAATGGTCTTTTCTTCTTTGACTAACAAGGGGAAAATAGAAGAATTTACCAGAAATAATTTATTAGATTTTCAAGAATTAGAAAAACAACACATATTTTTTGAAGATATTTATGTTTATTTATTGAAGAAAAATGAATTATTAAGTAAACTTGAAAATAGGGGAATTACAGATATTAGATATTTTACAAAAGGTCATCGTGGCTTACTATTTACTGGATATTACAAAAATAAAAAAATAACAATCAAAATCAAAAATCCAAAAAGCAATGCGATTGGAAAGGTAGAAAATGAAGCAAAATGGCTAAAAAAATTGAACAAATACAATATCGGACCAAAAACATTAATTACGAATAAAGATTATTTTGCATATAATTATATTAATGGTGATTTCATTCTTGATTACATCAAAAAAACAGATAAATCAAGAATTAAAAAAATGATAAAACAAGTTTTTAGACAATTATATAGCCTAGATAAATTAAAAATTGACAAAGAAGAGATGCATCATCCATATAAGCATGTAATAATAAGCAAAGGCAAGCCTTATTTAATCGATTTTGAAAGAATGCATTATTCTCAGAAACCTAAAAATGTTACACAATTCTGTCAGTTCTTAATATCAGAGCAGGTAAGTGAAATCTTTAAAAATAAAAGGATGTATATTACTAAAAATAATCTTATAAATTTAGCAAAAGTTTATAAGAAAAATCAAAATAAATCAAATCTTGAAAAGATTTTCAAAATAATATGAAAATTAAAAAGAGATATGTCTATGCTGGCTTGATTCTGCTAATAATTTTAATAGCTGCAATATTTATTTATAAACCTATTAAAAGCACAACAGTAAAAAAAGAAATTCCAAAAGAAGAATTTTCTTGGACGGTTGACAATAATGGCTACTTACATTATCCGCTAGAAAGAGGAAAAGTAAAATTCAATAGGCAAACTTATGCAGAAACAGATAATTTGTCAATAAGCAAAATTATCTACCAAAGCAAAGAAAAGAATATTTATGGATTTTTAGTTTTGCCAAAATTTACAACAAATTTACTTCCTGCTGTTGTGTTACTTCCAGGGGCTGGTGTGTCAAAAGAGGCTGAGCTTAATCTTGCTAAAAAGATAGCCGAACTTGGAATAGTTGTCCTTACAATAGACCAACGAGGAGTTGGAGAAACAAATGGGAATCCTTCATCCTTAGATAGAGACTTCCAGAGTTTTTTGTCATCAAAAGAGCCTTACCAATATTTAATGGTTTACGATGCTCTTAGAGCTTTTGATTTGCTTTATAGTACGCCATTTATCGACTCAGATAGAATTATCATAACAGGAGAAAGTCTTGGAGGCAGAATTGCAGTTATAGCAACTGCAATTGACAATAATATTAAGGGTGTACTGATTATAAGTTCTGCTGGCTTAAATTTTAAGCCTAAGGGTGACATCAAAAAAGACATATTTCTCCAATCTATTGACTCAGACCATTACATCAGCTTGATAACACCTAGAAAAATTGTTATGGTGCATAATATCAATGACATTAATGTGCCTCTTAGCTCAGCAGTCAACTCGTTCACAAAAGCACAAGAACCCAAAAGATTCGCTTTAGTAAATGACACAATCTGCAATCATGGTTACTGTGATAGTATGTATAATAGCTTGGTAGAGAGCTTAAATTTTTTGTTAAGTTAAAAATCTTTTGAGAGAAAATGGATGAGCTTAAATTTAAATTGATAAAAACAGAGTACGATAATTTTTACAGAGAACTTTTAAAAAATGGCAAACTGCCTATGTGGAGTACATCTAAAGGATTCTGGAATGCTGCAATTGCTGATGAGATTTACTTATCATTTAAAAAATTAAACCTAAACAAATTTAAAAATTTTTTAGATATAGGCAGTGGTGATGGCAAGATAGTTTTGATTGCATCTTTGTTTTGTGATAATGTAGAAGGTGTTGAGATAGACAATTATCTGCACAACATAGCGGTTAATGTAAGAACAAAGTTTGGAATAAATAATGCAGTTTTCCACAACAAAGATTTTTTCGAGCACGATTTCTCAAAATATGACGTCCTATTCTTAAACCCTGACACACCGCTAGAAAGAGGCTTGGAAAACAAATTACTTATAGAAATGAAAGGGGAACTAATACATTATGGACACCATTTTCATCCTAGGTTTTTGAAAATAGAGGATAGATTTTTGGTGAATGGGACTTTGGTAAGTTTGTATTCTAATTTCATTAACCCGCCAAGAGTTCGTTGAGTCTGGAGCGTAGCGGAAGACTCAATGGTGAATTGGCGGAAAGAATAAAAGCACTATTTCTCAAAGAAAATTCTGAACGACAGCTAATATGCAAAGTGGCCGATGCTGTCGTTCGGAGGAAAAAATGCAACAAACAAGTTTTAATAGCTTTAGCTATAAAAAACATTCGGAAGACACACGCAACAACTGGGTAACTATGATGTTTGTTACCAAAAAAAGATATAACTGCTTCAGAAAGCAGTCTGTAATCAACACGTGCACAGATGCATTCAAAGAGTTTGAAGCCTTTGGCTTCGAATTTGGCGAGATAGGCTTCGGCGGAACTCATGTTCATATGTCAGTCAACGTGCCGAAGAAATACTCCATACAAGTAGCCGAGATAATGCTTAAATCCCGCTCGTCAAAAAGAATCTTTGAAAAGCACCCTGGTTTCAGAAAGAGATATCCTAAAGGAAGTTTTTGGTCTGGATACGAGTATCATGAATCAATAGGCAAGAACAGAGAGGAAGCAGAAGCTTACATAAGAAACCAGCCAATCCATCACAATGTTAAAGTTATCGATGACGTTCAGAAAACCCTCGCCACATTTACCGCCTCGTGAGATACGGCAAGTTTGAGTGAAACGAAAACTTGACGAGGAACGAGGCGGAAGGGGATTATAAGGGGTGTCCCCTTATTTCATA
>CAZGEW010000063.1:0-8203 GCA_964524225.1 uncultured Methanosarcinales archaeon | reverse complement strand
GCAGTATATTAAATTAGAAGATGATGTTTTTTCTTTACTTCAAAACCAATAAAATGTCAACAGAATCTTTTAAACAAAAAATATATCATCTAACAAAAAAAATTCCAAAAGGAAACGTTACAACCTACAAAATTATTGCAGAAGCTGCTGGTACAAAGGCTTACAGAGCTGTTGGTAATGCATTAAATAAAAATCCTAATGGAATTTTAAATTGCAAAGGCAAAAATATGGTGCCTTGCCATCGTGTTGTTGACAGCAAAGGACATTTGCATGGATTTGCTCATGGATTGAAAAAGAAAGCTGAATTATTGAGAAAAGAAGGAATTAAAGTAAAAGATAATAAGATTGTTGAGTTTGAGAAAGTGTTGTTTAGGTTTTGATTAAGTGATTTTACTCAAGCTGACAAATCAGGGTATTTTGAAAATCCTTTAACTCTTAATAATGTGAAAGCCTTATCAACCAATGGATAAAGTTCGTTGTGTAATGGTTTTCTCTGCTCATAGGGAAGATTACAAATTTCTACCAATCTTTTGAAATGCTCTGGATTTTCTTTTTGAAATTCTTGCCAAGCTTCAAATTGTGTTTTACCTGGACGAACTTCATTACCTTGAAGGTCAATATAAGCAAGTAAATTCCTATCTGCTAACTCAACTTTAGCTCTTGCTATTTCTTGTTCTGATGGTCTTGTTTTAATGTCACCTTGTCTAAGTTTTTCATCAACATAACGCAGATATTGTTTAAATCTAGAGAACCCAAAGTGTAAATCCCCACTTAGTAATTCTTGTTTGTGAAACTTTTCCGAGAAAATATCGCTATGCTCCTCAATAAGTCGCTCCTTTATGTATTCTTCTATTTCTTTAGGTTGTATGTAACGATAAGAGCTGAAGTATGACCAAAGATTATTCCACTCCAATCGTGGGATGCTTTTATAAGGACGTTCTAAACCATGCCATCCGATACCCCCACTACTAAATGAGATATCAGTAATATAATAACGTTGCAACACAACCCTTTCATTTTCTGTCCAAAAATTTATTGTTACACTAATAGGTGATACATTTCTTTTTTTAAGTTCATCGCAATAAAACAAAAAACTATCTGCATAAGCTTGTTCCTGCGGGCTTAAGTCACCTTTAATTCTTTTTACCCTTTTTGCCGCAATACTTAGTTCTTGCATAGCTTGTTCTACAAGGATTCGAAGCTCTTTTTGAGGAATAGGATATTCACGTCTATGAATTTCTTTTAATTGTTCTAATCGCTCTAAATTTGGTGTTCTGTCCATATTTAAAAAATACTCATAAATATTGTCCTGCGTCTATAGTGTTAGAGTTAGTTATATTTAAAACCCTTAATAAGCCTCTGTCTAATATTCCATGAATTAGTATCAAGGGAGAACCATAAGCCTGATTATATTTAAATTGTCCGTAAATAGTTACTTCTTGAGTATTGGTATTTGTTCCTTGTTTCGGACCATCGCCTTGAGAATTTCGTATTTCAGATTGAGCATTTCTTATAGCATTCAAAACATCTAAGAAATTTTCACGACTACCATTAGTATGTAATTTCCCTTCTAATAAAGCCATATTGTCTTTACTAGGATCACTTGATAAGTAGACAGTTGTATTACTTAATGTAGGAACCTCAATAACCCTATGTACATAACATCTAATAGCAATGAATTCTCCATCATTAGGTAAGTATTTTGCATCTTGAAGAGTCACATCCTTAATAGAGAATATAGCATTTCCATGAACATTAGATTTAGTGAAATCATAAGTATTCAATGAGCGTGTAATCTTGTGTGTATCCCCATAATTGGATACTTCAAAAAATTTTTCAAATAAGTCTCTATCTGCTAATTTATCTACTAATTCATCCACAGTTTTATAATCTTTAGGATTAAATGCCATTATAAAAAACAAATTTTTTGTCTCGCCAACTTTTTTAGAAACAATAAACACTTAAAAAATTTCACTCTTCGAGTGAAATTTTTTGCAGATGTTTTTACTTCTGGAAAATTTTCACCGCTTTACTTTCTTCTTCGTCTTCTTTATTTCGTTTTCCAAATCTAGCTCATCGAGTAGCTCTTTGTATCTGTTCCTTATAGTGACTTCTGTTACACCTGCTATGTCAGCAACCTCTCTTTGAGTTCTTTTTTCTCCATGCATTAAAGCACTTACATACAAAGCTGCTGCTGCTATTCCAGTCGGTCCTCTTCCAGAAGTAAGCTCTGCTTTTTGAGCTTGCTCAAGAATCTCTATTGATTTACTCTGTGTTTCAGCACTTAACTTTAGCGCAGATGCAAACCTAGCTATATAATCAGCAGGATTTGAAGGTAAAATTGTTATGCCAAGTTCTCTTGTTACAAACCTGTATGTTCTGCCAACTTCCTTCTTTTCTATACCACTTGCTTCACTTAACTCATCCAAAGTTCTTGGAACATCATGCCTTCTACATGCTGCATATAAAGCGCCGGCAACTACAGATTCCATGCTTCTTCCTCTTACAAGTCCCCTCTGAACAGCTAAGGTGTATATTCTTGCACTTTCTTCTTCAACAGACTTTGGAAGCTTTAAATATGAGCTAACCCTCTTAAGCTCTGCAAGGGCCAATTTTAAATTTCTCTCTATAGCTGTTGAAATTCTATATTGCCATTTTCTTAATCTAAAGAATTTGTTTCTATATTTACCACCTAACTTGAATAAATCTGCTTTTTGACCTATTTCTGTACCTAGACCTTGATCGTATTGTGTGTAGGTCATCGGAGCTCCAGATCTTCTTCTTTTTTCACCCTCTTCACTATCAAATTCCCTCCATTCTTGAGTGAAGTCGACCATTTTTTCTTCTATTACAAGACCACAGTCTCTGCAAATAATCTCGCCCCTATCTCTATTCCAAGAAAGACTTATACCCCCACATTCAGGGCATTTCTTTACCAATTCTGCTGGCATTTTAGTTCACCTACATAGATTTATTTAACAATAAAATTTATTAACCTCCCCCTTTATACCCCAATTATAGCTTTTAAGCAAAA
Source organism: uncultured Methanosarcinales archaeon (assembly GCA_964524225.1). GTDB lineage: Archaea > Nanobdellota > Nanobdellia > Woesearchaeales > GW2011-AR4. Next base: position 5,169 of record CAZGEW010000063.1, on the reverse strand, counting down.
AATAATGCTTAATGTCGATAACATTCATAAAATTTATAAAGAAGTAGTAAGATGTTATATATAAAACTTTTGGTTTTTTGGAGGTAAAATGCCGAAAAAAGAGATTGACAAAGAACCAATACCAAAGCACCTTTTTGATATACTAGCATGTCCACTCTGCAAGGCTAATTTGGAATACACTAAAAATAAGAAAGGGCTTGTTTGTACAAACTGCAGTAGCAAATACCCCATTGAAGAGGGTATTCCTATATTGCTGCCAAAAAACGAGAGGGAATAGCAAAATTATTTCCTTAAATAAAATTCCCTTTTGCCTTTATCAAATCTTTCAACAGCGTATCTAAGTGTTGTTCTCGGCATTATTTTACAATGCTTTTTCAAGAATTGCTCTTCTACACCTTGATTTCTTTTTCCTACCTCCCTAAGCATCCAGCCAACTGCTTTCTGTATCAAATCGTGCTTATCTTTCAGCAATATTTTGGATATTTTTAAGCTGTCATTAAACTCGTTGTTTCTTATAAAAGCAAATGTAGAAATTATTGCAGTTCTTCTTTCCCATAAATTACTAGATTTTATCAATTTATAAAGAATAGCCTTATTTTTATGCAATAAATAATGCCCAAGAATTTTATCAGCTGTTAAATCCACTAAATCCCAGTTGTTTATCCTTTTAGTATTTCTTAAATAAAACTTGACTATTTGTTTTTTGCCATTCCCGTCACACTTTTTATATTTTTCAACAAGAAGCAACAATGCAGCAAGCCTGTGTTCATGTACTTCGCTTTCAAGCAATTCTTTTATATCATCAATGTTTATTGTTAAATACTTATTTGCTACTTTTCTTAGTTCAGGAACAGTAATCCCAAGAAAAATATCTCCTTCACCATATTCGCCTTTTCCAGTTTTAAAGAATCTCTGCAAAATTTTTGCTTTTTCTTGGTTTGCGAGTTTTTGTAAATCCTGTTTTATTACTTTTAACATATTTACTGAAGTGACTTTAATAACATATTTATATTACTATGTTAAATCATTCTACATGCCGACGTCGCATAACCTGGCATTGCGTCAGCCTTGAGAATACATTAATCCAAGGAAGACTTGGAATCCAGAAAGCTGATTCCCGAAAGGGTATCCCGGACAGCCTTTTTGCAGAGGACTGATATCGTGGGATTTCACGAAGTGAATATCCCACTGGAACGCATTTGGTCAAGCTTTTTGCAAAAGGTTGGGGAAATTCAAATTGCTGAGCTTGAAAGTCCGGGCGTCGGCGTTTTTTTAGAATACTCAATAAAATGATTATTGGTATAACTGGTTCAATAGGTTCTGGGAAGACAACAATCACAAAATTATTTAGCAAATACGGGTATAAGAGAATTGATGCTGATGAAATTGGGCATGATATTATTAGAAAAAATTCTGTTGCATATAAAAAAATAATAAAGGAATTTAGCAGTCAAATTTTAGACAAAAACAAAACTATCAATAGGGAAAAATTAGGTGATATTATTTTTAACGATACTAAAAAATTAAAAAAACTAAATTCAATAACTCATCCAATAATAATCAAAAATATTAAAAAATTAATAAAAACCAATTATCAAAAAAATTTTTCAAGGAAAAATTTTTTTGCAAATGTAATAATTGATGCGCCATTATTGCTTGAAACAAAAACAAAAGATTTTGTTGATAAAATTGTTGTTGCGAAATGCGATAAAAAAAATGTAATAAAAAGGTTAAGCAAAAAATATTCTAAAGAAAAAATAGAAAAGATTTTAAATGTTCAAATGCCACTTGAAGAAAAACTAAAATATGCAGATTTTGTGATTGATAATAATAAGGATTTGGAATATCTAGAAAAGCAAGTCAAGAAAATTATAGAGATATTAAATAATGAAAACAGCTGTTTATCCTGGAACTTTTGACCCTGTCACTAATGGACATATAGATATAATAGAAAGGGCTTTGAAATTATTTGATAAGCTCTATGTAGTTGTTGGTGACAATCCACAAAAAGCCCCTACTTTTACTCCTGAAGAAAGAGTGGAAATGCTCAAAGAAACTTTAAAGGAACATAACAATAGACTTCAGGTTGAGCATTTTGATGGATTGCTTTTGAATTATATCAAAAGAAAAAGTTCTAATGTGATAATAAGGGGATTAAGAGCGATCTCTGATTTTGAATACGAGTTTTCGAGAGCCTTGCTGAACAGAGAGCTTGAAAAAGAAATTGAAACAATATTTATTATGACAAAAGATGAATATGCATTTTTAAGCTCAAGTATTGTGAAAGAGATAGCCATGTTTGGTGGTTCTGTAAAAGGATTTGTTCCGGCTATTGTTGAAGAGAAATTAAAGGAAAAGTTCAGTAAATGAAAAAATGGTGTCTATTTTGACACTTATCATTTTTTGTGCAATTTCTCTAACTCTTCTTCAAATCTTTCCAAATCCTCAAACTCGCGATATACAGATGCAAATCTAATATAAGCAACCTTATCAAGGTTCTTTAGTTTCTTCATTACAAGCTCGCCTATTATCTTGCTTTCAACTTCAACAGAATCCCTTTTTCTTAAGTCAGATTCAACATCATCAACAAGTTTTTCTATTTTATCAAGGCTTATCGCTCTTTTTTCACAAGCCTTAAGCACACCATTCAGCACCTTTTGTCTTTCAAACCTCTCTCGGCTTCCATCTTTTTTCACAACCCTAATCTCTGCCTCTTCTACTTTTTCATATGTAGTAAATCTTTTATTGCATTTCAAGCACTCTCTTCTTCGTCTTGTTACCTCTAAACTTTCAGTCTCTCTTGTATCTATAACTTGAGTTTCTTCATAATTGCAATAAGGGCATTTCATCTTGACGTTAAAAAACTCACTGCCTTCGGCAGTGAGTTTTTTAGATATATTTTTATTCACATAAAAACTTTACGAAAAAAATCGCTTATTTACAGTTACGTAACTTGATATAAAAAAATTTCAATTTCGAAGAAATTGAAATTTTTTTACTAAATCACAAAAGAAAGAATGCTTACTGTAATAAACACATAAACTTAATACAAAATGTCAGGAGATAAAATCAATATAGGCGGACAGGCAGTTATAGAAGGAGTAATGATACGCGGGTTGAATAATTATATTATTGCAGTTAGAAAAAATAAAAAGATTGTAATCAAAAGAGGGCTAATAAAACGAAAAAAATACCATTTCATGAAATGGTATTTTTTTCGTGGTTTTATTAATCTGATTGAAATGCTTATTATAGGTATAAAATCTTTGATATGGTCAGCCCAAATTGCTTCTCCAAATGAAAAGTCTAAAAAAAATGAAATTGTAATTACACTGCTTATTTCTATTGGTTTTGTTATAGTTTTCTTTATAGCTCTGCCATATTTTTTAACAACTTTATTGGGTTTTATAGAAGAAGAAAAACCTATAATATTTAACATAGTGGATGGTATTATAAGGATATCAATTTTTTTAATTTACATCATAGGGATTTCTTTAATTGATGATGTTAAGAGGTTATTTGAATATCATGGAGCTGAGCATAAAGCAATACACTGCTATGAAAACGGTATAAAACTCAATGTTAATAATGTCAAAAAATTTACTACACTACATCCAAGATGCGGGACATCATTTTTATTGATAGTTTTTTTTATAAGCGTACTCATTTTTTCATTACTGCCATCTGTAATATTGTTTTATTATCCTAATTTTTTACATTTAAATATATGGGTTAGAAAAGGGATATTATTCCCTATAAGGATTTTACTGATTCCTATTATTGCAGGTGTTTCTTATGAAATACTTAAAATTAGTGATAAGTATCAAAAAAATTTATTGCTCAAATTAATTTCAAAGCCCGGTTTATTGCTTCAAAAAATTACAACACAAGAACCAAATAATAAACAAATAGAAGTCGCCATTATTTCTGTAAAAAAATTGGCGGCATTAGAAAAGAAATTTAAGTAGGGCGATTAAAAACTTATTAGATGTAAAATAAAGAAAAAAATTTCAAAGGTAAAGTTTTGAAATTTTTTATCTTCTTTTTCTTTTTCTTCCGCCACGTGCCATTTTGGCACAAGAAACATCGCCATGCTTATCTATGAAATACAAATAGCCTGGCTTTTTCTTTACACTAACTTTTTCTACAACTTCAACTTTCGCTTTGCCTTTCTTTCTGCCACCTCTTGACATCTTGGCTCTGGCTACATTTCCATGCTTATCTACGAAATAGAGATAGCCTTCTTGTTTTTTCACACCTACTTTTGCTACTTTTTCTGCCATTTTTTATTAACCTCCCTCTGTTTTTTACTTATTATCAGACGATTTATACACCCCACGTCTTGTTTATCGAATATAAAATATAGCATATATTTAAAGGTTTCGTTTTTACGACGAAAATTTTGGATTATTTATGTATTACTTGTTTAAATCGTCTAATTTTTTTAAATATTCTTTAATTCTTGCATTAATACTCGGTACTAATAATTTTTCTATCTTTTCTTCAAATATATCGTATAAATTACTAAATTCTGCTATCCTATAAGCATTTAGTCTCTTCTCAACCAAGAACAAATCCTTTAATCTTTTCAATTGTCTTCTAATATTTGAAGCTGCAATCCCAAGCATCGGCAACCTTAACCTTTTTCTTTCCTCAATAACGAGATTGCAGATTTCATCGCTCGTCAAGTTCTTTTGCTCTTTTTTTGCTTTGATTAGAATATTTAGGACATCGACAACAATATCTCTTGAGTCGCCAGGTTGTAATAATCCGACTGATAGACAAACTTTTCTGACAAGTTCTCTTTCATTAATAGTTGTTGGCTTTTCGTATCTTCTTAGCGTTAGTTCCACTAGCGGAGTCTCCTTTGATATAGTTTTTTGCTTTGCCATTGCCAATATGTTGATTCAAAACATTTAAATACTTATTCCTAAAAGGAAAATGGATAAATAAAATAGTAAATAAAATGCAACAAAAAGAGGATAGACACAATTTAGATGCTATTTTTATTGTAACAATTGTTGCAATCTTAGCAACTGCTTTCATCATATTTTCAACAAGCTCTAACAAAATAAGCGAATCAAGAGATATTGCAGGTTTAGCATCTTTTTCTTTTGGAGACAGAGTTCAGACAACTCAACAAGTAAATGTGCGAGAAAGTTATGGTAG
>CAZGEW010000062.1:0-8221 GCA_964524225.1 uncultured Methanosarcinales archaeon | reverse complement strand
CTGCGTATGGGCTCATGTTTGAGGAGTATTCTCAAGAGATCATTGTTGACAATATTCTGAGCACTGGTCCAGTTGAGACCCTGTTATATCTGGTAGGAAACGCGAATACGGTTAAAAACATATTCAAGGAAGGGTGGGGCACTGGTTCTTCACCAAGTCCCTATATACAAATCGATGGGCTCACAGATGGAGTTCAACCATCAAGGGGCAATTACTTTGAAAATATCGTAATTGAAGGACTCACCAGTGCCAGTAAAAGCGCCATGGTCATTAATCACGGTCAAGCCATGACGATTCATAATTTCTGGAGCGAACCCAGTAATGTAGATGGACCGCCGGATCCTGACACAGACGGCTACATGCTCCGCATCGTCAATAGCAGCAGCGTCAAGGTGACAGGCAACCTTGTCTTGGTTAGGTCAGAGAACAAAATCCAGGTGCTTAACTCAAACGTTATCTTAGACGCATTCATCGACGCGGAACAATATTACCCAAACAGATCAGACTGGTTAGAGGTTGATTCTAACTCAAAAGTCACGATGCCATTCCAGACTACCTCACAAAATTCATTGAGGATTAGCGACCCCGATGCGAAAACCAGGGACGTTAAATTAGAGTTTAATACGTTTGGCGGCTTATGGACGATTAGACCAAATGCAGGAGGTGGAAACAGATTCGGAATTATTGATATCTTCAATGAAGAGGTTTTGTCAATACTTAGCGGTAATATCGGCATCGGAACAACTGTGCCAGATACTGCATTATCAATAAGGAAAGGAAATCAACTTTTTGCTATCGGAGGTAGTGGTTCCGCGTATTCTGAAATATCTTTGTTGTTACCCAGTGGGGCAGTGGGTAACTCACGCTCTGTAATAGCTGAGGGTAGTGGGACTACTCCAAGATTAACTTTTGGTGGAGGATATGAAGGTCTGTATGGAACTACCTTTGAGGTTCGGACTGACATTTCGAGAGCTGGATCTGCTGGGACTGGATATCCCAACCTTGGTCAAGCCTTAGTAGTTAAGAGAACTTCTCAAGACGGCACAACAAATAATGTCCTATCTACTATTGGAGTTACTAAGCTCTATCCGCTTACGAGTGATGGCATTCAGCTAGCTACGTGGGATGCGGGTCCTCCTTCATTAACAGTAAGTAAAGCTACAGGCAACGTTGGGATTGGGACAACGAGTCCAAACGCAAAGTTACAGGTAGTTGACGGTGATGCGGCTGTTACTACCCAGGGAAATGGATTGATTCTCAGAGCAACTAATGGAGCTAATTGTTTTAGGCTCACTGTTAATAATGCAGGCACTTTAAGTACAACTGCTATAGCATGTCCATAAGGGTAGCTCGGCGTTTTTGCCAGGCAGAATATTCTGTCATTAGTTAAAAACTAGTAGAAAATTCCGACATTTTATTTTTTACAAGCTTATGATAAAATGTATTTAAATAAAATTTCCGAAATAATCCTAAAAGACTGTATGAATTTAAAAAGCAATGAAAGTTGTTTAATTATTACAGATGATAAATTAAAACCTATTGGAAATATTCTTTACAATAATTCATTAAAAATCACAAAAAAATCAAAACTAATTTTAATACCAACATCAAAAGTCCATGGCGCTGAGCCTCCAAAAGATATTGCAAATGTGATGCTAAAATATGATGTTATTCTAATGCCAACAACAAAATCCCTAAGTCATACAAAAGCAAGAGAAAATGCAAGCAAAAAAGGAGCAAGAATTGCAAGTATGCCGGGAATTACAATAGATATGATGAAAAAAGCCCTAAATGTTGATTTTTATAAAATAAGGAAAATTAACAATTTTTTAATCTCACGATTAAAAAATTGTTCTAAAGTAACTTTGAAGACAAAAAATTCAACATTCGTTGAGTTTTTTGTTAGAAGTAGAAAATGGTTAAGCGATGATGGAGACTATACAAAAAAAGGGGCTTTTGGTAACCTTCCTGCTGGAGAGATATTCATTGCACCATTAGAAGGAAAAACTAGTGGAAAAATTGTTGTTGATGCAAGTGTTGGCGGATTAAGCAAAGTAGATAAAGATATTAAAATTGACATTAAAAATGGATTTATCAAAAATATAAGAGGTGAAAAAACCGCAAAGGTTTTTTCGCATTTATTAAAAAACAAATTATATAAAAATGTAGCTGAGCTTGGTATTGGTACAAATTATAAGGCAAAAATAACAGGCAATGTTTTGGAAGATGAAAAAGTGGCTGGAACTTGCCACATTGCATTTGGTAACAACAAACATTTTGGAGGCAAAGTTGATGTGCCATTTCATGTAGATGTTGTTATAAAGAATCCAACTATTTATGCTGATAATACTTTGGTGATGGAAGAGGGGAAAATAAATTTTAAATCGTAGTCTTATTCCAGTAAGGTCGTTTTTCTAATCCATTCAGAATAAAGCGGCTTTTTTGGAACAAACCATTTCCTTTTGTCTGCCTCAATTAAATCATCAGCCTTTTTAGGACACCATGTACCAGCAGCATTTTTTCTATATCAATACACATTATTCCATCATCTCCAAAAATGCACATCACTAACTTTTTCATAAGTTTGCTTATTTATTTTTGAATATATTATTGTTTTGTTAAATATTTTAATATAAACTTTTACAATAAAAATAAATTATTTAAATACATAGATTATTCATTGATAAAATGGTAAAACAAATAACTAAAAACAACAAAACTTACTATGTGTGCCTAGAATGTAATTTTGCATATAAAGACAAAGAAATAGCAGTAAAATGTGAGTCATGGTGCAGAGAGCATCATAGCTGCAATATGGAAATTACAAAGCACGCAGTTAATATTTAAAACTGCATAAAATTTAAATATGCTTTGAATTAATTTTCTTTAATGTTAAAAGAGGAGTAGCATGGGTTTCCATTTTTTATCTTTGATACTAGCTGGGGTTCTTAGCTTGGCAGATTATATTAGTGAACATATTTTTCCAACAAAGCTAAGAAAAAATCAAAAGCTTATATCATTTTCAGCAGGAATTGCGATATCTTACATTATCCTAAGTTTATTTCCTGAAATATCAACTTTTGAATTTAATTGAGCAGTACGTGTATAAAGAAATTGGAAAAATGAAAAATTTACCCAGATACCGCAGAACTGTGCGTATCACCTACATATTTGTATATAATTTTTTAGTTGGTGTTGCATTAGTAAGTTTTGCATCTAAAGGATTAACCCAAACACTACTTTTCTTTTTACCTTTTCTTCTTTACATTATAGTTGAAATTTTGCCCCAAGAATTTGAATTTAAAGGCAGAATATCAAAAGTATTTTACTCAGTTGCACCTTTGTTAGGAGCATCTGTAGGAATTAATTTCTTAAACTTTATAATTGTGATTTTTGGTAAAAATCTGAAAAACCATTATATTTTTTTGCTGGTATAATATTTTATACAATTATAATCCTTATTAGCTGGAATCTTGTATGACTAGGCATATACCATTAGGAAACGGAAGCTTATTAGTAAATATTGATGAATGGCTTCAAATTAGAGATTTTTATTATCCTCATGTCGGAGAAGAAAATCATTTGCTAGGGCATGCACAAAAAATAGGTATTTTTGTTGATGGAAAAATATCTTGGATTAAAGATAATAAGCCATAGTTACCAATACAAGAAGATGGAACTGCCTTAGTTATATATGCACTTTGGGATTATTATCAAAGAACTAAAGATAAGAATTTTATAAAGAAATTATACAAGCCATTGATAGTCAAAGCTGGAGACTTTATGGTTGGTTATATTAACAAAGATACAAATTTGCCAAAAGAGAGTTATGATTTATGGGAAGAAAGACAAGGCATTTTTGCTTTTACATGCTCAACGATATATGCAGCTTTGCTTTGCGCTTCTGAATTTGCAAATTTATTTAATGAAAATAAAAAACTGAAATTTATAAAAAAATAGCAGAAAACGTAAAACAATCAATGCTGGAATATTTATTTGATAAAGATACAAAAAGATTTATTAGAAAAATTAGTTTTATAGGAAATGAATTAGTAAAAGATTTAACAATTGATAGCAGCTTGTATGCTATTTTTGAGTTTGGAGTTCTTGATGCAAATGACCCAAGAGTAGAAGAAACAATAAAAATTATTAAGGAAAGACTTTGGGTTAAAACTAGTGTTGGAGGCTTAGCGAGATACGAAAATGACTTGTATCATAAGATTTCAAAAGATAAACTTATAGTGCCGGGCAATCCTTGGTTTATTTGTACAGCATGGCTTGGAAAATATTATGTAGCAAAGGCTAAAAATAGAGAAGAACTGAAAAATGCTCTTGAAATAATAAATTGGCTTATGAAAAATGCTCTTTCAACAGGTGTGATGCCTGAGCAACTTAATCCATACAATGGCAAGCCATTATCTGTAAGCCCTTTAACTTGGAGCCATGCAGAGTTTGTTGATTTAGTAATTAATTATGTTGAGAAATATAAAAATTTGGAACAACAAGATGAAAAAATTATAAACAAAATCATTAAAACTCTTGTTTAACCCTTAAAAGATAGTTTGTTAAAATATATCTGCTATACCTATTTTAATTAAGAAAGGAAAGTTTTTACACCTCTTTTCTTTCCTTCTTAATTGTACAAAAAAAGAAAGATTATTAAATAAGAAAAAACAAATTAAATAATGGAGGTTATTAAAATGGGAAGGGGAAAAGATAAAGGATGCTGTTAATTAATCAAAAGCATTAGGAAAAAATTTCAGCAAAGCTGAAATTTTTTCTATTTGTAATTTTATTATTTGAGGTGAAGTTAAATGACAAAAACATCAGAAAGTAAATCTACAAAAGGACCAAAAGTTAAAATTTATACTACAAGTACATGCCCTTGGTGTGTAAAAACTAAGGAATTTTTAAAGGCAAATAATGTTAAGTATGAAGAATTAAATGTTGGTGAAGACGAAAAAGCACGCAATGAAATGCTTGAGAAATCTGGCCAACTTGGAGTGCCTGTAACTGATGTAAATGGTACAATAATTGTTGGCTACGATAAAGAAGCTTTGAAAAAGGCACTTAGCATTTAAAAAATTCATCAGCTCCGCTGATGAATTTTTCAACTACTGTAAAGAAAGAGTATAAAGTAAAGACATAACTTTACAATCACAAAACCCGATGAAAAAATTTCAATTATGGAATAATTGAAATTTTTTAATTTAAATGGAAAAGGATAATGTATGTATTGACTGCTATAACCAAGTAGATAAAGTTGCTAAGCTTCTAAGTCTTAGCCAAGCAGAGCTTGATATTTTAACAATTCCAAAAAGAATTATGACATTTAGTTTTCCAGTAAAGCTTGACTCTGGTGATGTGAGATATTTTACTGGTTACAGAGTTCAATTTAATGATGCACTAGGCCCGACAAAAGGCGGCATAAGGTTTCATCCAGAGGTTAACCTTGAAGAAATCAAAAATTTGGCTTTTTTAATGACGCTCAAATGTGCTGTTGTTAACCTGCCTTATGGTGGCGCTAAAGGCGGTGTAATGATTGAGCCAAAGCGTTTTTCTGAGCAAGAGTTAGAAAGGATAAGCAGAGGCTATATAAGAGAGATAAATGGTTTTATAGGTCCTAACATAGATATTCCAGCACCAGACGTTAATACAGATGCTAGGGTAATGGCATGGATGCTTGATGAATATGAGAAATTGAATGGCAGGCATGCACCAGCTGTTATAACAGGCAAACCATTGCTACTTGGGGGCTCTAGAGCAAGGGATTTCTCAACATCAATAGGTGGAGCATATGTATTGCAAGAAATAACAAATAATATTGACATAAAGCCTAATAAAGCCAATGTCGCTATTCAAGGTTTTGGCAATGTGGGTATGAATATTGCTAGAATACTTCATGAAGATGACTACAAAATTGTCGCTGTTAGTGATTCAAAGAGCGGAATTTACAACCCAAAAGGGCTTAACATTAGAGATGTGATAAAACATAAAGAAGAAAGAGGTAGTTTGGCAGAATTCAAAGATGCAAAGATTATATCTAATGAAGAATTACTTGAACTTGATACAAACATATTAATTCCAGCTGCCTTGGAAGACCAAATTACAAAGAAAAATACTTCAAATATTAAGGCTAAGTTAATATTGGAAATGGCAAACAGGCCTATTACACCAGAAGCAGATGATATTTTATTGGAAAATGGAATTTTTGTAGTTCCTGACATACTAGCAAATGCAGGTGGTGTAGTAGTTTCATATTTTGAATGGGTGCAAAACTCAACTAATTTCTATTGGAGTGAACAAGAGGTCTTGGACAAGCTTAAAAGCTACATGACAAATGCTGTGAAAGAACTTTTAAATGTATGCACAGACTTTAAGTGTGACATGCGCAAATCACTTTACATAAATGCAATTAAGAAGATTCTCGAAGCGGAAGGATTAAGGGGGAATTTGATTCTTAAGAAATGAGAAAATATAAAAAATATGGGGTTTTTACTCTCAAAAATTTAGGTTTATAAAATAAACATTAGATCACGGATAAGTAAAAGAAAAAATATTTATCTCCCTAAAAATTTGATTTTATTAGGGGTTACCGGATAAATATCTCGGTTTACTTCATCTCTTTTAATTTCTGGGAGTGGGTTAGTTAACGATACATAAAGAAGTCCATCCACTTCCATTTTTTATCATCTAATCCTTCTTTCATGCAAGGCGTCTTACCATCATAGTCTTTCATTGTATTGTTATAAGCTTGAAAAATGTCCAAGCGTTTCTCAAATCTGTTTCTCTGTTTGGAGAAACATTTTGTTCTTCTCACCAAACAACCAATCCGTTCTCTGAGAATACTATTATAACTTTCAATATTGACCGTGTCGATATCGTTGTAATCAGGATTACCCAAGATTTTCTTTTTGAACTTGTACACAAATCTCTTGTTTTTCTTCTTTTTGATAAGCTGTCCGTATATCATGCAGTCCTTTCTGAAATGAGTAAGCAGTGCTGTAATGTACTGCTTATTTCCATCAGTATAAACCTCTAATTTGTACGTAAAAGTGGGCAGTTGCAAGATGGTACTTAATTTCCAAACAATATGTTCAGCAATCAAGTCTATTCTTTTACCAACGGCATGAGCTACATGGAGGTTTGTATCTCTTTTGATTGCGATGTAAGCATAGCAATCTCCTTGTTGATAGTTTGGATAGTCTTTTTCTTCAACTTTCTTTTGTTTTTTTTAATGAACGTCCAGAGTTCATCAATTTCTATGGGACTGAGTTTAACATCTTTGAGCAGAAACTCATTCACCTGCTTGCATTTATCAGCTAAACGGTCAGTGAACTTAAGAATGGTGTTTCTGTTTCTTTCTATGACTCTTCCCACGCTTCGTATTCCATTTTTCTCAACAAGCAAATTTGCAATTTGCTTTGCTTCTTTTCGCTTGATTCTGCTTCTGTAGAAGATTGTTCCTGCTGTTCGTACAAATGTTCTCCCGCAGTTTGTACAGGTGTAATTTCTGTTGCCGTTTTTCTTAAAACCTCTTTTCACAATGTTTTTCATGCCTTTTTTCCCATAAAGGCTGCACGCCTCATTTGGGCAAGATACATCTAATTTACGTCTCTTTTTCATATAAATCACCGAGAATAAATAGAGAATTAACTAGTATTTAAATGTATCGTTAATTAAGACATTACCAATAATAAATTTCCCAACGATTGTATTTAACGTATGGCATGCCTGTTATACGCCCCGACTGAAAGGAGAATGCAATGGGTTTGTAAGCAAAGTTTTTGAGTCGGCCGTTAATCAAGAACGAAGTTCAATTCAAATTAATGTATAAAGGGCAAGAATTATCTATATTGTTCAACTAATCTTGTGTATTGTTCCACAGCGTGTCTAGTAGCTCTAGTATTTACATTGTTAAATTCAGCTAAAGCTAATTCTAATCCTTGTTGAGGAATTAGTCTATTTGCTAATCTAATGTTTTCGTCAACTGATTTGTAAAATTCATTAGCAACAGATTCAACACGTTTTCTAACATCACTTACTCTATCCCTCAATGTATTATAAGTTATACCTAATGCTTGCAATACAATTCTTTCTTGAGGAACTTTAATTTCTCTTGCCACATAGCCCACTAAGAACAACTACTACAGACATTCCGAAAGTAGGAGTCTCATAAGTCTTCGGGACATTTATAAATAACCCATTCTATAAAAATCTC
>CAZGEW010000061.1:0-8455 GCA_964524225.1 uncultured Methanosarcinales archaeon | reverse complement strand
CTCATATTTAATTCTTGCTGTCTTGGATTGTGGAGCAGTGGTTTTGCGACACACTCCTATTAGTGCTCGAAGCACACTCTGTGGAGTCAGTAGGCGTCCATGTAACGAAAAATAATCAGATTACCCTAGAGTTAGGAGATATTTTTGTAGATGCTAAATATGATGAAGAATTAGGGTTACAGTTAGATATTCCAGAAGGTAGTTTATTTGAAGAGTTCAGTGTTTAACTAGTTGTTTCATTTAATTTCCAACAACTCCCAATCCAACCTCTCCTGCCTTCCCTCTAAAATACCCTTCCCCATCACCTTTAATCTTGTGCAAATTGTCATTCTGAACTTTGGAATTCCCTCAATCGAAACGGCCTTTCCCAGGGATAATTTCTCAGCAAGCGCGTACCTTTCCTTGTGTGTTTTAATAACTATAAAACTATAAGTATCTTCATCTTTTTTAATTGTAACCTTAATATTGCCAGACTTAGTAAATAATTTTGAAATTAATTTCCCTTTAATCCTTAGCCGTCTTTTGTATTCTTTCAGCTTTTTTTCTTTTCTGACCATTACTTTTAACTTATCTATCAAAGTTGTATCAATCATTTTAATGCAGGATTAATTTAGCGCATTTATTAAAGTAGTCTCTTTAAAGTATATAATACCAAAAACAATTATCCAAATTATGAGTATCCTAAACACCGATATATTTATAAATAACCGATATTTCTAATACCGATATGGAGAGGAGCATACTTATAGCTAAAAACCCTTGGTGGAAGGGGAAAGAGCATTTTAAGGAGGATGAAGACTATAAGAGATGGGAAGAAAAAAAGATAAAGTGGCTTCCTAAGATGTTAAATGAAATTGAGCTTAAACCATTTGCCTTGCATTTTGTATTTGGACCAAGACAGGCTGGCAAAACAACCCTGATAAAGCTGAAAATAAAGCAGTTGTTGGATGGAGAAACAGAGCCAGAAAGCCTTTTTTATTTTAGGTGTGATGAATTAAAAGACTATAAAGAGCTTGATGAGCTGCTTGCTGCATATTTTGAATTTAAAGAAGAATCTAACATAAACTCGTCTTACATATTCCTTGATGAAATAACATTTGCTGAAGAATGGTTTAGATCCATCAAAAGCAAGATAGATGATGGAGTTTTTAAGAAAGATGTTGTAGTCATCACAGGCTCAGTTAGCTTGGAGGTGATGAAGCATACTGAATATTTCCCGGGAAGAAGGGGAAATGGCAAGGACTTTTTTGTTTATCCCCTATGTTTCAGAGAATTTGTTAAGGTAATGAAGCCGGAAATTTACAAAAAATTGCCAGAACTTTCATCATTTGAATTTGAAGAAATAAAGCCAAAAGCGACAAAGGTATATTTATACATTAATGAGCTTAATTCTCTATTGAATGTTTATCTAAGAATTGGAGGTTTTCCATTGGCAATAAACTCTTACTCTGAGCATAATAAAATATCATCAGCAGTTAAAGCAGTTTATCTTGGGTGGATTAAAAATGACATAGTAAAAGTCAATAAAAGCGTAAGCACGGCAAGGGAGATTTTAAAGATTCTCGCAACAAAAATACCAAGCGCCATAAGCTGGGAAGGCATTGCCAAGGAAACCTCAATAAAATCTCCGAAAACGGTAAATTCTTATTTGCATCTATTTGAGGAAATGTTTTTAGCCATAATAAGCTATTACCTAGATTTGAATAGTCTAACTATAGAATTCGGCAAAAACAAAAAAGTGCATTTTGCTGATCCATTACTTTATGAGATTTTTGAGGAGTGGTGCCTAGTTGAAATTAAGGATAAGGAGCATAAAAAAGCTGAGGATTTAATAGCATCCCATCTTTTAAGATTTGGTAAAAGCTCTGGAGCTTTTTCTGAGCAAGTCTTTTACTGGCAGAATAGCACAGAAATAGATTCATTAATCAGGACAAAGCATAAGGCAATTGGCTTTGAGGTTAAATGGGCAGACAAGGTTAAGCCTTTAAGCATTGTTGTCGGAAAGATGAAAGAGACTTATTTAATCTCAAAAAATACTTTTGATATGTCAAAAAGGATTATACCAATGTCAGTATTCATTTCTTTGCTTAATGCTTAAAACTTGATGATATACTGCCTCAAAAATGAGCATAACAGCCACCCACATCAATTATTTCTTTTCTTGAAGAGAACTAGTGTAGGATTGAAATATCAAATAAAGCCCTGCAATAACCTTAAATGCATTATTTGCTCTCTTGTATCTCCCCGTAACCTATAAGCCTGAACCTATTCCCAATTCTCCTAGAGATTGTAACTCTTGAACCAATATCAGCGCAAACAGGCAATTTCAATTTACATCTAATTTTGTTTTTCTTTAACTCAATAACAATTCCAACAGTAGCGGCAGAATTTACATTTAGCATCAACGCCTCATTAGTCTTTATAGGCTCAACATTTATCTCTTCTTTTGTGCCAACAACGCGTTGTAGCAAATGTACATCAAGGGTTAACACATTCCATACAGGTGGAAGTTTTCCAGGCATGCCTACAACAGAACCAGTTAGCTGATCGGACTTAACGATTGACGGATCTAATGACGTCAATACACCAATAGAACCACCTGGTGCTACTGACTCTAGTTTACAACCACCTGAATTTAGGCTTACTATCTTAGTAGTCAGTGGTTTCCATACTTGTTGGTTTTTCTCAATTACAGTCCTGCCTGGTCTTATTTCAATTATATCGTTAATTTTGAGTATACCCTGCTTTAAGCTTCCACCTAAGACACCTCCCACTAATTTGTCAGGGGTTATGCCGGGCTTGTTTATGTCAAAACTTCTGGCAACAAGCATAATTGTATTTTTGCTTGAGTCTCTTACTAGCGAAGGCATGTACTCATCAATTGCCTGTATCAGAAAATTCAAGCCTACTCTGTGCTGGGCTGAGATTGGAATTATAGGAGAGTTTTCAAAATCTGTTCCTTTGAGAAATTCATTTATCTGCCCATAATTTTTAATAGCTTCTTCCTCGTTGACTAAGTCTACCTTGTTTTGAACAACTATGACATACTTAATGCCAATTATTTGGAGTGCCATTAAGTGCTCTCTTGTTTGAGGTTGTGGACATTGCTCATTTGCAGCAACTAAAAGCAAAGCTCCGTCCATTATAGTTGCGCCACTTAACATGGTTGCCATTAAAGACTCATGACCGGGTGCATCAACAAAGCTTACTTTCCTTAATGGCTTTGTTGCATTTCCGCATATTTGGCAATGTTCTTTTGTAGTGTAGGCATTTGCAGCCTCGCATTTATCACATTTCCTAAAAGTAACATCTGCATAGCCAAGCCTGATTGTTATGCCACGTTTTAGCTCCTCAGAATGAGTATCTGTCCATTTTCCGCTTAAGCGCTCAAGTAAGGTTGTTTTTCCATGGTCAACATGACCAACCATTCCAATATTAAGGACAGGTTGCTGTGGTATTTCATTTTCTTGTGGATTTTCATCTTTCTTCTTTCTAGCCATGTCATTAGAAAAAAATTCAACTGCTTTGTAGTTGAATTTTTTTATTATTTTCTTCAGGAACTTCAAATATCTCAGTTAGTTTTTTTGAACCAACTTTTACTACTTTTAAATTAATTTGTGATATCCTTTCGTGTATCTTATGCCCGCAGACTGTTTTTCTTTTCTTGATACCCTTTCCAGCGCCTCTGAAACCAACTCCGCCATATGTTGTTATTTTTTTTCTTTGACCTAAAATTCCTTTCCTCATTGGAAACCCACAATAATCTGAGCCGCCAGTTATTTGGAATTCGTAGTCATCCACTCCTATATTTTCACCTTTAATAGTTTCCCCTATATTTAAGCCAATAAAATGTCTTGCCAAATTATCCTTTACTTCTTTTTGGAAAGTTTTTCCAGTAGAGGGCTCCGAAATGCATAGCTTAAAGCTTACCATGTTATAAAATAAAATAAGCAAAACGTAATAAAGGCTTGTTTAAAAATTTTGTTGTCATAAGAGACCGTATGCAGATCAAGGTTAGTTAGAATTTACATACTTCTAGAGAACTTCTATAAGATTTCCGAAACATTAATAAATCTTAAAGATTCCTATTCTATTGATGGTTAAATGAAAACTGGTTATAAAGTTCATGATTGTATGACTACAAAACCTATTTTTGTTACTCCAAAAACAACACTATTAGAATGTGCAAAGGTTATGGCCAAAAATCATGTAGGTGCATTAGTTATTAAAGAGGACCAAAAATCAAAAGGGCTAATTACCGAACAAGACATTGTAAGAAAAGTTATTGTAAAAGGCATTAACCCATTAACAAAGAAAGTAAGGGACTTTATGGAGACAAAGCTAATAACAATTAATTCAGACGATGACATATACAATGCATTAATTATAATGAGGGATCATAATATAAGGCATTTACCAGTTGTTGAGAAGGGAGAAATGATAGGTCTGCTAACTCTAAAAGATATTTTAAAAATAGAACCTCAATTGTTTGAGCTTCTTGTAGAGAAATTTGAGTTAAGAGAAGAAACAAGGAAACCAATAAATAGGGTAATTCCAAATGAGGCTATATGTCAAGGATGTGGCGCATATGTTGAGAATGTGAAAAAAGTAAAAGGCTCTTTGCTTTGTGAAAGATGCGCTGCTGAGCAGGCGTAATTTTATGACATACAATCATAATATTTATATACTATAACCCCTCCTTATATTTTAAGATGGATTTTAAAAATAGAGATATTATATCAATCAACGACTTCTCGAAAGAGGAGCTTTTGCACATTCTCAAAGTTGTTAAACAAATGGAGCTTAAGCCAAAGAGCAACTTATTGAAAGGAGAAATTCTTGCTGCTTTGTTCTTTGAGCCTTCTACAAGGACAAGGCTCAGCTTTATCTCTGCAATGGAGCAGCTCTCTGGTAAGGTAATTGGCTTTTCAAGTGCAACAATAACCTCAGTTCAAAAAGGTGAATCCTTATGGGACACAATAAAGATGACAGAGCAATATGCTGATGTTATTGTTATTAGACACCCTTTGGAAGGCTCTGCTAGGCTCGCTGCAGAAGCTGCTTCAATTCCTGTAATAAATGGTGGTGATGGCAGCAATCAACATCCAACCCAAACAATGCTTGACTTGTTTACAATACAAAAAACAAAAGACAAGATAGAAAACTTGCATATAGGCTTTGTTGGTGACTTGAAATATGGCAGAACAGTTCATTCGCTTGTTATTGCGATGAGCCATTTTAATCCAACCTTTTATTTTATAGCTCCAGAAGAATTACAAATTACTGAAAGTTATCTTGATAACTTATTCCAAAAGAAAATCAAATACTATAAAACTCATGAGCTTACCAGATTCAGCAAAGAGCTTGATGTGCTTTATGTAACTAGAATACAAAAAGAAAGATTTCCAGACCCATTGGAGTATGAGAGATTTAAAGGGGTTTTTAGGATAGATGAAGAATTCTTGCATAATGTCAAAAAAGACTTGAAAATAATGCACCCTTTGCCACGAGTTGATGAAATCGACAAAAGTATCGACAATACACCATATGCAGCATACTTTGAACAAGCAGCCAATGGAATTCCTATAAGGAAGGCATTGCTTGCATTAGTACTAGGAAAGATAAAATAGCTCAAAATGAGAAAAAGACGAAGACAAAAAATAAAGGCTAAGAAAATCAGCACTAGGTTAAGAGAAGACATAAAAAAGGAGCTTAAGATAAGTGCTATAGAAGAAGGCACAGTAATAGACCATATACCAACTGATGCAACTTTCAGCGTGGTAGATATCCTCAATCTAAAGAACCATAAAGGAATTGTATCTATAGCTACAAACTTGCATAGCAAAAAAATAGCGAAGAAAGGCATAGTAAAAGTAGGCGGCAAAAGCTTAACGCAAGAAGAAGTCAATAAGATAGCTATAGTTGCACCTGATGCTACAGTTAACATAATAAAAAATTATGAGGTAAAAGAGAAAATAAAAGTAAAAACTCCAGATATAATAGATAACGTAATTAAATGCTCAAATCCGGTCTGTATTACAAATAATGAAAATATAGCTACTAAATTTTATGTTATCAAGAAAGATCCTATCAAGGTTAAGTGCCATTATTGCGAGAGAAGCATGAGAAAAGAGGACATAGAAATAAGTTAACTGTTTGACTCTCTTTTGTTGTTTTTGTCAGTAGTAAAATTTTTTAATCACTACCAAAAAGTATTTATATAACCACTTACAGTTATTAAACATTATGAAAAGGAGGGTAATACGGACTTGGTTTGTAGTTTTCTTTATAATTGGCATAATTGTTGGTTGGTTTTTACCAGGAAATGTAGGCATGCTTACAAAGAAAGTTACAGGAAAAGCATTACAGGCTACAGTTTTTGATGTGCCAAAAAAACTAGGACAACTTGATATTGAGAGTGATTATTTTAAATACACTGTTCTTGCAGAAACTGATACAGGAGGTATTGAGTTGTTAAGGATTGAAGGCAAAGTTCCAATGCATATGCATACAAAAGAAAATCATTTTGTATATATTTTTAAAGGTCGTGCTAAAGGCACAATAGGTGATGTAACTGCTGAAGTTGGAGCTGGGCAATTAATTGCAATACCAGCAGGAGTTCCGCACAGCTTGGAAAGAATTGGTGATGCACCTGTTGAAATAATATTGTTTTCTACGCCTCCTTTTGTTGAGAAAGATATTGTATGGTTGGAACAAAAATAAGATTTGTTTCGTAAATTTAATAAATATCTTAATGTTTGATGATTTCTAATGAAAAAAGCATGGCTTAAAGAAATTGCACGAGATTTATTGGCTTTTGGCAGTATACCATTTTATTTTTTAGTTGGGATAAGAGCAATAATTGGCAACTATGATGTTTTTGTTTATCAGATGCTAATAGCTGTAATTGTTATTCTCATTCTTAATTTTGTGATTAAAAATTCAAATTTACATATAGCAAGGTCATTTATTATTTTGGTTTTTACTAGTTTATTTTATAAAGAAATGCTTTATGTTTTTTTTGCATCTTTAGTTTGGATTTTATTATTGGTTTCTGCTTATTATGTAAAAAGAAATATTGGCACTATATTTGGAGGAATAGTTATTGGGCTTATTAGTTCATTTGTTGGATATTATATATCCTTATTTTTATAAAATAAAAAACTTTAAATAAAAACTAAAAAATATAAAATCTTATTTAAAATGAAAGACCGATTAATTATGTTTTCAGGAACTGAATGTGAGCATTGTAAGGAAATGTACCCTTTAGTTGAGCAACTTGAAAAGGAGACAGGGCTTAAAATTGAGATGCTCGAAGTATGGCACAATGCAGAGAATGCAGCATTTCTTGAAAGCATAGATAAGAATCCGGATGGCTCTATTTTTTGTGGCGGGATACCTCTTTTCTACAATGAGAAAACAGGCAAGAAGCTATGTGGTAATCAAAAGTATGAGAAGTTGAAGGCATGGGCGTTAGAAGGAAGAGAAGTGAAAGAAGAATAACATATCGAATTGCCCATCCGAAACGTTTATATAGAGCGGAGTCATTAAAATTTATAGGTGAACAAATGGCCGAAACAATAACAATAAATAAACAAGCAATAAGAGACCTTATAAGAGTTAAAGAAGAATTTGATTCAATAGTCGAATCTCTAGAACTTATGTCCAACAAAGAGTTTATGGATTCTTATAAGAAAGCTAAGGAACAAACTAAAAATAGGGATTTTGCTGATTGGAATGAGTTATAAAATTCTTCCTACTAAATTTTTGGGCTAGTGTTCATTCAAATAAGCGAAGCGGTACATCAAGAACGTACATTAAGGCGAGAAAACCGTTAGTCGTAGTAGTAGTTAGGGGCGAGAAAACTCAGTTACATATTTTATTGAATTCTTCAGGGGTTATTATCTTAATTCCTTTATACTCTTTCAATTTTAATAAATGCCTGTCATAACTTATTATATAATTAGAAGAAGATTCAATCGCACATTCTATTACTTTATTATCGTCAGGATCATCTTTTATTATTTCTACTTTTTGTTTCGGTTCTATAAGCTTTGCAAAAAGCAATATTTTTTCAATAATATTTTTAGCTTCATCTTTGCTGTATTCAAAATCTCTTTTAAGCACTTCGATTGTCTCATCCAAAATATCCTGCGTTGTAAAGATTTCAGCATCTGAAAGAATAAAATTCTTCAATAATTTATGTGCAACGCTGTAGTCCCATTGAGTAGCTGAAATAAGAAAATTTGTATCTACAGTGACTTTCATTTTTATCTCTTTGATTTTCTTACTCTTTGAACCATTTCAGCAACGTCACTTTCTTTGATACCTAACTTTTCTGCCCTTTTTCTGCCCTCTAATGCGATTGCTCCTATTTCTTTAATTAATTCTTCTTTCGAGGGGGTTAATATTTTTTTTAAGATAATTGCATATTTAGAGGAAAAAAAAAAAAAAA
>CAZGEW010000060.1:0-8959 GCA_964524225.1 uncultured Methanosarcinales archaeon | reverse complement strand
GAATGGACTGCTTGTGATGGCGTATGGCAAACAAGACAATGCAATTTTGTATCTGTTCCTCAGCATGTTCAAAGCATACAATGCCCAACAATAAACAATGCACCACAAACTGCACAGAGATGTCAAATTCAAGAGCAAATATCTACAGCAGCAACTGAATCGCAAGAATCTGAAGAGACAAAAGCAAATGAATCAACCGCTCAAATTCCTCAAGCTAATGAAAGTTTAGCTCCAATTACTGGAGGGGTAATAAACCAATTATTTTCTAATCCCAAGGCTGTAAGAGAGATGGTTATAGGGATATTAGTAATTATAGTAGCAGCAGTAGGAATTTTTGGGTATAAATTTATACACAAGAAACCAAAGAAAAGATAAAAATTATTTAATTAAATTCTCAACAGCATTAACAATCCCATTAATATCCCATTCAGGAGGGTAATCACATTTAGGTTTATAAGAACAGTAATCCTTTCCTTTACCAATGATTTTTATTCCTCTAGAATATAGTTCTATTTCTTTGTTGCTGGTGACGTAAAAAAATACCACAATCTTTTTCTTCAAAGCTACTCCAATATGAAGCGCTAAGCTATCGCTAGTTACAAGAACATTGCATAAATTAACTAATGATGCAAACTCCATTAAAGAATTATCACAACCAGCGTCAATAACTTTTGTTTTAACTAATATCTTTATTTTTTCATTCCTTTCTTTTTCTTCTGGACCGCCAAAAAGGATTATTTTAATATTTTTTATTTTATTGTTTAATTTATCAATTATCTCTGCTGACTTCTCTATGCTTAGTTTTTTGTCTTCCCATCTGCCCCCTGCACCTGTATTTATTCCAATAATCGTATCGGATTTTTTAATATTATTTTTTTGAGAAAATTTTTTTGAAAAATCCAATGATTTTTTATCTATGACCAATATTGGTTCTTGTTTTTTATAATCCAAATCGAGCATTTTATACATTATTTCTTGGTATGTCCTTTTATTCTTGGCTTTTAAAATATCTGCTTTTTTCTTTCCAAATTTTGAAAGCAAGCCCATATCAAACCATAAGGACGAGTCTTTTGTATAGGTTATAAAGTTATTTTTTACGTATGCCCCTATAATCCTTTTAGAATTAATGCTAGAAGCCAACTCACAGGCTTCGTAATCATCATCTAAAGAAATCACTAAATCATAAGTTTTATCTTCTAATACTTTTTTTGTATTCTTATTGATTAAATAAATGTTGTTAATTAATTTGTTGTTACTCAAAATATCAAAAGACTCTTTTTTCGTTACCCAGTCGATTTTGCAATTCTTGTACTTTGCCTTTAACCCTTGAAGTATAGAAGTTGTTCTAATTACATCTCCTATTGCACCAAGCTTTATTATAATTATATCCATTATCTAAATTAATTTATAACCAATTTTAAAGCTTTTTATTTGCTCCAGATAAATATTTATAAAGTTAGTTATTTAACTATGCCTATGAAATTAAATAAAAATTATGTTCAAACATTGGTATTTATAGTGATTTGCCTCTTTGCTATATATTTTTGGTCACAGCCATTGCAAAGAAAATTGCCTTATGGTGAGTTTGATGCTATTTCTCACTTTGAGCTAGGGGACTATATGGCATATAATGACAAGTCAATAGTTTATTTGCCTGATTATATTGATATAAGATACGGCTTAGATAATAAGTTTAAGCCTCATACATTGTGGTATGCACCAACATTTCATTCAGCTTTAGCAGTAGGTGAAATTTTAGGAGGAGAAAGAGTAGTGCCTATATTCTTGTTAAATACAATTATGGCAACTTTTATAATTATAAGTATTTATTTTGTTATTAATTCCTTATTCGGTTTTTTGCCTGCAATTTTGTCCTCTTTGTTGATAATATTTTCACCAAGAGACTTCATGCCATACCTATGGGGGCAATGGCCTGAAAGATTTGCATATGCATTTATACCTATAATTTTGTACTGCTTTTATAAATATTTTATATCTTTTTCAAATGAAGGCAATAAACCAATTTATTTGTATTTTACAGCCTTGTTTCTTGGTATAAATTTACTTGTTCACCCCCTTGTTTTTTTCCACTCGATTATTGGATTAATTGTTCTTTACATTACCCTGTTTATCAAACAAAAGAAGTTAGTATTTAATTTGAAGCATTCTACTGTAGCTGTAATTATATTTCTAATAATTTTTATCTCTTTTCCATATCAGATATTCAACATTTTTCCTCAACTTTTCAATAAAAAAGCTGCTGAACAAAGCGAGAAGTCAATAAACTTTATGAGTTTATTTCAGTGGTCCTTAAACCCAAGAGACTATGTTGGTAGTGTGCCTGCATGGTACTTCTCTTTTAGAGAGATGCATGGCTTGTGGACATTACCATTTTTGTTCTTTGGTATATTATTTTTGGTGTTAAGAAGGGAAGAAAGGGATTTATTTTTAGTAGCATGGCTTATAAGCCTTTATCTTGTTCTTCACAGAGATTTAATAGGCAAGGTATCTTTTTTACACAGGTCATTATCAGCTTCTGCGCATATATTTGCACCTTTAACTGCAATAGGCGCTACTTATGTTGGATCAATTATAAAGTTACCATCAAATTACAACAAGTACCTCAAATATTTAGTTGTGGCAATTTTTGTTTATTTAGCATTATCAATCAATATGGCAAGTGCATCAAAAATGTTAAACAAGAATACTTATAATGATTTTCTTACAACGCTAAGCCCTGAGCAATATGAAGCTGCTGAATGGATTCTTGAAAATGTACCGCAAGATTATAATATATCTGTTTTAGGTATTCCTCATCAATCTAACTTCTTAGATGCTTCATCAAGAAAAATAAGATGGTCTGCTGCTATTGCACAACATGTCAATAGATTTTATTATCTTTGGGAAGATAAGGAAAGTGTACTTAAATCTCTGAAGTGGTACATTATGCTCGATTATACAATGTTAGGAGCTTTAAATGATAGAGAAACTTTTAACAATATGCAAGAATTCGAGAAAAACAGCTTAGCTAATCATACTTTAGTTTATAATAAAAATAATATAATGGTGTATAAACTTGAAACTAGATAATCTAAAAGGATTTTTAATATTTGTATCAATAGTAGCACTAGCAATTGCAATATTTTTCTTTGTATTGTTCGGAATTGCTGGTGCAAGGCTTGTTTTAGGGATTTTTTTTATTTCACTGCCAATTTATCTTATAATTAATAATTTTAAACTTGATGAAGGAGAAAAGATTGTTTTTTCAATTTTGCTTGGAATTACTTTGTTTCCTTCTTTAGTTTATATCTTTGGATTGATAATATCTTTTAGAATAGCAATCTTGATTACTTTTATTGCTTTGATTATTTTAGCTTTTGTGATTAAAAAATATAAGTCTTCAACGAAGTCAAAAATTTAATTTTATCTACGTTTTAGATTTATACTCAACCCAACCAAAATTAATAATATTGGCAATAAAGCTGTATGATATTTTATATTCAAGCCAATAATACCAATATAATAGCTAGAAATTCCGATTATTGCTGCAGACAAAGCAATCCCAATAATAAATCGTTCCATAAAAACAAGCTTTTCTTTCCAATACAACATCAAAAAATAGCCTGGCAAAGCAAAAATCCAAAATAAAGATAAAGTAGTCCTTGCTAAAATAATTAAATCTTCATTAAAAAATGCAATCTTAAATACTATTAAACTTATGAAAAAAAGAACTCCAATATATTGGAGTTCTTTTTTTATTATGTCAAAAACTTCCTTCTTCAATGCAATCAGCTCCAATTTTATTATTTTTTACTATAATTAATACTTTATTATCTAAAACTTTAGTAATAAAATCTTTTTTTAGTAACTCCGATAAAATAATCATATTATAAACCTTGATATCCCTATCATCTTTAGGCTTATCAAAGACAATATAATTAAATTTGCAAATGTCTTGTAGACCTACAAAAAATTCATGAGGCTTATCTGCACTAATATCCTTAAGGCTAAACCAACCTGTTCTTACTGCTAAAGAACCGCCACTGTCGCCAGGTAATTCACTTATATAGCTTCTCTTTATTTTTCTTTCTTGAATTGCCTTTAAAAAATCATCAGGCTCAACTTGATAATGAACCATTTTGGAGTTTCTAAGCAGAGCATCTTGGCTATAGATGTCTCCAAAGAAAAAATAAATTTTTGCATTTGCTTCAGTATTTTTACTTAGCCATTGCAGTGCAGACCAATGATAAATATCCATAATACCTTGTGAAGTGAGTTTAGTGTATTGCGGAAATAAAGGTATTTTTATTGCTCCTATTAATAATGTAGAAAAAATGACGAGTAGTAGAGCTGTATAAACTATATTCCATCTTTTAATAACAAACTTAAGAATCATATAAACACCAAATCCAAAAAATACTGATAAATAGATCGGCCAGAAAAATCTTAGCTGAAATGACCTAAGACCAAAGCCAATGTAATTTAGAAAGCCTCCTGTTAGCATTGCAAATGCTAAGATAAACGAGGTATGTATATCTTTTATCTTGAATAATGAAAACAAAGCACCAAGTATAATAAATACTAGCAATGCACCAAAATTGATTAGGTAGAAGCCAGGATTCCCTTGCCATACTGATTCTATAATAAATTTGTATGTTTCTACTTTTGCTAAGGTGTCTTTAAATATTATTAAATAATAAAGTGAAACAATAAAAGAGATAAGAAAAGCAATTAATACACTTTTGACTTCACTCAGTTTTAAATTTTTGTTGATAAATCTTATTGCAAAGAATACTACAAGAAAACCAACTGCAAAAATAGCTTCTGATGTGTGAGTCATTACAATTGATGCAAAAAAAGCTGAGATAGGCAGATGAGACTTTGATAAATCAATTTTCATAACGCACCAGAAAAATGCAATAAGAAACATTTGAGAAAACAATGATGGCCAGTGACCCCATGTAAAACTTGTAACTATTGGTCGTATAAATATCAAAATTGACATAGGTAATGAAATTAATGCAACATTTTTATTAAAATCTTTTATTATTAAATACATTATTAACACAGCTATAATAGAGAAGAATAATGTCAAAAGATAAATTGAATCATATACTTCTAATCCAGCTGTGTAAGATAAAATTACAGATAAATGATATAAAACAGGTGGGTATCTTCCAACCACCTTTTCAAAGCCTTTTGAGATGTAAGGTGCTTCATATCTAAAATTGCCTGCATCTTTTATTGCTTCTGCCCTTACTTGATGCTGGAAAGCATCTGATGCTAAGTAACCAAATGGAAAATCATGCTTAATTTTGTACCCAAACAAACTACCTGGACCGATAAATAACAGAAGAGTGAAAAATACTACTAGCAACAACTTTTCTATATCAAGCTTTATTTTTATCACCATAACCAGCCAAAAATTACAGCTTTGAGTTGTAATTTTTGGCATAAATATAGTATGTTATATAGATAAAAATGATGATAAAAGATACCCAAGATATTAATTTTCCTTTTTTGTACGAGCTTGGTTTGTATTCAAAAACCAACCTTCCTTTTTGCTCATCTATATAAACAGCGCTAACAGCATTATTGGCTTGAAATATCTCAGCTTTATTTCCATTTATACTTGCTGTCCATCCAGGGAAATAAGCAAATCTTTCAGATGCAACGAGCCAACCTTTTTCTCTATCCAAGTCAAGTGTCACTTTATTATGTGAAAACTTATCGATTTCTATTTCTTTCAAAGAACCTTTTGTAGAATTAAGTATTAAAGCTAAATCCTCATTTGAGATTGAGCTTTTTTCATTTAAAATATCGGGGATTATTATGCCGCCTTGAGATTTATAATTTCTTAATTTATATAAATTTGATGAGTCAACAGCATCATTAACTAAGAATATATAATTAAATTTTGTGAGGAAATCTAAGCTGTAGTCATTTATTTTTGTGCCTTGTATAAAAACAATATTTTTTGGTTCAAAATTCTGCAAAATTAAGCTGTAGATAAGCTGCTTTGCTTTTGATACATCACCAACAATTAAGGCGCTATTCGGCGCTATATAATATCTAGGAAGGAATTTCTCATTTTTGTAAAGATAAGGTCCAAAGGCATTACCGACTTCACAATTTTCTGTGCATTCCTTAAATTTTCCTATAAAGCTCAATCCTTCTAAGCTAATATTTTGATTATGGATAATATATTTTACATTTAAAATGCCCCATAATTTTGCTGGTGCATATTGAGCTATTGTAAGGAAGCTTATGTAATCGTTAAACCAAATACCACCGCCACCCTTTACATCGTCTATGCCTAATTGTGAGTAATAGTTATAACCAGAAGCGCCAATCAAATCACTCAATGCTAGATTTATTATTCTAAATTTAGAGTTGTCTTTGCTTATGTAATCTAAGACCGGAATATCGCTAGCTTTCCAAACATTAGCCGATTTCGGAAATGGTTGCAATACAAATAATTCAAGGATTAATAGAACAATAATTATTAAAAACAGAATATTTTTGCTGATTTTTTTGTATTTATCGGCAAGAACTTCTATTGCTATGAATCCAAACCCTGCCAACAAAGAAGCAGCAAACGCAAACATGAAAATTGATCTTTCAACATGCCTTACTTGGTTAAAGACAGGAAAATTATAAAATAATTTAGTCAAAAATGTTTCATGAGACAAAAGCAAAGAAAGTAAAATCACAATGCTAGAAAATAACACTATTTTATTCTTGATTCTCTTTAGACCAAAAATTAAAAGTAAGAAGCCCAAAAAACCTATTGCTGTTGAGATATGCTCCCCTTTTAAAAAAACATTTGACATAAATGCATATCCAAAATTTTTTATCTTTATTGGCTCACCTAGATATTCTTGGTAAGGAATGCCGACTCCCCTATTTGAAAGCTTTACAAACTCTATTCCGGGTAGAAGTTTTATTGCAGACACCCCAAAGCCTATTGCAAAAATTAAAATTCCTACCATAATTAACTTTACTATTTTATTTAAAGGATTTTTATCAATGACGTATATAATGGCATAAACTGCAATTAGCAAAATTATGTATGGAATAAAAATAACACCGCCAACAGATATTAACAATGCTGTAAAAATCCCAGCCAATATAGAATTAAAAATGAAGTCTTTATTTTTTAATGCTCTTACTGTAAAAAGGAATATAAATGGAATTAAAGAATAGCCTTCAATTATCATTATGTTGCCGGGCACAACAAATGTGTGTACAAACCCATTAAACATGTATATTATTGCAGAAATAAATGCAGCTTTTTTATTCTCAGTTAAAAATAATAGAAGAAGATACATGCCTAGTCCCGCGAGAAATAAATAAACTATTACACTTAAATTCATTGACAATACTATATTGTCTGTAAGCAATATAAGCAATAAATTAAGATCAATAAAGTAATACTCTGGCTGTGAATATAAAGGTCTGCCACTGTAGTAATAAGGGGTCCATAAAGGCAATGTTCCTTGCTTTAATGCATCTTTTATATTGTTGGAATAGAAAGTAACATCACTTATGTAGTGCAAATTGTTCATAACCTTTGTAGAGCTAATTATATTGTTGAAAAATATCAATGAGAGTAATAGTAATAGAAAGATGTAAAAATGGTTTTTTACAAAGTCAATAAGCTTGGTTATAACAGATTTCATCACAGTTTAAATAGGAAATATAATTGTATTTAAAGGTTGTTAGGCAAACATTTTTTGTGCATTTTTATATTTGACTTTCTTTTCCACGAAAGAATTAACCAACTGATAAGGGTTTGAGAGATTTATTACAATAAAACATTATCTTTTTATGCTGGAAGTAAGATTTTATGTTCAAAACTTAATGTTTTTGCATTAATTACACTTTTGCCATTAACTAAAACTAAAAAATCAATCCACCAGCCCTGCCGTCCCCACCCACCGCCCAATTAACGTTTGGGTTTACGTTGAACAAACCTAAGAAACTACTTCATAATCTTTAACATGTAAATTTCCAAGATCTCCCGAATATTCTAAAGTAAAGCGAATTTTGTTACCCTCTGATACACCAACTAGAACTTTTTCTTCAGGGCACTGTGCGGTGTAATATGTATAAATGTAGAAGCCATTCTCCTTAGGAACTGAATTCAATTTTTCTATTTCTGAATCTGTGAGTTTTTGTGGAACACGTTTCTCGTTCGATTGTTCTTCGCTTGAACTTCCTTGCTGTTCTGGTGGTAAACTCATGCACCTAAGTTTTGCTGGTCTGGCACTATATATAAATCTTACATCTACTTCCTGTCCTTCTTCTAACGAATTATATTTAACTTCAGAATTTTGATTATAATTTACAATTTTATTAATCCTAATTTTAGCATAATCACGAGGAACTGTATCTGTAGAACAAACTTCTTCATTTTTGAGGCAACTGTCAGTCTTAGCTAAAGTTAACACAGTTGCTTCCATAGTGATACTATCATGCGGAGCAGCTCTAATCTTAGTAGTTATTGTTTTTGTACAACCACTAACAAATATGATGGCTAAAACTAAAATCAACATCACAAAATTTGTTTTCATAATTAAATAAAAATTGATCTTCTATTTAAATCTTCTCATAATTTCAATTTAAGTTGAAATCAAGTTCGTCTAATAGCCACGATTTATTTACACTCAAGTCCCCTTATCCCTTTGCCCTGTCAAAAATTCCAATTTACGAATACATTGAGGAATTTTTGAGCATGCTCGGAAATTTTTACAAATGAAAATAGATGATGAAAATTTCCGACATTTCGCATAATTCTCTGAATTATACAAACATTTGGCAAAACTATCGAAAATCGTCGAGATTTTCGGAAGTTTCGAAAACAAGTTTTCGCAACCTTTAAATTCAAGTAAGGAGATACATTCTGCATGGCGCGTGTTTTATCTACAAAAGAGTTTGATACGTGGGAAAAACTTCT
>CAZGEW010000059.1:0-8965 GCA_964524225.1 uncultured Methanosarcinales archaeon | reverse complement strand
ATTTTGAAAAAGATGAAAGATTTATTTTTGCGAAAAAAGCAGAAGAAAAAGGGTTCAAAGAAATTGGAAATATTACCAAAAATACATGGGTTTTGCCCTATACACGATGGGAATTATTTAAACTAAAGTTAGATTGGTTTTTTGTGAAAAATCTGGATGCACAAGAATTTGTTTTGGATTATTACATATCAGACCATAAACCACTGCTTGCAAAATGTTTCTTAAGTGTATAATGATTGATTTGGAATAGAGATTCAAATGGAAAAGCGTATATTCACAGTTTTATTCATTGCAGTATTTGCAACAATGCTTGGTGTAGGCATAATAGAGCCATTTATGGCAATTTATGCTGAAAGTCTTGGTGCAAATGGATTGATGATTGGATTAATTTTTGGTTCATTCACTTTATCTAGAGCATTATTCACACCATTCATTGGAAGATTTTCTGATTTCAAAGGAAGAAAAAATATTATGCTTTTTGGATTAGTGGGATATACAATCTTGTCATTCTTTTATGCAGCTGCCACAACAGCAAAGTCATTGATAATAGTAAGATTCTTTCATGGGTTGGCATCTGCAATGGTTTTGCCTATTGCAATGGCCTATATTGGAGATATCTCGCCAAAAAATCAGGAAGGCAAGTATCTTGGCACTTTTACAATCTCATTTTTTATGGGATTGGCATTGGGGCCTATAATAGGAGGTACCTTGCATGGCATATGGCACATGAATGCGGCATTCTATACAATGGGAGCAATAAGCCTTTTATCTTTGATAATGCTTATTTTCATGCTGCCAGAGATAAACGCTCATAAAAACATAAATCCCTTGCCATTTAAAGATATATTAAAGGATAAAACAATGCAGGCTATGTTTATTTTTAGAGCTACTAATTCATATGGTATATCAGCCCTAATGGGATTTTTACCTCTTGTTGCAGAACGTATTAATATTAGCGTATTTCAAATAGGTTTTATTGTAACTTCAAATCTGCTTGTTTCTTCTTTGCTTCAAAGGCATTTTGGGATTATTGCAGATAAAAAAGATAAAATTGTCATGACAATTATAGGTAGCCTAATGATTCTTATTGCACTTGCACTAATGCCTTTAGCGATGGGTTTTTATACATTGCTCTTGTTGAATCTGCTAATGGGTTTGGGTTCAGCAATATCAATACCTGCTGGAAGTGCAATAACTGCACAACTAGGGAAAAAACTGGGCATGGGCTCTGTTATGGGAATCTTTAATACCGCATTTGGCATTGGAGGTGGCATTGGTCCAATAGTGGCTGGCTTAATTATGTTGACAACAAGCTTAACATTTGTTTTTGTTTCATCTGCAGTTATCGTATTAGGAGGCACGGTAATATTTTATTATTTGATGAAGAATAATAAAAATTTTTAGAAAATATGGGTATAGAAGAAAAATTATATAAACCATTGTAACCATACATTACTTATGGACTCGATAGAAAAATTAATAATTGAATACAATAACAAAAAATATAAAATAAAAGAAAGATTGCAGCAATTTGAAAAATTCTTTCATGAGCCTTATTCTTGGTTTTATTACAATGGAGAATTGAAATTATTGCCTGTAGAAACTAGCGATGATTATCGCTTATTTGAAGAGCTTGCTTTCTGCATCTTCACAGCAAATACAAGCGCTGAAATGGGGTTAAAAGCAGTTGATGCTGTTAGAAATGTTCTAATCAATGGAACTGCAGATGATATGACAAGAAGATTAGAGGGAATTTATAGATTCAACAATTTAAGGCCAGAATTTATTGTTCATACGAGAAATTATTTGAAGAACTCATTAAATTTCCGGTTAAAAACTGAAATAAATTCTTTTGAAAATAGAGATGAGTTAAGAGATTTTTTTGCATTAAATAAAGAGATAAAGGGTATTGGAATGAAAGAGGCATCACATTTCTTAAGAAACATTGGGTTTAGAGGTTATGCAATCTTAGACAAACACATAATAAATTCTTTACATGAATTTGGTATTTTAAAAACAAATGATAGACCAAAAAATAAAAAGGAATATTTGGAGATTGAAGAAAAATTTAAAGGCTTCTCAGATAATATCGGAATTGATATGGATGAACTGGATTTGTTGCTTTGGAGCAGAAAGAATGGGAGAATCTTAAAATAAAAAAAACAAATAATTAGGGGCATTATATAAAATCTTTATAGAAGTTGTAAGCCATTAATTTTCTCAAAATGTTTTTTGTTGTTGGTTAATAGTCCTATATTCATTGAAATAGCGGTTGCACCAATAAGAACATCTTGGATTTCCAGCATAAAGCCCTTTTTTCTTAATTCTACATGAATTTTAGCTGCGATAAGCATTATTTCTTTATTGATTTCGATGATGTTAAACCAATTTAATAGAATTTCCACATCCTCAAATCTTTTTTTTGGGTTAATTGACAATAAAGCTCCAACATATAACTCAAATAATGTAACAACAGAGATATATGCTTCTAATTCCTTATTTTTAATTTTCTTTATTATATCTTGGGTATAGGTGCGACCCCTTAGATAGTTGATTACATAATCAGAGTCTACGAATATTTTTTTCATTCCAACCGCGCCAAATAGATTTAATTTGCTTTACCTGCTTGTCTGTAACGTCCGACCACGCACCAAAAAGGTCTTCTAAATCAGACTTTGGCTTTTGAATAAGAATTTGTTTATTCCTTAATCCTACTTCTACAACAGAGCCTCTGCTCAAGTCAAGTTTTTCCCTGTACTCATTTGGCACAGTAATCTGTCCTTTTTTGGTTATTTTTGTCTTGTACATCTTAATTAGTAATACTAAAAGTATTACTTATACTTAAAGTTTTTGGTAAAAATTGGTTATTTTTATCTAGTAGCAAATTAATACTCCTCCCAGCTTTTTATCTCCAAATCTTCAATCTTTTTCTTATAAATAGATTCTATAAAAAGCTTAGTAATCTGTGCATTTGTTAGTAATGGAATATTGAAATCAACAGCCTTCCTTCTTATTAAGTAATCATTTGTAAGCTCTTCTTCTTCAAGGCTTTTTGGTATATTGATAACCAAATCAATCTTTCCTTCCTGAAGATAAGTTAATGCATTAGGCTCATTCTTGTCAAGAGGCCAATGCAAAATCTTTGTCTTAATGCCATTTTCTTTAAGGAATTTTGCAGTTCCTTTTGTTGAATAAAGCTTAAAACCCATTTCTGATAATTTTCTAATACTTTCAAGCAAATAAGCTTTACTCTTAATAGGCCCTGTAGACAAGAGCACATTTGACTTTGGCACAATAAACCCTACTGAAAGCAAAGATTTAAGAAATGCCTCATCAATATCTTTTCCTAAGCAGGCAACCTCCCCAGTTGACGCCATCTCAACACTTAAGACAGGATCTGCGCCATGTAGTCTGGAAAATGAAAATTGTGGTGCTTTTACTCCAACATAATCCAAATCAAGTGTGTTATATTTACCCCTTACATCATAGCCGAGCATAGCTCTCACAGCAATATCAATAAAATTGTATTTTGTGACCTTTGAAACAAATGGAAAGCTTCTTGACGCTCTTAAATTGCATTCTATGACCTTGATTTCATTTGCCTTTGCAATAAACTGTATATTAAAGGCACCAGTGACTTTTAGTGCTTTTGCTATCTTTTTTGTTATATCCTTAATTTTTCTAACAGTTTCCAAATAGGTGTATTGAGGGGGTAAAACTATTGTTGCATCTCCGCTATGAACACCAGCATTTTCTATATGTTCTGAAATTGCATAAATTACGACATCGCCATTTTGAGCAACTGCATCTATCTCAATCTCCTTCGCATCAGTTATGAATTTGCTTATTACAACAGGATGCTCTTTCGATACATCTGCCGCCTTAAGCAGATAACGCCCTAGTTCTTTTTTGTCAACTGCAATGCTCATTGCAGCTCCGCTTAATACATACGAAGGCCTTATCAGAATTGGGTACCCAACTTTCTCAGCAAATTTATGTGCATCTTCAATTGATTTTGCTTCTATCCATTGTGGTTGGTCGATATTTAAGGTATCAAGCAGAGCTGAAAACTTGTGCCTGTCTTCCGCATTATCAATGCTCAAAGGTGATGTTCCTAAGATATTTATATTCTGCCTATGCAAACGCATTGCAAGATTATTTGGGATTTGACCTCCCATCGAAATAATTATACCAATTGGGGATTCTTTTTCATAAATATCAAGTATCCTTTCAAAACTTAATTCCTCAAAATAAAGCTTGTCACAAACATCATAGTCAGTGCTTACAGTTTCTGGATTGTAGTTAATCATTATCGTTGAATATCCTAATTTATTTAAAGTGAAAATGGAATTTACACAGCACCAATCAAACTCTACAGAACTTCCAATTCTGTAAGCACCTGAACCAAGAACAATTACACTTTGAAAAAATGACTTCTCTGAAGAAGTCATTTTTTCACTAATATCATTGTTAAATATTATATCATCTTCTTCGCCATTGTAAGTAAGGTAGAGATAATTTGTTTTTGCAGGATATTCTGCTGCTAATGTATCGATTTGTTTTACAAATGGAATTATGTTATGTTTTTTTCTTAATTTCCTAACTTCTAGTAATTTTTCCTCCATATAGTTTTGTTTTACTTCTGTGTGTAATATTTTTGCGATTTGAAAATCAGAAAAGCCGAGCTGTTTTGCTAATTTAAGTAAGTCTTTTGGCAAATTATCAATGCTATGCATTGATAATTTGCTTTCAACTTCAATGACATTTCTGATTTTGTATAAGAACCATTTATCTATTTTTGTTAATTGATGAATCCTGTCTAGAGAGATATTTCTCTTGATTGCTTCTACAATTGCAAGCAATCTTTTATCTGTTGGTGTCTTTAGTTCTTTTTCAATTTCATTAAATTTTAAATTATTACCAACTAAACCATGCAGATTAATGTTTAACATTCTTATTGCTTTTTGAATTACCTCTTCAAATTTTCTGCCTATTGCCATAACCTCACCAACACTTTTCATCTCACTTCCAATCTCAAAGCTTACATTCCTAAATTTTTGTAGATCCCATCTTGGAATTTTAACAACAATGTAATCTAAAGCTGGCTCAAAACAGCTCTTTGTTACTTTTGTTATTGCATTTTCTAACTCAGTTAATGAGTAACCTAAAGCAAGCTTTGTAGCAACAAAAGCTAAGGGATAGCCTGTTGCTTTTGACGCCAATGCAGAGCTTCTTGAAAGCCTTGCATTCACTTCAATTATTCTATAATCCTCTGAATTCGGCTCTAGAGCAAACTGGATGTTACATTCTCCAACAACTCCAAGGTGGCGTATTACTTTTATTGAGATTTCTCTCAGCTTGTGATATTCAGAATTTGTTAACGTTTGTGAAGGAGCAACAACAATGCTTTCTCCTGTGTGTATTCCCATAGGGTCAAAGTTTTCCATATTGCAGACTGTAATGCAGTTGTCATAAGCATCTCTCACAACCTC
The DNA here is from genome assembly GCA_964524225.1 of uncultured Methanosarcinales archaeon. Lineage (GTDB taxonomy): Archaea > Nanobdellota > Nanobdellia > Woesearchaeales > GW2011-AR4. The sequence continues at coordinate 3,473 of CAZGEW010000059.1, read as the reverse complement.
GTATTCTATTTCTTTCCATCCACCAAGATATTTTTCAACAAGAAGTTGGGAGGAAAAAGCAAAGCTACGTTTTGCTTTTTCCTTTAATTCATCTTCATTTAATGCAATACCAGAGCCTTGACCTCCTAATGCATATGCAACTCTTAGCATAATTGGATACTTTAATTTTCTTGCAACCTTAATTGCGTCTTCTACATTAGTAACAGCTTCACTTTCCGGCACCTTCAAATTTATTTCTGTAAGTTTTTTGACAAATAATTCCCTGTCTTCTGTATTTTTGATTGCATCAATTCTGGTACCGAGTATTTTTACATTATGTTTTTCAAAAACCTTAGAATCAGCTAAAGCTACACCACAATTTAGCGCTGTTTGCCCACCAAAAGAAAGCATTATTCCATCCGGTCTTTCTTTATCAATCACTTTTTCAACAAAATAAGGTGTAACTGGAAGAAAATAGATTTTGTCAGCCATGCCTTCGCTTGTTTGAATTGTCGCAATATTTGGATTAACTAAAACTGTTTCAATCCTTTCCTCTCTTAAGGCTTTGAGGCATTGCGAGCCGGAGTAATCAAATTCGCCTGCTTCGCCTATCTTTAATGAGCCAGATCCAAGAACCAACACCTTTTTAGGCTTATTCATTCTCTTAACAAATCCGCAAGCTCTCTAAGATTATTTATCTTGAGATACTCTTTGGAATCAATTTCTTCACCTTCTATAAAAACAACTGACATTCTAATTTTATTTGCAGCATCAAGGTCCGCTACTGTATCCCCTAAATATAAACATCTATGAGGTTCAGAGCTTAAACTTTCAACTGCTTTCTCATAAGCTAGTATGTCTGGTTTCCTCACACTTATACCATCTGATACAATCACTTTATCAAAATATCTTCTTATGTCAAAGTTAGTCAGAGCTTGCAATACCCAGCTAGTAACATAGTTAGAAAGTACTGCCATCTTAAGCAGAGGCCCAAATTGTCTTCTTAATTCGCTAAGATAATACGGAATATTTATGTCTGCTAATTGCTCTAGTTTAACGAATTGTTTGTCTATTTCTTTAATTTTACCATCAAGTACATCTTTTACCCCAAATGCTCTTGCAACTCTTCTGTAATATACTTTTAAAGTTATTTGACCAGAAGTAACGTCAATGTAATGAGGTTTCCATGCATAAAGTAATTCTTCTCTCCATTGCACCCCAAAAAGTCCAGCTACTCTTTTGCTTCTTTCTATATAAAAATCTCTAGCATAAACAATTGGCCCATTATAGTCAATTATTAGCGCTTTCATTTCATCATCTTCACAAATTCGTCAAATAGGAAGTTAGTATCTCTCGGTCCAGGGCTATGCTCTGGATGCCATTGAACCGACATAAACGGCTTTGTCTTGTGTCTGATGCCTTCATTTGTTCCATCATTTGCATTTACAAAAAATTCCTGCCATTCATTACTTAATGATTTTATGTCTACAGCAAAGCCATGATTTTGAGTAGTTATAAAGCACCTTTTTGTTTTATTAAGTATGCATGGTTGATTTTGAGAGCGATGTCCATACTTTAGCTTGTAAGTATCACCACCTGCTGCAAGCGCCAAAATCTGGTTGCCTAAGCAAATTCCAAATGTTGGAATGTCCTGTTCTATTACTCTGCCTATGTTATAAATTGTTTTTTTGTACATTTTTGGATCCCCTGGTCCATTACTTATTACAATTCCATTAAAATCTAATTTAAAAAAATCGTAGTCGTAAGGTACTCTAATTACTGTTAAGTCTCTTTTAATTAGATTTCTTATGATATTATTTTTAACCCCACAGTCAATGACTACGATTTTCTTATTTTGTTTTTTTTCATTATATACTATTGGTTCTTTAATTGTAACCTCTTTTACAATATCAACAATATTTGGATCATAAAACCCAATATTTTGATTATCAAAAATAATCTTACCTAACATTGTACCCCTTTCTCTTAATATTTTAGTCAACTTTCTTGTATCAACACCGTAAATCGCTGGAATGTTCTCTTCCTTCAACCACTCTGAAAGACTTTTTTTTGCATTCCAATGCGAATATTCAAAAGAGTAATCTGAAACAATTAAACCTTGAGTTTGTATCTTATCGGATTCAAAGTTTTTTAGTATGTTATTCTCAATTTCTTTTCCAGGAACACCATAATTTCCAATTAAAGGGTAAGTCAGAACTAAAATCTGTCCTTTATAGCTTGGGTCAGTCAATGACTCAGGATAGCCAACCATACCTGTATTAAAAACAACCTCTCCAGAAGTAGAGTGTTCTGCACCAAAAGAAAAGCCTTTCAACTCCTCACCATTTTCAAGAACTAGCCTGACTTGTGAGCGAGTTCGCTGTTGCGTGCGAGAACTCTCGCGTTTGAGCACGCTCGCGTTTAGGTCAAGCTCACTCGCATTCGACGCTTCTTTACTATTGCTCATTAAAAAGAATGTATATTTCGAAACTTATTAATAAATGTTTTGGTGGATGAGGCTTCATCCAAAAAATCTCCTTTCAGTCGGGTTGCCATCGGTTCGGCTGCGCTTCTCTAAGCGTTTACTGACATTCCCCGTAAGGGACATCCCCCTTGTCAGTTGGCTGTCTTTGGCAATTAGCCTCACAAATTGATGGCAACCTTCATTTTTTGGATGAAGCTGGTGGATGAGAAAAAACAATAAGTATTTAATATCAATATACAAACTTTATGATGTGTAAGTGATATACCATAACAAAATGCCAATCATCTTGCTTCAAATCCTAATTGCAGTAACCATAGTCAGCTTAATCTCTATTCTGGGAATTTTTATTTTTTCAAGAAAAAAACTCTTGAACAGGGGTTTATTTTTTATGGTAAGTTTTGCAGCAGGAACTTTTTTAGGGGTAGCATTCCTTGATTTGTTGCCAGAAGCTTTTGAAAAGGGATTTAAGGAAACGATTCCAATCTTTATTCTGTTCGGTATACTTTCATTTTTTGTGCTTGAAAAATTCTTGTACTGGCACCATCATCATACAGGAGATGAAATACACGGATTTACTTACTTAAATATTATTGGAGATGCAATCCACAATTTTTTAGACGGAGCAGTTATTGCAATTAGTTTTTTAAACAGCACAACTCTCGGAATTGTGTCAACAATAGCAGTTATTGCCCATGAAATTCCACAAGAGATTGGAGATTTCGCAATTTTACTTTATGGTGGCTTTTCAAAAACAAGAGCATTGATATATAATTTCTTAAGTGCTTTAATGGCATTTGTGGGGGCATTAGTCACATTCTTTTATTCAAACGCAATTGAAGGTTCAAGTACATATTTAATTGCTTTTGTAGTTGGTGCTTTCACATACATTGCAAGTACTGATTTAATACCAGAAATACAAAAAGAAAAAGATTTAAGAAAATCTTTTGTGCAGTTTATTTTGATGTTTTTAGGAATTTTGTTAATTTATTTTGTTGGAAAATTTTTTGAG
>CAZGEW010000058.1:0-9098 GCA_964524225.1 uncultured Methanosarcinales archaeon | reverse complement strand
AGGAATTGAACCAGCCAATCTAGTTGCAGATGAATTAGTAAGAAAAATTCGGGAATTAGAAGGACCGTTAAAAGAGCTTTTTGAAAAAGAAAAATCACTAGTAGACGAACTGCTAAAATTACGAGACGTTGAAACTAATCTTCGCAACAAATTACAAAACCTAAGTGTTGAGGGTGTTGATATAAGCCAAGAAGTAACTCAATTAAAGGACTTAATAGAAAAAACAGTATCGTCTGATAACCAAATTGAGCAGACAGGCATATTACAATTAATTGCTATTTGTTCTAATTATGAAAAGCGTGGAGATGTATTAAGTTTGGAAATAGCTAGATTATCACAAGAATTACAACAACTCAAAGCAGAAGAAATTATTAAGGCCAAGTTCGTAGAAATTAAAGCAGATGAAAAAAAATTACAATCATATATGAATGCTGAAAATAGAATCATAGGTATATTAAGCCAAAAAATTGATGAGCAGATAAGAAGATTAGAAGAGTTAAAGAGGAAGATAGAGGAACGTGTTGAAGTAAGGGAGACTACTGAGGTAAGTCAGGTAAGAGTAGAAGAAATAAAGTTAGAAGATATTCTAAATCAAATTAATTTATATTTGAAAAAAAAGAAAGTTGCACTTAGAATTATTTATCGCATATATACAGCAAAGAAGAAACTTAAAGATGATATTGATGAATACATCAAAAAACTACATAGGATAATTTATGGATTAGAAAAAGATGAGGATATTGCTTTTATATTAGACCGTAACCATAGATTAAATAAAGAATTACTAGCTAAAAATAATAAGATAGACAAACTTATAAAACTTGAAATTGTGCTTATAAGATATCTTAAAGAACTTTTGGAAATCGAGTATAAGCTTTCTGGTTATAAGGGAATGGGTGGAGATGCAATAAAGTGGAAAGAAATAATTGAAAAGAAGTTTATACAATCTCCTGAATTTTTAGGTAGACAAAGTCCTATATATCAAAAATATGTCAATGAACTAATGAAATACCTGAATGAACTACCAGAAGTATCAAATGATGCGAAAATTACAGCACAGCAATATTTTGCAATTACCGGTGCTGATGTAAAAGCAAAAAAAGAAATTAAAGAGCTTTTAGAGCCTGAAAAATTAGAGAAATGGATAAAAAAGGTTGCGGTAGAAAGGTGGATAAAACTTCTTGAAAAAATAGAAATCCAAAATGTCGAAACTTTCAAAAAAATAATTCCATTCCTAACAGACGTTAAAAAGAATAGTGAACCGTATTTATTGAGAGACTTATTTAGAAGAGTGAATAGAGAAAGAGATTATCTTAAATACATAGCATGGCTAATAAATCTTTTACAAGATATTTCACATGTAAAGACCGTTATACAAGAATTGAGGGTAAGTGAATTTGTTGGAGTTCAACAAAGTAATGAAATTTGGGAAGATATAACCGAGAAAGCAAAAAGAAAACCCGGAATAGGTTATGGTACAAGGATTAAGATTTTAACAAGAGTTTTGCAAGGAACACCACCATTCAAAGCGAATTGTTATATATACAAAAGAGAAGATTCAGATTGGGTTATAAGATGGAAAAGCTTAGATGTTGGAATTCATATCCGCAACATACCTGTGCCTCAAAGAGTTGGTATATTTGAGCAATTGTATCCTGGAGTTAGACCAGCAATTCCAGTAAGAGAAAGATTTGCAACAGAAGATGAGTATAATATAGCAGTAGCAGAATATAAAAGACAATTAGGAGACTATCTAAGAGCTGTTGAACAAACTTCTCAACCGGTTGGAGAAGTTATAGGTGAAGTTGAATTTAAATCAGACAATCCTCCAATAGGATTTGGAAATCTTGAGCCTGGTGAATACAGAATAATTGTAATGGTAAGAGGTAAAAGAGAAGAAACTAAAGGATCAAGTACAATAAAAAGATATGGTTGGGATGTAAAAGAAATTAGGATTTTCATAACACCGAGACCTCCAACCACACCTACACCAGCAGCGCCTCGTGGAACTAGACCGGCAGGACCAGCCGCCCCAGTAGTTGCTCCACAAGCTCCTACACCATCACCGGCCCAACCAACACCAGCTATTACTCCACCTACTGGAATTACAAGCTTTGACTTTGAAGTTGGTGTTTCTACAGCAAAAGGACGTAGACCATCAATGGAAGATGCCCACTTTAATTCTAAAGATTTTGAAAATAATTTTATGGGTGAAGAAGGATGGTTTTTTTGTGGAGTTTATGATGGTCATGGCGGTAATGAGGCTTCTAAAAAAGCTGCAGAAGATATACATCGCGCTTTTATCTATTACCTCCGACAAACATCTAATGTTGAGGAAGCCTTTAAGTTAGCCTATGAAGGGGTTTCAGAGTCTATAAAAATGATAACAAATGCAGGAACCACTGCTGCAAATATATTTATAGATGCAAGAACCTTATTTACTTCACATGCAGGTGATTCAAAAGTTATAATTTGTGTCGATGATAGAGTTAAATTTTCTACAAATGACCATAATGTGTCAAATACTGAGGAAGTAAAAAGGGTAACAAGAGAAGGCGGTACAATCATAGGTGGTTATTTGAATGGTAGGGTAGCTGTTACACGTGCATTAGGAGATAAAGATGTAGGAGTTGGATTGATTTCGACACCAGATGTAAGCCCCCCATTTACTTTAGCTGATTTAGTTAAACAAGGGACAATTAGAATAATTATATGTTGCGATGGAGTATTTGAAGGTGGCATTATGAGTGTTGAAGATGCTGCACGTATAGTAAGTTCTTTTAATGCTCCACTAGATTCAGCAAGAGCTTTAGTGGAGGAAGCATTGAATAGAGGTACTAATGATAATATAACGGTAATTAATGATAATATAACGGTAATTGTTGTGAAAGTAATACGAAAAAGAGTTCCCACAGCACCTCCAACACACGTACCTGCGCCAGCACCACCTCAGCCTCCACTGAATGTAAGTTTGGATGTTAGTCCAACTGAAGCAGCTAATCCTGATCCTATTCTAGGTGGTGTAGAGGTTGGAAGAAGCATTGAGATTAATTACACTGTGGAAAATGGACAACCTCCATTAAATAGAGCATTTAAAATTACAGACGAGTTTGGTAATATTATAGCAGAGAAATCAGGACAATTACCTCAACGTACAATGATGATACCTTTCGAACCTTCACAAGCTGGTATTTATACTGTAGTAATTGAAGTTTGGGATATGGTAACAAAAGTAAGTAAGTCCGTAACTATTTATGTTAAAGAAGCCGGAAAGACACATCCTCAACACATAACACCTAGACCCAAATATCTTTACCTAAAACCATTAAATAGTGGGTCTGATAGACCTATACCGAATCCTCAAATATCACAAGGATTGATACCCACTGATCATATACTGATTATAAGCAGATACCATAATAATGAAGATACCTTGTTCACGATTGGAAGAAGAGTAGATTGTAAAATCAGACTATTAGACTCCAAAAGTCAAGACGAGATTCAAGCAGTTATTGGTTTTGATGAAAGACGAAATGTATTCGAGATTATTCGTTCTCGTAATTCCAGAATGTCGGTCAATGGGTATCCAGTAGAAGGAATAAAACTTGATCGAAGTATTCAATTGGAAATTGAAGATTATATTTTTGAATTACACGAAGAATATATAGATAATGATAAATTATTATCACAAGATATATATAATAAACAATTTCCAGTTGAGCTCAGGATACAAAAACAATAGATTTATTATGATTGAAAGTATAAATAATACAACTAAATATGAAAAAAGTTTATGTAGCTCTGAAGTATCTTTGTGCAGCATCGTAAAATCTTAGGTTTACTGGTGCTTTATCTGTATTAATGTGAGAATCCAAAGTTAATCTTTCATATGTAGGTAAGCCTGTCAACAATGTTGATTTTAATGTTGTATTTTCATGAGGTAACTGCTTACTACCATGACTAATTATTTCATCTAAGAATGTGACTTTATCACTTGAGTCACCTTCTTGTACATTGTTGGGATTCGTTTTAACTTTAGTTTTATGTCCTGGAATCTTTATTTCCTGCCCAGGCTTTATATAATCTACTAACTCATCCGATAAGCTTTCAACTAGTGCAAATTCTACACCTTCATATCCTGGGATCTTACCAACAACACGTTTTATTTTAATCGGATTACTTGGATTTTGTTTATTATAATTTTTAACAAACTCAGTAGATACAACAGCCATGTTGTCAACTTTTAGACCATTCTCGTATTGAGTGGCAACAACTGAGTTGCTTATTGTGCGTAAAACTATCGAAATAGGTGTATCTCCTTCTCTTGTATAAACTTCTAATTTAGCATCTTTGTCAACACCATTTGAAATTGGTACATAAACCTTCCTTCCTTCCTTCAACTTAGAATCTATCGATAACCCATTAGTTTCTAGAACCTTTTTTACAGTGCCCATTAGTGAGCGGCCTTCAAACATATAGCTATTGACTATTTTCCACAAATCATCGCCTTCGCGCACTTTATGTATGGTTTCAACGTATTGAACTATAGGTTGCTGAGGCTTTGGTGCTGCTAGTTGAGACTTAAGACTGGAAATTTGTTGTTCAGAATCTGTTAATTGTTTAGTTAGTTGATGTATGTCTTTAGATTGCTGTACTATAACGGGCTTTGTACGCTCTATTGCAAGATAATTGCCACCAAATAAACCTAATAAACCTGCTAAAAGACCTGCTCCTATTGTAGTTGCAATTCCAATATTTTTATTTCTATTTGCCCTCGTAGATTCTTGATAACCTATTTCTTTAAAACCATTAACTTGTTGCCTATAAGCCCTTATGATATATTCCTGTTTTCGAAAAATTTCCTCAAGTGTATTATCGAATTCAGTCTTTTCATTAGGGCCAAGAATTTTGGATGTAGTAATCAGCTCATGCAGCTTGGCAATATGTGTATCAAGTTCCTCCCTAGCTCTAGGTATATCAAAAATTTCCTGTGTAGGGGCACCACCACTTGCAGCACCACTAGATTGTGGAGTTGCTGTTTGAGGAGGCTTTTGTTTGCTATATTTACTTTTTCCTAATAAATTTATCTTTAACATAACGAAAACCAGTTGAAAGATTTAATAGAAAAATAGAAATCATCGCCACTATTTAAATCTTTCTATTTTGTTGCTACTTTAGAATGATAATGAAAAAAGAAAACATTTAAATATATGTTATGTATATACATATATACATGATTGAAACTAAACTTGTTCAAAAATTCGGGAATAGTGGACATGTTGTACTACCCAAGGGTTATATAGGCAAAAGAGTAAGATTTATTACAGAGCCAAAGAGATTTGAAGACATCAAGTCAGAGGTGCTTGAAACTTTAAAACCTTATTTAGAGCATGTGCTTGGGGTTTATTTATATGGCTCTTATGCAAGAGATGAACAAACAGTCCATTCAGATGTTGATATTTTTGTAGTTGCTGATACAAAATTGAAAATTGTTAATAAGTTTGATGGCTACTCAATAGTTACTGTAACTCCAATCGAGCTTGAGAGAACATTGAAGAATAACGCTGTGTTGATTCTTCCAATAATAAAGGAATCTAAAACCATAATAAACCAAACATTATTGGAAAAATATAAAGACTGCAAATTTACAAAAGTGAATACCTCATTTTTCATAGAAAGCTCTACGCAAGTTTTAGAGCTAAATAAAAAGGGCTTGGAACTGAACTTTGATATAGGAAGCCTTATCTATTCTTTAATACTAAGAATAAGGGGTTTATTAATAATAAAACTCATTCTAAGCAATAAGCTGTATTCAAAATATTCTTTATTTTTATATTTACAGAATAATGGTTTAGATGGATATAAAGTAGAAGAACTGTATAATATACATAATAAAGAAAAAAAAGGTATTAAGGTAAAAGAAAGCGATATTATAACTAAAGAAGATATAGCAAAATTATTAATAATGGCTGAAAGGTTATTAAAAGAAGTTAGCAACTTGGTAAAGTGAATAAGAAGAAGTATAAAAAAGGAATAGAAAGCATACAAAAGCAGATTCAAATACACTCAAATATAAAGCTAGAAAAAGCTTTAGAGGAAGGGAATTTAGAATTAGCTGAATATTATAAAAAAGAAATTAAAAGGTTAGAAGAGCAACTTTTGGAAAAGCAGAAAAAACTGTTACCAAGAAGCAAGAGACTAAAGCTAAAATAAAATTTGTAACTTTTTCTCTATTTTTTTAATAAAACTTTCAAAATCCCATTACCTTATCTATAGCTTTCAAAACCCTATTAACATCAGGCAGAAAATAATTCTCTAATTTAGCCAATGGGTAAGGAACATCTGGTGCTGTTACTCTCACAACAGGTGCTTCCAAGCTTAATAATGCCTTTTCATTTATTGCTGCAATAAGCTCTGCAGCAAAGCCACAGGTTCTTATTGCTTCATGCACAATAACGCATCTTCCAGTTTTCTTAACTGACGAAATTACAGTTTCAGTATCATAAGGTTTAATTGTTCTTAAATCAATAAGCTCAACACTGTACTTATTATTCAATTTTTCAATTGCATCTTGGCATGTCTTAACTATAGAGCCCCAAGCTATTAATGTTAAATCATCACCTTGTTGCAAAATATTGGCTTTTCCTATTGGAACTACATAGTCATTTTCAGGAATATCTTGCTTTATAGCTCTGTATATCCTCATTGGCTCATAGAATATTACAGGATCTGGGTCACGAATAGCTGATGCTAACAAGCCCTTTGTGTCATATGGGTTAGATGGAACAACCATCTTAATGCCAGGAATATGTGCAAATAAAGCTTCGCCTGATTCACAATGCAGTTCTAAAGCTCTAATGCCGCCTCCATAAGGGGTTCTCACAACCATAGGACACGAGTATCTACCTCTGCTCCTCATCCTTATTCTGCCTGCATGAGATAATAGCTGGTCAAATGTAGCATACATAAAACCGCTAAACTGAATCTCTGCAATTGGTCTTAGACCATTGACCGCCATTCCAATTGCTACACCCACAATTCCAAGCTCTGCCAAAGGGGTGTCAATTACTCTGTTTGCTCCAAACTCTTTTTGTAAACCTTCTGTAGCTCTAAACACCCCACCATTCACACCAACATCTTCGCCAAGAATAACCACATTTTTGTCTCTACTCAATTCTTGTTTTAATCCCATTGTAACTGCTTGGACTATGTTGGCTATGACCATTTGATTTTAAAAAATTTTAACTTGGAGTTAAAAATTTTTGTGTTCATCTAACAAACTCCACATTAGGCATATCTTTAAATTCTTTATCTCCTGTTAAAAATTTCAAATTATTATTAAGTGCTAAACTATAACCAATACAATCTGTGTGTCGAAAAAATATTTCATTTTTTAGATTTTTTCTCGGCTAATATATCAGAAGCGCTAAGCCACCCAGCACGCATCTCATCTTTAATCTCTTGTGTAGGCCTTTTCCAGTCCTTCAGCAAGCCAAAGAACTCCTTTGCTAAAATCCTCTTTTTTACCTCTATTGTTATTTTTTCATTTGGTTTCATTTTTAAGTTTTTCTATTGAAAAAATTTTAACTGAAAAAATTTCAACTTTGAGTGAAATTTTTTCTATTTTTTATAATACTTAACCTCCAAATAATTAGTGACATAAATAATTAGACAACTGCTTTTAAATTAATTATCTTCAATCCGCCTTCGGCAAATTTTAGTGCTCGGCGTTGCTCCGATTGCCACATCGCAACGCCTCGCCATTTATTGCAATAAATTCGAGGCAAAAATTAGTGGCAGACAATTTTTGCCGAGTCTAACATTTGTCGCAAAGCGACGGATTGAATTCTGTCCTAAAATTTATGTCTTTTATTAAAACAACTCCTCCATCTCTTCTTTCTGCTGTTGAGTCATCTCAGCAAACACGTACTTAAAAATATCTTGTGGCTCAGGTGCTGGTAACTTCTCAAATCCAGTAACTGCCTTTTCAATAATCTCTTGTGACTGTTTTAGTATATTTTCTTTGTAAGTATCATCTAGCAAAGCTTTTTTACGCATATACTTCTCAAGCCTGTCAATTGGCTCTTTTTTTTGCCAAAATTCAAACTCTTCTTTTGTTCTGTACTTCGTAGCATCATCTGATGTTGAATGGTCACACATTCTATAAGTAAAGCACTCAATTAAAGTAGGACCATTTCCATTCCTTGCCTTTTCAACAGCTTCCTTTGTTGCTTTGTAAACAGCAAAAACATCCATGCCATCAACTTGTATTCCTTCAAAGCCATAAGCAATTGCTTTCTGAGCAATAGTCTCTGCCTTAGTTTGGTTTTTTCTTGGAACAGATATAGCAAACTGATTGTTCTCGCATATAAATATAACAGGAGCTTGATAAACACCAGCGAAGTTCATTGCTTCGTGGAAGTCACCTTTTGAAGTAGCACCATCTCCGAAATAGGTTAAAGCAATTTGCTTTGTGCCGCGAAGCTTTGCTGCAATAGCAGCACCAACTGCATGCACTGTTTGTGTGCCAACTGGTATTGATATAGGAAAATTATTTATATTATCTGGGCTTCTTAAACCTCTCTCGTCACCTCCCCAATATTGCAAAACTTGCACAATAGGATGTTTTCTTGCGATTAGCAAGCCACTATTCCTATACATTGGAAATATAAAATCATTATCTTCTAAGGCTAAAGCACTGCCAATTTGGCATGCCTCTTGCCCCTTAAATTGGATGTATGTGCCAAGCCTGCCTTGCCTTTGCATGTTGAATGCCTTCTGGTCAAAAACTCTAATCAGAACAAGCATTTTATACATATTTTTGATTTGCTCATTAGAAAGATTAGGCATTAAGGATTCATCACAATTGCCGTTCTCATCGAGTATTTGCAAATATTCTACCTTGAATTCTTTTATTAGCTTTTTTGGCATTTATACCTCTCAAAAACTCATTTTTGTTTTATTTATAAATTTTATCCAAAAAAATGAGCAAAACTTTTATAAAGATATAAAAACCTACAATCTAAAGGGGTGTTTATGGAGCAAGAACAAAAATTTAAGCAGCACAGTGAAAAATATTCTATTCTTAACAAAATAAA
>CAZGEW010000057.1:0-9121 GCA_964524225.1 uncultured Methanosarcinales archaeon | reverse complement strand
TATATCTTAAAGCCTGATTTTTCCTCTGTGCCAGTCGTTGATGAGTTTTATTGCAGCACGCCTTTCATCAGCCAATCCGCCTTTTATAAGAAGGTTGTTTTTCTTCCCAAACTCAACTAGCATATCTTCTGGCTCAAGTTCAGTATCAATCCCGTACGCTTCTTTTATCGCCGAAGGATTGTTTATTTTGAATGTCTTAAGAATTTCATACGCAACAAGGTCAGGATCATCCAGCTTTGACGGGCTTATTCCTGCCATAATCCCTAGCAGTATTTCATCCCTTCCTTCGTAAGGAACAACACCTGGGGTGTCTATAAGAAGAAGATTGGCTTTTCCAGCTATAAACTGCATTCCTTTAGTAAATCCGCTTTCAGGGCTTACGCCTGCACGAGCGCCTTTTGATAACCTGTTTATTAGCGTGCTTTTTCCAGTGTTTGGATAACCGATAATAACCACTTTTATTTTTTCTTTTTTTACTTTAGATTTAATTACTCCAATCAGATCTTGGATCCCTTTTGCCATTTTTGAAGAAACCAAAATACAATCTAATCCATGGTACTGTTTTCTAATATTTTGAATTGTAGTCCCGGACACAATGTCCGCTTTGTTTACAACCAATATCAATGGCTTGTTCATCCTGCTTGTGCAATCTTCAAGCTTAATGTTTCTTGTAAGTTCAGGCATCCTTGCATCAAGGACTTCAAGGACTATGTCTACTTTCTCAATAAGCCCTTTCACCACAATCCAAAAGTTCTTCTTCATAAAAACGGATTAAGCCTAGTTGTTTATTAATTATTGGATTTTTTAATTCGCTGGATTCCAGCGATGTGATTCCAGTGAGTTAAACATCGCTACCAATAATAAAAAAGCTAACAATATCTTCTCGTCAATAAAATTCAAAATCTTTTTAAATTCCATATCTTATTAATTTATTATTATGAGAAGGATGGACAAAATAAAAAGAATCTATGATACTTTATTCACAGCTTTTGGCTCACAGGGATGGTGGCCAATAGTCAATGACAAGACTCTTTTGTGTGAATACCATGTCAATGCTCCTAGAAATGAGCAGGAAGCCCTAGAAATCACGTTTTCAGCCATCCTTGCTCAAAACACACAATGGTTTCCTAATGTTGTGAGAGCTATCCAGCAGTTAAAGCTTGGAATGCCATTTACAAAACAAGAACTGGAGGTGATAAAGCAAGCTGAGATACTACAAGCTGAAATCCTTAAAAACAAAGAAAAAGTAACTAAAAAGCATATTTTAACCCAAAACACGAACTGGAAGAATGTTGAAAAAGCAATTGTTGAACTAAACAAAAGAAACTTGATTGATATCAAAAAAATAAAAGATATTGATGAAAAAGAACTTGCATTTTTGATTAAATCAAGCGGATACCATAATCAGAAAGCAAAAAAGCTCAAGAATTTTTGTGAATTTTTAATAAAAAATAAAAAAAAAAAATTAAAAAAATTATTTCAGAATGAGTTAGCAATATTAAGAGAAGAACTTTTATCTATAAAAGGTATTGGCCCAGAAACTGCTGACTCAATAATTTTATATGCTACAAAGAAACCAATATTTGTCATAGACGCTTATACAAAAAGGATACTGAATAGGCTTGGATTTAAAGAAAAATCATATGATGAGTTGCAAAGTTTATTCACGCAAAGTCTGCCTAAAAGCGAAAGATTATTTAATGAGTATCATGCATTATTAGTTAAGATGGGCAAAAGCGTATGCAAAAAGGTCCCATTATGTGAAAATTGCCCTTTAAAACAGGGTTGTAATTACAACAATTCCATATTCAAATACTAACATTAGATTTAAGAAATGGCACTTATTACAATTGCAGGTGCAATAGTCGGGTATATTATCTTAATATTCATAATCTACAAATTGTTTGAAAAATTTTTCAAATTTGTGTTTTTTATTTTAACTGCTGCATTCGTAGTAGGATTGATATACCTAATGAATAAAGGTCTTATTTAACCAAAAATTTAAATATTGTGGAATAGAAATATTAAAAGAGGTGAATAGATGGGTTTCTTTAGTAAATTGGCTTTTTGGAAGAAAAAAGATGACTTAGAGAGCATAGGAAAGGACTTAGGCTTGGATAAAGATTTAGGTTTAGATATTGGCTCATCACCATCCCAAGATTTAGGCATGGGAATAGAGCCAACACAATCCTTTCAGAGATATCCGTCACTTCAACAATCTCAAAGCTTTCAACCTGTTTTTCAACAGCCATCATATTCCAGTGATAGTTATATAGCATCAAAAAATCTAGAGGTTATATCCAGCAAATTGGATGCATTAAAGGCTTCATTGGACAGCATCAACCAACGATTGACTAACATAGAAGCAATAGCAAGAGGCGAGCAAGAAGATAAAAGAAGGAGATATTATTGATCTTAAAAGCAAATTTAGTTTTAATGAACAAAAAAAATATACCTATTTTCTCTACTGCAATCTTAATTGTAATTATAGACCAATCAACTAAATTTTTAATTAAAAAAAATTTTCAACTAAATCAATCCTTACCTATAATAAAAAACATCTTGCATTTTACATATATAACTAACACAGGCTCTGCATTTGGCTTATTTAAAGGATTTAATTACGCCTTTGTGATTATTTCATTAATTGTTATTGGCATAATCTTCTATCATTTAAGAAAAATTAAAAAAAATGAAACAGCATTACAGATTTCTGTTGGATTATTATTAGGTGGCTCTATTGGAAACCTGATTGATAGACTTTATTACAGCGCTGTAATTGATTTCATTGATTTTAGGATATGGCCGATTTTCAACATAGCAGATAGCGCAGTTACTATAAGTATTGTAATATTGATTTTTATCATATGGAAGAAATAATCAAGCTACACAAGTATCTGCTCTAAAGCCTTTTGATTCAGCTTCTTCTCTTGAATTAAACCACATCCTATTAGTTTTATTGATCCTTTTTGCCCAATCACATTTTGGAGAATGAAATTTATTTGCATTTTTACTAGCGACAAACTTGCCAGGACTAAATTTTTTTTCTAGCTTAGTTTCTTTTTCTTGGACTTCCTTTATTTCTTCATGTGCCCCTGTTTCTATATTTGTTTCTATATTTATTTGTTCTTTTGCCTTTTCTATAATATTAAACAAAACCATTAACAATCCAATAAATGAAAAAGCCAAAGTTGTTAATTGAGCTGCTTCAAACTTTCCTTTTAACAGCAAAATAAAAAAGGTATTAAGAATAATCAAAAGCAAAACAAAGCCAAGTAATACCCATCCAAACCTTCTATTTTGGTATATAACAAAAATTGAAAATACAACAAGAAATATCATAATAAATAATATACCTAGTTCAAATACAAAAGCCAATCCTTTTAAATCAAAAACTGTAAAAATAAAGAATATAAGTACAAAAAGTAATATGAAGTTAATAAATAAAAAACTGATTTTGCCCCTATCCATCAAATGTATAGTTTTGGACTAAATTATTTAAAGATTTCTATGAATCTTAGAATTCTTCGAATTCGTATAAGTGCTTTAAGTAACCTTTTTTCTTGAGAAATGAAAGCTGTGTAGGTGTGTATTTATAGATAATGTCACCTTTTTCATCGCCACTGTATTCCCATGGCTCAAGTATTACAACATCACCTTCACGAACCCATAGCTTTCTTGTCAGCCTTCCTGGAATCCTACAAACTCGTAATTTACCATCAAAGCACTTGACACGCATTCTACTGCCACCAAGTCTTTGCTCTATAACACCAAACACTTGCTTTCCTTTAGGTAGATGAATCCTTGATATTTCTTGTTGTATTTGCTCCTGTCTCTCAAATTCTTCTTTCTTTTTACCCATTTATCATTTTGAATTGAAGTTTATTTATATAACTTTTGTTAAACATCGCCAAAAAATTTAAATACTCCAAAGAAGATTTAATAAAATATAAATGGAGAACAAAAAGCTTGGGTTTATTATTTTATCATTTAGCATATTAGGGGGTATTTTAGCACTTGGATTTATGGGGATTCTTGGCAGACAGACTAGTGCACTGCAATGTTATCCAACTACTGAATGTCAAAGGGTTGAATCATTGATAGGGTTGTCGCATATGGCTGTTGGTTTAATATCTTTTATAGGGGCTCTTGGAATATATCTATTATTTTTCAGCACAAGTGAAGAAGCAATATTAAAAAGGCTTGAAGAAGAGAAGAATATGAAGATAGAGCAAGATAAATTTGAATTAGTTATAAAAGCATTAGATGATAATGAAAAAAGGGTGCTAAAAGCCATAAAAGAGCAAGAAGGTATTACTCAATCAACTTTGAGATTTAGGACAGATCTTTCAAAAGCAAAGATTAGCCAAATTCTAACAAATTTTGAAAAAAAACATTTGATAAAAAGGGAGGTCAAAGGAAAGACCTATGCTGTTTATCTTACTGAAAATATTTAGCTAAACTTAGATTTCTACTAAGCTGTAATCCAAAATTTATTTATATGAGTTTAAAAAAGTAAATTATGTCAAAACAATAAGGGTTGATTAAAATAAGACATAAACATATCATCATATTCTTACTATTTATCTTATTACTTTTATTACTTACAATTTCTAGCTGTCAAAAAGTAGAATGTAGCAGTAATACGGACTGCATTAGTTCTAAACCCTGCATAACTGGAAAATGCATAAATGCAAAATGTGTTTTATCAACCCAAAGCAATTGTTGTGGCAATAATGTTAAGGATGCTATTGAAGATAATAAGCCAGGAAATAAATGTACTTGCTCACAAGATTATGGTAGATGTGAAGGTAAGCCAAAAATCAAGGTTGGTTCAAGAACAGAAGACACTAAGTATCTAATGTATTACTGCGATGCTGAAAATCAATGCATACTTGGAGTAGAGCCAAAAAATATTCTGCCGCAGAACTTGCTGGATACAATAAGCACCAGCTTCTTTAAGATAAGCTCTGTAGTTAAATACCCAAAGCCATTTGGTATAAACAAAGACTATTTTGAATTCACTCTAAGCTTAGATGACCTTAATGAGAATTTAGTATTGCCAATTAAGCTCACAAAGATGAAATTATTTTACATAAGCCAATACGTAAGACTAGAGCAGCTTGTTGCAACTGAAGACTTGGAAATTGAGCTTAACGGAATTGGTGACCAATTAAACATAGGAATAAAATTAAATCTGGGCTATAGAACACAAGAAATTGAAGAAAGCGGTTCTTTCAGGTACAGCATAGACTACACTTATACAAAGAAAGTGTCAGCTGGCAGAGCACCAGATGGCACAACCATATACAAAGACGAGATTGTAAGAGCCACCTTCAATTCACCCTCTAAGCCTGTCTTTTTTGTCAGGGGTGAATAATGCTAAACAAAAAATCAATAGAATTGTCACTTAACTTCATTGTTGTAATCCTAATCTCATTAGTTATGCTAGGCTTTGGAATAAAGTTTATCTCTGACCTTTATACAAAAGCAAATGAATTTGAAAAATTAAGCCTTGAAAATATTGATAAAAAGATAGGCAATATTGTGTGTGGAAGCTCTGAGAGAGTATGTATAGGAATGGAGAAGAAAACTATCCAAAGAGGCTCGTATGATATTTTTAGCATAAAAATCTTAAATATACTTGATAGCCAAGAAGGTAGCCAAGAATTCTTAACTAATGTTTATGCTACAGAGCCTATAGGCTATAAAAATGATGCAACTCCTATACCACCAAACGTACCTTTAATTATCAACCCTGAAAGTAGGGTAGATAGGATAAAAAAGAATGAAGGAAAAAACATTGGAATAGCTATACAAGTTCCAAAAGAGGCTGTATCAGGCACTTATATTTTTAATGTTGAAATCGAAACAGAAATTGATGAGCAAGTAAAGCCTTACTCTTCTGTACAAAAATTATTGGTTGAAGTGCCTTAAACAGCCTTAATAATTTCTGCAAAACTTTTTGCATCAAGTGATGCATTGCCTACCAAAGCGCCATTTACATCTGCTAAAGAAAGTAATACATTTGCATTGCCTGGGTTAACACTTCCACCATAAATTATCATTAAATTGTCTGCTATGTTTTTGCTATAAATTTTTGCTATTGTATTCCTTATCAAAGTATGCATTTCTTCAACCTCTTCTGGAGTAGCAGACTTGCGGTTTGGATCGCCTTTGCTAATTGCCCAAATTGGTTCGTAAGCAATAACAACATTATTAATTTGAGTTTTATTAACACTATTCAAGCACTCATGTATCTGATTTTCTATAACCTCTTTTGTTTCATCATTTTTCCTTTGCTCAAGGTTCTCTCCAATACACAAAATCGGCTTTAGTGACGAGTCCAAGGCAGCCACAATTTTCTTATTAATGAGTAAATTTGTTTCTCCAAAAAAGTCCCTTCTTTCAGAATGCCCTAATATTATATAACTGCATCCAATATCTTTTAGCATAACAGCAGAGATTTCACCAGTATACGCACCAGATTTCTCATAGTGCATGTTTTGAGCACCGAGCTTAATTTTGCTTCCTTTTAATTCTTTTGAAACTGCTTGAAGTGCGGTAAATGGAGGGCATATAACAATTTCAGCACTTCTTTCATCTTTAAGCAATTTTTTTAGCCCTTTGGCTAAAAAAATTGCTTCGTTTATTGTTTTGTTCATCTTCCAGTTAGCTACAATTATTTTTCTCATCTGCATATCAATGTAAAGCTCAATTTTTATTCTTTTTGCTTTTCGACTTAAAAATTAATATAGCACCTAAAACTATAATAAGAATTGAAAGTATAAAAAACCATTTTGAAATCCTGATTCCAATGTCCATAAATAAAGTTTCTGGGTAGATGGTGACAATTATTTCTTTGGATGGCTCAAACACATAGCTTCCTTTTTCAAAAAATAATCTGTGGAACCATTCAAATGTCACAGAGAAATTTGAGCTGATAAGAAGTAATAAAGCAAAGCCAAGTATTAGTGTTAATAAGCCACCAAACAGAAGCACTTTACCAATAAAATTCATTATTAAATTATTTACTTTAAGTACTGATAATGATAATACTAATAACACAGCAAACAAAAAAATTAACCCATACAGAACTATTATTGAAATCTGCGCCAATTTTTTTACGTCCAATAAATGCTGTTTCTCTCGCTCTGTAAAATCATCTGGAAGCTCATTTGACTTGCCTTGTATAAAATTTAAAACGCTCTCATGAAGTATCAAAACCCTAGAATTGTATTGACTAGCATATTGTGGAATTTTCTCATTTAAATAGGATTCGTCAAAACCTAGGGTATGGAGGAGTGTTAGGAAGATTACGAAAGGTAAAATCAAAATCATCAGAAATTTTAATATATTGGTAATATTGATAAACTTCATATTAATTGTCCATAATTATTATCTTTTTCTCTTCCTCTATTACATTTTTAATGGCATCTTCTATCGTCTTTGTATCATCTTTGTTGTTGTCAATCTTTTTTGTGTTCCTGTTTTCACCAAATAATTGCTTGGCTAATAACTGCGTGGCTACTTCAAATTGCATTTCCTCTTCGCTTATTTCATTTTTCTCATTTCTGCTTTCTTCCGCTTCTTCAAATAAACTATCACCTTCTTTCTTCCTTTCTTTTTCGCTGTCTTCTCTCCTCATATAATCAGAAGAAATTGATCTTTCTTTTGAGCCATATCTCTGCTCGTGATATTTAACCTCCTCATTTTTCTCGTTCGAGAAGATACTACCATATTTTGAAGAGTTATAACTACTGGAATGTATATTCCACTTATCCTCATCCCACTTTACTTTGTACATGTTTTATAACATATTTAAGATGCAACCAACCCATTCCATATTGGTTTTTTGATTTTATAGCCTTTCTTTATCAACAAATCTGCTTCTCTATCATTTAGCTCTAATATCTTATCTTCAAACTCAAAATCAAAATTTAGCTCTTCCAAATCTAAAAACTGGTTTAGTTGTCTCATTTTAATACCTCTTAGTATTTATAAATCTTTCCATTTTTACCACTTATAAGGGGTATCTTACTCTTATACATTTGCTAGTATCAAATCTATTTTTTTCCTTAACTCTGCCTCTGGATAAGCACCTATTATTCTGTCAACCTCTTTGCCTTTGCTGAAGATTATCATACAAGGTATGCCTCTCACATCATATTGTGCTGCAATCTCTTGGTTGTCATCTACATTTAACTTAGCAAATAGTAACTTGTTGGTGTATTCTTTTGACAATTTCTCTAGTGTTGGACTTACAATTCTGCATGGCGCACACCATGGTGCCCAAAAATCTATAAGAATCTGTATATTACTTTTTATAACTTCTTTATCAAATGTGTCCTTTGTAAGCTCCAGCATCTATGTTAAACCTCGTAGTATTTTTATTATTGTATTTTGATAACTAACGATATATTAAAAATCTTTTTCTATCTAAATCTAAATCTAAAAAAGAGTCTGCTTCTTGTACCAATAGTGAAGAGCTTGATTTTCCAAATGCGATTACCTCAATCTTACACCCTAGTGCATGCCTCAAGTGTTTGACTAACGGTACATAATCACCGTCGCCACTAACTATGATAATTGCATCAAGCTTTGGCGCTAACTCAATAGTGTCCATAGCTAAACCAATATCCCAATCACCTTTTTTTGCTCCACCTGCAAAAATCTGCAAGTCTTTTGCTCTGACTTCAAAACCAATTTTCTCAAGTGCATCAAAGAAATTTTGCTCTTCTTTGACATCAGCTTTTATCACATAAGCTATAGCTCTTATCAAGCTTCTATTTCCAACAGCCGCCTTTAATATCTGAGTAAAATTGACTTTCGCATTATACAAATTCTTTGCAGAGTAATACATATTCTGAACATCAACAAAAACTCCAACTCTTTGGTCTCTGAAGTGTACCGCCACTTAACCACCTACTTTTGTCATTTCTTCCTTGAATCCGCAATTTGAGCAATAAATTGAATTTCTACTGTAAGCCAAGCTCAATTGTCTACATTTTGGGCACACCTTAATAACAGAAAATTTGTGCAACTTTTTTTCAATCTCTTGCTCGTTATGATTCATTAATTATTTGCATACTAAGCTAATATATAAAAGTTTGTGTAACGT
>CAZGEW010000056.1:0-9190 GCA_964524225.1 uncultured Methanosarcinales archaeon | reverse complement strand
CCTTGTCTTCGTTTGAATTAGAGGATAGCAATTTTGAAAAGGTTAATTTGTCCTTTAAAGCGCCTAAGAAAAAAGATTTAATCTTACCATAGACTTCCTTAATAATTAAGGTTATGTCCCTTTTCTTTTTAGGTGGCTCTAGGTTTAATGGAGGGATAGAATGCAATAATCTTCTCTTCTTAACTTCTAATGCCTTCTCAAGGGCTTCTACTAAGTCAAAAATAGACACTTTTCTTTTTCTGGGTTGAGGTGTTCGTGGTATTAAAGGAGGAATCTCTTCCAATTTTCCTACTGTAGCTGTCTCTTCAAAACCAAAATAATCCTCTTCTTCTTGCATCCCAATTAAAAGCCTATCTAATTCACTTAAGTCTTCTCCAACAAGCTTGGTAGACTTTAGCTTTAGCAATATTGCTGCAGCAAGCAAAACTTTACCAGAAATTCTAAAGTCGTGCTGTTTTAAGTTTCTAATCATGTTTATATATTTTTGCGCCAAAATACCAACATCTATATCCCAAGGGTCCATCCGCTCAGTTTTGATAAGCCCATATACTATACTCTGCCAAGTTATTTCATCGGCCTTTGAAAAGATTATGCTAAAGATTTTCTCGTGAGGATCCATGTCATTTAACTTTGTGTTTTAATATATAAATCTATTCTTTCTGTTAATTTATGATAAAATATTTAAACAATAATTTAATTTAATTGTAATATGAAGCAAACATTGCTAGAAAAGGTTAACATCGTTTTACTGAAGAAAGGATTTACTGTTAAGAATTTAATCAGAAGCTGTTTTGACGTACTTACCAGAAGGCAAAGCCAGATTTTGCTAATAAAAGTTTTAGAAGATGCTAATTCAATAAGCAGGCAATATGCAACTGATATGCAATCGGTTGCCAGCTACATAAATGCATCGCCATTAATAATAGCTGAAAAAGCAGGAGAAAAGCTTGATGATAATATTATATATTCACGGTTTAATGTATATACTTTAAATCTCAATACTTTTATTAACTGCATAGATAACAAATTTCCTCTTATAAAAAGAAACCAGGCAGGTTTAATAGCTAATATTAGTGGCAAAAGATTAAAGGAAAAGATGGTAGAGTTAGGTTATTCATTACATACAATGTCAAAAAAAATAGGGGTTACAAGCAGGATGGTTATAAAATATGAAAATGAAAATTCAGAAGTAAGTATTGGAAGAGCAATGAGAATATACGACTTAATTGGGGACACAGTTTTTAATGAAATCAATATTTTTATACCTAACTTTCCTCTAGTTGAGAGTAAGCTAGAAACAGATATTTCGAGAAAATACATAGAGCTTGATTTTGAGGCAACTGAAACTAAAAAAACACCATTTGACATTATAGCTAAAAAAGGTAAAGCATTAATTCTTACTGGAGTCACAGACAATGTTAACCCCGACATGGAGCCAGTCTCGAAATTACTAGACGCTAACGCTTTAGTTATATTTGAGAAGAAAAAACCAAGCAATATACCTTCGCTTACAAAGAAAGAATTTATGGATTTAGAAGAAGCAGACAAATTAGTAAGATTTGTCAAGGAATTTTAAGTTTTGTTGATGATAATCAAAAAAGGTGTTCAAGACTGAAGATAGATGATTTAGTTAAGTTGCTGGGTAAAACTAGATTTCAAGTAGAAAAGATTCTAGAAAGTAATGATATTATTGAACTAGACTTAAGTGAAAAAGAATCAAAAATAAATACAAAAATTTTTAAGTGAAGCTTAAAGATTTTATATCAAAAAATGACGACTGATGCTGACTTATTAAAATATGGATTTATCAAAGCAGATAATTCTGCCGATAATGAGGTTAGCGAAGAATTTAGGGGTTCTTTCAAGATCACTGGTTACCCAGCTCCTGCAAGAAGATACAGACTTCATTACGAGGGTTACAACATCTCAATTGAGGAGCCTTATTTCTGGGTTTTGCATTACTTAAGATATTTTGCAGGATTTCCTAGAATAGATAAAATCACTGATGTATTTGCTGCAGCTGAGAATTCTGCTTTTTTTGGTGCATCACAACAAAGGCTTGGATTACAGCAAGACAAAGTAAGTCAATTTCTTGCAACAATAGGCAAGATGGTAAGGGAGTTATTCCAGCTTGTTAGAGAGATGAGAATCCTTGATGAAAGACTTAGCTATTATGCTGACAGCTACACAAATAGCCCAAGTGCGGAGAGTGCTGAAATAACATTAAAAGGTATTTGGGTTGATTTAGTTGAGCAGGGTGCAAAGAATCCCGCTTCTGTATACGGTATGGCAAGAGAAGTGCAATTCACAACCTTGCCAGACTTGTTTTTTAGCACACATCCAAAAAAGCAAGAAGATGTTGATGTAGTTGTAGATAGAGAAAGGGCCCAATTTAACAGGAAAGTCAGAGAGGTTTTGAAGAGGAAATTGAGAACATTCTTGGCATGGAAAGAGCATACCTATGTTGAGCTTAAGAATAGGAGAAAGTTTACACTCAAGTACTTGAGACAGCATTTCGAGATAATAAGGATGTATATAACTTGGGTAAAGCCATATCTAAAAAATATCCAAAGGCTACAACTTGACCAAACAAGGGTTGATGCACCAGACTTAGTTGTTGCTTTTGAAAGCTCAATGATTGAAGTTGAATTATTAGCAATAAGACCGGACAAAGAAAAATTGTATAATCAATGCGTTCTTATCCATTACCTCTTTAGGACAAGACCAGAGATGAGCTACACACAAGAATATCAGCGTGGACCACTGCATCTAGGCAGGACTGAAATAGACTTTAGAGCTTATGCATGGACAGATGCTCAAATAGAGAGCTATAAAAAGATGCGACAGCAAGAGGATTTTCAATTGCTTGGCGTAATAGATGGCTCTGTAAAAGCAGCATTAGAGGCTTTAGGTGATGAATTAATGCGCTACTTAAAGGAAGCAGGAGAAGAATTTGAGGAAAAAAAGGAAATTCCAAAGCCACCAAAAAGATTAAGTCCGTTCCTTTCTGTTTTTGAAGGCATGGCAGAATTGTTTACATCATTTAGAGTTAAGAAGGAGATAAAGAAGGCAACTAAAAAACAATCAAAAACAGAGCTTATGAAAAAGGCTATAGCAAGGAAAAATTCAGAAGATGCAGTTAAAAAAATAATGTGGACAATTTATCATGACTTTAAGAAACAGCATGATATGTTGAATTGGTAAAACTGCAAAATAATTAACTATTTATATAACCATTACAATAAAAAACCGTCAACATTTGGTTGACGGTTTTTTCAGATATAAAATATTAGAAAAAATTTCAATTTTGCAAATCAGAATTGAAATTTTTTAAATGCAAAAATGAAATTCAGCTCTGGCTATTACTCTCACCATCCGATGGTTGATTACTTTAATGCAATGGACCCACAGCTCTATGGAGAAAAGCCTCCTTATGGTATTGATTTAGGAGTTAAAGACATTGGTATGAGTGTTCCTATGGGAATATCTGCTGCAAATGTTGCTGGCATCTATTCAAAAATAAGAATGGGTGCTGGTAATATCGAAATACAATTTCCAGGCTATAGAATGGGCTCAAGAAATGCCCAAACTCCAGAAATGCTTGGCGAAGACCAGAGACAAGCAATAAGAGAGCTCTCTCTTGCAAATGAGGTAAGGTTTACAACACATGCTTCTTTTCAGCTTATGGGAATGATGGGCAGAGATGAGAGGGGAAACTTCTCCCTTTACAACGCAACACAAGATATGTTTGAATTAAAAAGGGCTATTGACTTTCAAGCAGATTTAGGAGGAGGCTCTGTTGTAATGCATTCTGGTGAATTTGAAAGACCAATGACTGATATGTATCTTGATGATGAAACTGGCAGATTAAATCTCGCTCGTGACCCAAGTGGAAGGTTATTGTTTAGGCAGGCTCATACCCAAGAAGTTGATGCAAGGTTTGAACTACTTGATGATAGGACATCTGCAAAGATAGAGACTGTGCAGAAAGACAGATTGGTTGCGCATCCTGTTTGGAACAGGGCAAAAGAGAACTATGAAGGAGTTGACCAAGACAGCAACAAAGTGTGGATAAAAAAAGGAGATTATATTGACTACGAAAAAAGACTGATAGCCGATCCGTACAACCCTGCGAAAGGGAGGGTTCCTGAATTTAATGAGGCTACAAAGGAATTTATGATAAGGCTAAAAACATTTGAAGATTTTAAGAAAGAGGCAGAAGAATTCAACAGATACAAAGAAAAAGAACTTGGAAGAAAGCTAAATTATTATGAAAAGATGTATCCTGAAGAGGCTTACGTCAGAGCAACGCTTGATGCTAATGAAGCCGTTTCAAGAGGCTGGTCAGTTTATTACGGGCTTGGCACAGAAAGATACCTAAAAGCCTTAGAGAAACTTGAAGAGGCTAAAAAATTCTATGAGCAATTGGATAAATCAATACCGCCTGAAGAGCAATGGAAGATGCTAAGGGAGGACAGAGAACTTTTTAATGTCACGGGAGGTTTTGCGCCTCCTGAAATGAAGCATCCATTAGACCTTATAAAAAAAACTATAGAGGATAGCAGAAGACAACTTGACTTTTCACGTTCCTCATCTTCGGGACAATTGCAACAAGCATTGGACACATTTGAAACAAAACAGCATATAGTAACCCCAATCAAAAGACTTGAAAAACATGGTGTAAGGCTTTATGCAGAAGCAGGATTACATGCGTTAAGAAAAACTCGTGATCCAAATAACCCTGTTGTTGTTGCTGTTGAGCATATCTTTCCAGAAAGATTTGGCGGGCATTTAGAAGAGCTAAAGTGGACAATCAAAAAATCAAGAGAGAGAATGGTTGAGATGCTTACAAAACCAGAGATTGAATATGGTGCAAGCTTGACTCCAGAAGCAATTGATAAAGAAAAATTAGAGAAAGGTTTAATGCAGCCAAATCCCTACTATATGGGAATAAGCAAAGAAGAAGCTGAGAAATTAGCAGAGAGGCACATTAAGGCAACCCTTGATACAGGCCATATCAATTTATGGCGTAAGTACTGGCAGGATGATCCTCGCATAACAAGGGAGCAAAATGAAGAAGCCTTTAAGAAATGGGTTCTTACTCAAGTTGAAAGTCTTGCAAAAGAAGGAATGGTTGGAAATGTGCATCTTGCTGATAATTATGGCTATCACGATGACCATCTTGCGCCTGGCCAAGGTAACAGTCCAGTAAGAGAGATTATGGCTATACTAAAAAAATATGGCTATGATAAAGCTGTAACAGTTGAACCAGGAGCAGATGCATCAACAGATTTAAGTGATTTCCATGGCTTGATGAAAACATGGCGTTTTTTTGGCTCACCAGTTTATGGCATGGGCTTTAGAGCACCAGCAGTGCCACAAAGCTGGGCTGATGTCCAGTACTCTTTCTTTGGACAAAACAAGCCACCTTACTATGTATTTGGGCCTTATGCTCCATCCAATGACTGGACATTGTGGAGTGCTGTTCCACTTGAATAACTGTAAAGTAAACGAAAAATTTTAATCCCCTGAAGATTAAAATTTTTCCAGATGTAGAATATTAGAAAAAATTTAAAATGGCGCTCAATAAAAGAGAACTTGCGAAGTTACCTCCACAGGAAAGGATAAAAAAGCTAAAATTAATGGAAGAAGAGCGGGAAAAGGAGGTTGATGAAATAGAGAAATTAATTAAAGAGTCAATGCAGGAATTAAAAACAGATAAACTTGCTGAGGAGGTTGCGCCTGAGCAAAGAGCTGTAGACATCTCTAGGCTTTTTGGAGCAACTGGTGAGCAAAGACTTGAGAGAACTGCAAGGCAAGAAGCACCACCACCTTTAATGAAAGTAAAAAGAGAGTATGTAACATTTGGAGAGCTATACCAAGATTATAAAAAACTTAAAAGATTTGAATATGCCTTATCTATGGGCAGCAGTTTATCTGAAGAGGATAAGATTTTAGTTGGTCAAATTGGTGAGAGATTAAATAAAGCAGAAAGGTATACGCCTCTAGGAAATTATATTGTTAATATACTAAATGCGAGCGCGGCTGCTCTTGACAAATTGAAAAAAGAAACAGGGCTTGGCTAAGAGATTTTTGTCTTTAGATTATATATGACAGGGTCAAACTTCATTAACCACTTAATTTCTTCCCATTCTACAGAACTCAAGCCAGCTATTGGAACAAGAGAAAGAGCCATAATGGGCATATCCATAGCTGGATACTTCATATACTTTTCAAACCTTCCTATTTTGTCCATCGCATCTTTATCAGCCAAAACAAAGCTTCCGCTTTCTGTTGATTTATTTAGCACCCCAAGATGCTCTGCCATATTTTCATAAGCATTTTGAGTTTTGAATTTACCTAAATAACTGAATAATCTCTCATAGTTGACATATGAAGTTACAGGAGTAATTCCATAACTTCTTGATATTGTGCCATAACCACCATTAATTATCAATGAGCTATCATCTTTCAATGATGTGTAGCCTTTTTCTTCATCTTTTGACTGAGGTTTTAAATCTTTTTTTTGAATCTTCTCATTATTTTTTTTTGTAGGACTAACGTTATTTCTTATTATTATGTTGACAATGGAAGAATTGGATAACCCATTTTCTAGTTTTCTTAATTTTGTAACTTTCTTAGATTTTAGCTTTATTTTTTGGACTTTAACTACAGAATTCTTTTGCTGAATCATTGATAGCTGTATCAAGATTTTATCAATAGACGATTTATTTTTAAGCATGCCAATCACTTGAGTATTAAGTTAAATAGATATATCAAAGAAGAGGTCAAAATTTATATTTATAATTTTTGTTTTTATTCAAAAACCTACAATAATTTTAAATACAAAAGATTTATTTATATTTTTATGATGTGGCGTGTTATTGAAGAAGAATCCTATAATGCTGCTATGAACATGGCAATTGACCATGCTATATGCGAGAGTGTGGCAAATGAAAGAGAACCACCAACAATAAGGTTTTACAGATGGCTTAAGAACTCAGTTTCAATTGGAGCTTATCAAAACTATGAAGATGTTGACCTAGATGCATGTAAACAACACAATGTTGAAATTGTAAGAAGGATTACAGGTGGCAGAGCAGTATTTCATGATAAAAGAGATTTTACTTACAGCGTAATTGCTCATATACGGACATTTGACTACAATATTGAATCTGCCTACAAAGCAATTTGCCAATGCATAATTAATGCATTAGCAAAAATAGGAATAAATGCTTCATTGGAAAGCAAAAATGACATAATTATAAATGGAAAAAAGATTTCTGGAAACGCATCCAAATTGTTGGACAAGGGCGTTTATCTTCAGCATGGTACTTTGATTTATGACATAAACGAGGTTATGCCTATTGTTTTAAGGTTATCACCAGATTTGGTTAAGCAAAGAGTCGCCTCGGTTTTAGAGTATGAGGATTTATCACAACAAAAGGTTTATGAGATATTAAAAGAGAGTTTTCTTATAGGCAAGAAATATACTCTAGAGAAACTATCAGAATTTGAGTTAATGCGGGCAAAAGATTTAGCAAATACTAAGTACAACACATTAATACTTCCAAACGGAAGCTTTGTTAAAAATAAAGGAGCTTGTTATATTGAAAGGAGTGGATAAATTCTTCAAAATTCTTCAATATAGAAAATATTATTATATATTAATATATTAAATACTATATTAATATATAAAATCATAACATTTAAATATAACCTAGTAATATGGTAACAAGACGGTTGTTTCTTTGCGAGTTGAAGAGGTGATATACATGAGGAAGATAGCTATATTTAACCAAAAAGGTGGTGTGGGAAAAACAACAACAGCTGTAAATCTAGCTGCTGGACTGTCAAGAAATAGTAGGAGAGTACTTCTCATCGATTTAGATCCACAAGGGGATATAAGTGTATGTAACAACATAAACGCTCCCTATAACCTATACAATTTTCTAATGGAAGGTGCAGATTTGCAGGAATGTATAAGCAGACTTGGAAAAAATCTTGACATAATTCATTGCGACCATAAAATGGCTGATGCTGAGCACCAAATCGCAAAAAACAAGGAAAGCATAAATTTTTTAGCTCATAAGCTTGATTCAAAGATTGATTATGATTATGTAATAGTTGATTGTCCGCCATCATTAAGATTGCTGAATAAGAATGCCTTTTTTTATGTGAGTGAAATTATCATTCCAACCTCTACTGATGTTTTGGGATATGCTTCACTGGAAAAAACAGTGAAAAGGGTTGTAGAGTTTAACAACACAAACGGACATAAATTATTAGTAAGCTCTATATTGCCTACAATGTTAGATAAAAGAAATAAGATTTGTAATGAGATTTTGTTTAAAATAAGAAAGGAATTTACACCTTTGCTAGTGACCGAACCAATTAGAGTCAATTCAAAGTTAAAAGAGGCGCCAAAAGCAAAGATGTCAATATTTAGTTATGACAAAAAATCTAGCGGAGCAGAAGACTACTGGAAATTTGTTAAATTAGTTTTGGAAAACGAGTATATGTATGACTTAAGTATTCAACAAGATCAAAGGGAAAAAGCACTTAAAGAGTACTACATAGACGGCAAGAAAAGAGAAATTATGATTGTTGACAATAAAGTTACTTTTGGATTTAAATTTATTAATAATTCTACACATACAATAAAAAGCCATTTGATGGAGAACAATAAAAAGCAGAAGAAAGTTGGGTATGCTTGATAATTAAATATCCACCACAACAGTCGCTTTCCACTTATCTTTTTCTTTTTTCACTTCAAACATGTGCATAGTCACAGCTTTTATATCATTCTCTAATTGTTGTTTTTGAGGATTTATTGTGTCACCTTCTAAAATTGACTTCAATTGATATTTTTTGCCTTCTTTAATCTTTACTTTAACATTTTTGAAAACCATATACTTTGAATCCTTTAAAAACAAAATCTCAGATAGAAAATCATAGAGCAAATTCTCAATTGATTCATTTTCTAGCTCAAATTCAATTTTTTTCTTCGCTTCTACTGTTTTTATATTTGCACTTAACTCAAAAATTGCAAATGCTGCATTCTCAAACAATTCATTTAAGTCTTTACCATAAGCTTCATATGCAATATCTGCAATTGCGACATCCTCAAGAAATTTGTATTTCTTAATATCATGCTTAATATTCATATTAATCACTCAAAAAATTTTCC
>CAZGEW010000055.1:0-9378 GCA_964524225.1 uncultured Methanosarcinales archaeon | reverse complement strand
TCTGGATAAACATTTTTTTATGCTCAATCTGTCCCATTACTTATGTCCCTAACTATTTTTAGAATAACTATTTATATTTTACTGTTTTTCTTGCTTGATAATATGGTTGATAATAAAAAATAAATTTAAATCTAAAATGCCAAAAATCCATTTTATTACACAAGGTTGCAGCAGTAACCAAAGAGAATCAGAGATAATGATGGGATTACTGCAGAATTCTGGATACGATATTGCTAATGATGAAGCAAGCTCAGATGTTAATGTTGTAAATATATGCACTGTTAAAGGTGATACAACAGCATTAAGAGAAGTTAGAAGATTAAAGAAAAAATTTCAAGGAAAAAAATTAATTGTTGCTGGTTGCATCAATGAAAGTATTATCCCACAGATAAAGGGATTAGATAAAAATATAAGCTTTGTTAATACACATAACCTCGGCAGAATAGCAGATGTCGTTGAAAATTCTTTGAATGGAACTGTACTTGAATTAATAGATAAGAGATATGAACAAAAGGTTAATTTACCTTCGATAAGAAAAAATCCTATTGTTGGGATAGTACCTATCCTGAATGGCTGCAATTATTTTTGCACATTTTGCTCAACAAAATTGGTGAAAGGCAAGCTATTTTCATATCCAATAGATGCGATAAGACAGGATGTAAAAGAGCATTTGAAGTCAGGATGCAAAGAGATATGGATAACATCAAATGACACAGGGGCATATATGGTTGAGCAAGGCGGCAGACAAAAATTAGTTGAATTGTTGAAGCAAATCTTATCTATTCCAATAGATTTCAAGTTAAGGCTTGGAATGATGAATCCTAGCAATACCCTCCCAATACTTAATGAGTTAATTGATGTTTATAAGCACCCGAAAATGTTTAAGTTCTTGCACATTCCATTGCAATCTGGTAACAATCAAATTTTGAAATTGATGAATAGACAATATAATCTTGATAACTTTATTGAAATTGTAAACAAGTTTAGAAAAGAAATTCCAGATATTACACTTTCAACTGATATTATTGTCGGATTTCCGTCAGAAACAGAACAACAATTTGAAGATTCAGTAACAATTATTAAAAACATAAAACCTGATGTATTAAATCTGTCAAGATATGTTGCAAGAGAAGGCACAATTGCAGCTAAAATGAAGCAACTCTCTACAAATACATTAAAACAAAGGTCAAGGATAATGACAAATCTACACAAGCAAATTGCATTTGAAAACAACAAAAAATTGTTAAATTGGAAAGGCAAAGTTCTGATTGATGAAAAAGGAAAAAATAATTCATGGATTGGAAGGAATTATCATTACAAACCGATTGTTGTAAAAGGAGAGCTCAAACTTGGAGACGAAATTGACGTGAATATTTTTGAAGCAACTAGTTTTTATTTGAAGGGTGAAATATTATTGTAGTTTAATGTGGAACTTTAAATCAAAGTTCAAATTCTTCAATAAAACCAAGAATAAGTTTGTATTTCTCTAATAATCTAAATCCCTTGTCTGTAAGTGTGATGTGTTTCCTTCCTTTTTTGTCCATAATTTCCTTTACAAAATCCTTTGAGAGCAATTCCTCATAATATTCTGAAAAGCTGCTAGATGAAAGATTAGAGTATCTTAATAGGGGCGTTGGTTTAATTGAATTATTATGCTCCATTATTATTTTTAAAATGTCAAAGATAACTTCCAAACGGTCACGTTTCTTGTTCATCGTACCCACTTAGAAACTTTATAGTATATAGTAATAAAGACCGCCAGTGAAATAATTTCAAAGATTGCATCAATTTCAAATGACAATGGCCTAGGCCTACCTATAATCCAAAGATTGATAAGCCAGAGTACAGCAACAAGGAAGTAGAGTACTTTTGCTTGCGATATTGCTTTTGCGCTTTTCTTCATGAAGCTTAGTATAACAGCAACAATAAGAAGAATCGATTGTACATAAAGCAAGATTATGTGAGATCTTGTAAAAAATGTGATAATAGAAAGTATGATTGCAACTGCATGAGCTAAAAAAAGATGATGTTTGCCGCCGATTTTCTTCCATGATGTGCTAAATAAAAGATAGAAAATACCTATTGTGCTGAAATAGCTTAGTGGCAAAATAAAAAATGGTATCAAAACCCTTCTTTGCAAAAAGATATCAAAGGCTAACTTCGAAAGAAACATTAGGCTTAGGAAAAACCTTAAAACATAAGATAGTCCAAAGAAGAGAAACGCATTTCTGAAATGCCTTATGCCCTGATGCTTTGTTAATTCGTAACTTTCCTTGGTTTTGAAATAGATAAGGAAGCAGAATACAACAGCTATGATAGTAAATACAAGTTCTGTTCCGAAAATCCACGGCTCAAATCTTGGAAATGCCATCTAATAATCACCAATTGGCCTTTTATTTAAATGTTTATATAAAATGTGGACGTGAAGTATACATTTCCGCTCAAGAGATAACAAAATGGATTTCAAGTCCATCTTATTTATAAAGTTCTTTAATGAGAGTCATTGCACAATGAACAGAACTAAAATTAATGGTCAAATTATTAATCTTGAAAATGTATGGAAAACCTACAAAATGGGAGAAGTAGAAGTAAATGCTTTGAGGGGTGTAAGCTTAACAGTCAACCAAGGAGATTTTGTCGCAATAACAGGTGCAAGTGGCTCAGGAAAAAGTACAATGATGAATCTTGTTGGATGCTTGGATTTGCCAACAAAAGGTTTTATATTTTTAGATGGAAATGATATAGCAGAAATGAGCGAATCAGATTTGGCACAAATAAGAGGTAGAAAAATCGGTTTTATATTTCAGCAGTTCAACTTAATACCTACTTTGACTGCCATAGAAAATGTTATGCTGCCTTTGGAGTTTCAGGATGCACCAACTGAAATTGCAAAGAAAAAGGCAACAGATATTCTAAACAAAGTTGGTTTAGGTGATAGAACATGGCATTTACCGTCCCAACTTTCAGGAGGGGAGCAACAGCGTGTTGCTATTGCAAGAAGCTTGGCGAATAATCCAGATGTTGTTCTTGCAGATGAGCCAACAGGAAATCTTGACAGTATATCAGGCGCAAATGTTATAGAATTGCTCGAAACTTTGTGGAAAAAAGAGGGAAAAACAATCATTATGGTTACACATGACTTAAAAATAGCAAGCCATGCAAAAAGGATTGTGCAATTAAAAGATGGGCAAATAATAAAAGGAGGTTGATAAAAAATGAAATTCTTAATGTTAGCAATAATGGCATTTCTGCTTTTAGCGGCAAATGTTTTGGCAGTGGAGTATGAATCGCCTGTAGTCAAGGTAACTTTGTTAAATCAAGATCCCAGCCCTGCAAGAGCAGGTGATACGGTAGAAATAAGATTAAGAGTAGAAAATACTGGTGGCGGCACAGTTGAAAATCTTAAATTAGAAGTTGTACAGACCTATCCTTTTACAGTTATAGATGGCCCTGCTTTGCAAAACCTTGGAACGTTGTATGCATATCAAACTGGAAAGAATTATGTTAACAACCAGTATAAACTAAAGATTGACAAAGACGCTATTAAAGGGCAGCATGAGTTAAAAATTAGATACAAGCAAGGCAGTGAAGAATGGATTACATCTACTTTTAACGTTGACGTAACAAGCAAGGAATTTGCACAAATAATTTATGTTGACAAGGCAAAAATTGAGCCCGGCAAAGAGACAGAAATGAAGTTTACAATCACAAACATAGGAAATGCTCCTTTGCAGAATATGGTTTTTTCATGGTCAGAAGCTAATGGTGTGATATTGCCTGTATTTTCTGACGACACAAAATACATTAAATATCTTGATGTTGGAGATTCTATAGAATTAAAATACATTGTTATCGCAGACGTTAATGCCGAGCCTGGTCTGTATCAAT
Source organism: uncultured Methanosarcinales archaeon (assembly GCA_964524225.1). GTDB lineage: Archaea > Nanobdellota > Nanobdellia > Woesearchaeales > GW2011-AR4. The sequence continues at coordinate 5,490 of CAZGEW010000055.1, read as the reverse complement.
TAGATTTAAACCTAAAATACGAATCGCTTACAAACACAACATCTACAGTAATTAAGACAAAAGCTGGTGTTTTTGTTGGTGGAGAAACAGATTTTGATGTTGCATTCTCTGAAAGCACACAAGGGCAGACATCATTGTCAGTTGCTAACACAGGAAATAATCCTGCGTTGTCAGTTTCTGTAAGGATACCTGAGCAAAGGGGTTTTAGGGTTAGTGGCAGTAATTCTGCTATTATTGGAAATCTTGACAAAGGCGATTATACGATTGTTTCATTCCAGATAGTTTCTAGCGGAATGGGAAATTTTAGCGGAACAAGTCAACAAAGACAGTCACTTCAAAATAATACAAGAGCTTTTGGAGGGAATAATAATCTCAGAGTCGTTATAGATTATACAGATACAACTGGAGAAAGAAGGAGTGTAGAGAAAAATGTTCCAATTCAATTTAGAGCCTCTTCAGGAGATACAATACAAACAATGGGTCATACGTCAACAGCACAGCAAACAAGTTGGTGGCAAAGTAAGGTATTTTATATTTCAGCAATAATTATTGTTTTAGTTTTGGGTTTTGTTCTTTACACAAAAAAGAGTATAAGTGAAAGAATAATTAACATTGTTAGAAGAAAAAAATGAAGCTACAAAGCTTAATACAATTATTAATTACCATATCTTTACTATTATTAATTGTTAGTGGCTGTAATGCCAAAGATACAAATTTTGAATTTGAAATACTGGCTAAAAACCTTGATACTCCATGGGCTATTGATTTCTTACCTAACGACAGGATGATTTTCACTGAAAGGCATGGAAGAGTAAGTATCTTTGGCAATGGTACTATTAAAGTTGTTGGGATGATAGAAGTTAGTGAGGTTTCTGAATCTGGTCTGCTTGGTATTGCTGTCGATCCAGAATTTGTAAATAACAACTATGTATATGTTTATTATACACATAAGAATGGAAATAGGGTTTCAAGATTTAAGCTAAATAAGGAGCTGGAAGACGAATTTGTGTTATTGGATAATATTCCAAATGCAAGGTTTCACGATGGTGGCAGAATAAAGTTTGGTCATGACGGAAAGCTCTACATTACAACTGGAGATGCTACAATACCGTCAACTGCGCAAGACCTTAATTCATTAGCTGGGAAGATATTACGAATGAATAAAGACGGGACTATCCCAGCAGATAACACTTTTGGGAATTACGTCTATTCCTATGGACACAGAAATCCACAAGGCATCGCGTGGCATCCAATTACTAAGCAGTTGTATGCATCAGAGCATGGTCCAACAAGAAATGATGAAATCAATATTATTATTAAAGGTCAAAATTATGGATGGCCAAATGAATGTGAGAAAGTAGCTGAAGGCTATGAAAATCCGATAAGATGCTATACAGAATTCACATTAGCTCCTTCAGGTATTGCCTTCTATAAAAACGACTTATACGTTGCAGGTTTAAGAGGCACACAATTAAGAAAAATCATTTTAGGCAATGATTACAAAACGATTTTTGATGAAGAAGAATTGCTGACAGATCTAGGTAGGCTAAGAGAAGTAGTTGAGTATGATGGGTATCTATATATTGCAACCAGCAATAGGGATGGCAGGGGTGTCCCAAGAGCTAATGATGATAAAATCATAAGATTAAAAATTTCAAAATGAGATTTAGAAAATCCTTTAAGCTTGCTTTAAATATTTTGCTGCACAGCAAACTAAGAAGCTGGCTAACAATCATTGGAATTGTTATAGGAGTTGCTGCGATAGTTGCAATAGTTTCAATAGGAGAAGGAGCACAACTTAATGTTCAGGAAAGATTAAGCGGATTGGGGGCTGACTTGATTACTGTCTCTCCGGGATTTGATAGGGCTTCAGGTGGGTTTAGGACTGGGTTTGGGGGAGGGGGTCTTCATAGAATGTCTGATTCATCGATAACCTCGAAAGCAAAAAATTTAACAAACAAAGACATAACAATTATTAAGTCAGTTGAAGGCGTAAGTTTTGTCAATGGTATTGTTTCAGGCAGAGCAGATGTATTTTACCTTGCTGAGAGTGCTTCTGTCTCTGTTCAAGGAGTTGACTCATTGGCATGGAGCAATATTGTCTCAACAGAACTTGAATCTGGAAGATACCTAAATGCAGGCGATACAAATGTTGTTGTAATTGGAAACAGGGTTGCAAAATCTACTTTTAAACAGCCTTTAGTTTTAAATAGAAATATACAAATTGAAGGAAGATTGTTTAAAGTTGTTGGTATTCTGAAAGAATCTGGCAGTTTTGGCGGAGACGACAGCAGGATAATTATGCCAATAGATCAAGCAAGGGACATATTAGAAGATGCTGGACGTGAAAAATTTGATTCTATTGTGATTAAAGCAAGCGACACAAACTTAGTTGATCAAATTGTGAGTGAGACTGATTCAAAATTAATGATATCAAGGCATGTTACTGCTAGAAATAAAGATTACAGTGTGACTTCTTCAAAAGCGACTCAGGAGAGATTACAAGACATAACTCAAACTTTCACAATATTTTTAGGTGCAATAGCTGCTGTTTCCTTGCTTGTTGGAGCTGTTGGAATTGCAAATACAATGTTTACCTCTGTTTTGGAGAAAACAAAGGAAATAGGAATTATGAAAGCAATAGGTGCAAGGAACTTTGATATTATGATGATATTTTTGATTAATTCAGGTTTAGTTGGATTAGTCGGAGGAGTTTTGGGAATTGGTTTAGGCTCTGCAATCTCTTTTATTCTTCCAAACCTCTTGTCTGGAATAGGTCCTGGGGGAAGTGTAAGGACAGTTATTCCTTCAACTCTTTTAATTGAAGCGCTGTTGATTTCCATAATTATAGGAATGATTGCGGGAGCAATTCCTGCTTATAGGGCTTCAAAGCTAAAGCCTGTTGATGCATTAAGATACGAGTAGATTAGTAGCGATAAGTATAAAGAACAAAATGCGGAGGACAGGACATTCGTGGAAAATTTGCTCACTTCGTTTCGCAAATTTTATAATATCAAAAGCGAAGGAACGAAGTTCCGAGCTTTTGATTTCCGATTCGAACCTGCGCAGGCACTAAGCCAATAGGTGTCATAGTTCATTGCAGTGAGCTGCATGCAGTAAGCATGCTCGCATTTTTCTGCTCATAACACCTAAGCCTATCCCGTTTGACCATTGCGGCTAGTTTCTCTAGACTCCGGCACCTCCGCATTTAATTTGAGATAGATTTTTCCAAGCCTTTCCTTATTCCGTAAAAGAAAGATGCTTAAAAAGTTATCTGTTAGATTTTTACCTTATCTTCTTCTGCCAATTGTAACTTCTTAATCTAGCACTTTTTCCAAATCCGCAAGAACTGCATTTTCCGTTGCCAAAATTAAATGTTCTTTTACCGCATCGTCTGCAATGTATCATGTTCTTCTTGCCAGACTTTCTTCCCATTGATGGGGTACCTTTCATTTTTCAATTACAGAAATCTATTCTATTGATATTACAGTTATTGTGTCGCCTCTTATAAAAACATTGCCAAGCTTTCTCGTTACTTCGCCATTAAGCCTTTCTTCAGCATCTTCAAGAACTACATTTATATGGATATCAAACGACTTAAGTTTTCCTGTATATTGTTTATTATTCTTCAATTCAACAATAACTCTTTTGTCTCTTACCTTATTCAAAGCGTCCAACGGTCGTGGTTGCTCCATAAAATTAAAGCACCTATTGAATAGCTGAATTTAAGCCTCTTTATAAATGTTTCTCAACAATTTGGTTATTGCTAATTCCAAAAATAATAAAAATTAAATACAATAAAATTTTCATTTACAATATGGAATGGGAGCATAGCAAATTTATGCAAGGAAGGAACATAAAGCCATTGCATTTTAAGACAAAAATGGATATTTCTTCGCTTATAGACAATTATGAAAAGTCTTCATTTGAAGCAAGAAATGTGGCAGCAGGCGCAAAACTTTTTGAAAGCATGATTAACAACAATGATACAATATGGCTAGGCATATCTGGTGCTATTATCTTAGGAGGTTTTGGTGGTTATGTGATTGATCTTATGAAAAAAGGCTTTGTCGATGTTATTTGCTCAACTGGAGCACAGGTTTACCATGATTTGCATTTCGCCTTTAATCTGCCAGTTAGGCAAGGCTCTGCTTTTGTTAATGACAATGAACTAAAGAAAGATGGCACTACCAGAGTTTATGATATTAATATAAGGGAGAAAGAAACATTAATAGCTCAAGACAATATAATTACAGATTTTGGAAGAAGATGTAAGCTAAAAGGGAATTTTTCCAGTGCTGATTTCAATTTTGAGCTAGGTAACTATGTCTTAGAAAATGCCCCTAATCCAGAACTTTCGTGGGTTGTACAGGCAGCAAAGCTGAAGGTGCCAATCTTTTGGGATTCATTAGCTAATCATTCAATTGGAATGAGCCTTGCTAAACTATACATTGAAGGTAAAGATATAAATCCAAACCCTAGTTTAGACATTTTGGAAAGTGCATCAATTTTGTATTCAACAAAAACTAATGGATTCTTCGAATTAGGTGGCGGTGGTCCAAAAAATTTCATACAGCAGATGGGCCCAACAATAAGTCAAATACTCAACATAGATTTTGAAGGTGCTGATAGAGGAGTTCAGATTACAACTGCAATTGAGAAAGATGGTGGCTTAAGTGGCTGCACTTTTGGGGAGGCTGTTACATGGGGCAAATATAAAGATGCCACCAAAGGCCTTGTACAAGTATGGGGAGAAGTAAGCGTTGTTGCACCATTGATATTTTGGTATGCTATGGAGAATTGTAAAGTTAGAACATTAAAAAAGTTAATGGAGAGGAAAACAGAATTCTTTGACAAACTTGTTAACGACTCAAAAGTACACAGTTTGACAAAAGTTTAAATATTGTACTCAATTTTTATTTGCCATGACTGATTTAGTAGCATGCATTTCAACTGGCGAGAAAAGCTGGGCACACGTCTCAAGATTAATCAAAGAGCAGGAGTGGAAAAAAATATTTCTTATCACAAACGATGTTGGTAAGAATAATTTTAGAACTGAGAAAGATGTTGAGTTTATTGTTGTAGATTTCCAAAAGCCAGTTTTTGAGTTAATCACAGACATAAGAAAAAGCTTAAATGGAAAATTTACTGACTTGGAAGTTGCATTAAATATTGTTTCTGGAAATGGAAAAGAGCATATGGCTATCTTATCTGCATTGCTAAAGCTGGGTGTTGGTATAAGATTAGTGGCTGTGACAAAGGATGGGACTATGGAGTTGTAGATTAATAATTAGTGAAAAATTCGCCCAATGGCGAATTTTTCAAAGTTCTTCATTCCTTAACACTCATATAAACCCAATAGCCAGCCTTTTTAGCAATTACTTTTACATTCCCAAATACTTCTTGCATTTTATCGCTTAATGCTTCTCCGCCTTTGTTGTGTCTGGCGACTAATTGCAGACTTTCATTATTTTTTAGATGATTTTTAGA
>CAZGEW010000054.1:0-9422 GCA_964524225.1 uncultured Methanosarcinales archaeon | reverse complement strand
GACATAGAACAAAACAAGGTGCTTATGATTTTGCTATTATTGAAAGCCACAGACAAACTTGGAGATTAAGGAATGAAAGCCCATATAACAAATTGGCTGAGTATCTGAAAAATTGTAATGTTAAAATTGCTGTTTAATTCTTACGAGGAGGCTTTATAGTTACCCTTGTGTATTTTTCCAGCTTTAATCTGTGCTTCCATAGGAGTGACTGTGTGAATAATCTTTTATTAGTCTTTCGCTAACTACCCCATACACAGCACGTAAAGATTCTTTTAAGTTTTCTACATATGATGGCTCAATGCCATAACTGTGTCTTTTGGCTGATAATACTAACATTATTCTTCCACCGTCCAATCCCTTTATGTATACTTCTAATTTTTTTTTTGGGTCTTCAAGCAGAGTTGAATTTCCATTGGGTTCGCGACTAAATTCTAGGTTATCAAATCCTTCAACCAAAAATACTAAGCCTTCATGCACTGTTATATTTCTTGGTGTTAGTACAAATTGAACTTCCCTAAGAGTTTTAGATGTCATAAGGATAAAACCCTATACGGTATATTAATATTTATTTCTGTTAAAAATATTCTCTTTAGAATAAATTACTAAGTAGCTTAATGTTTCGAAAACTATAAGTATTAGTTAAATGGAAAGAATATTTTGCTATGAAACGAGCCCTTTTTATTGGCAGGTTCCAGCCTTTCCATAATGCTCATCTTATAGATATCAAAAAAATTATCAAAGAAGTAGATGGGGTTATTATAGGAATTGGAAGCACACAAGAGAAACATACTTTAGAGAACCCTTTTAGCTATAATGAAAGAAAGCAAATGATAAGTTTAATTCTAAAAAATAATAAAATAAAAGACTACAAAATCTATCCTCTCATTGACTTACATAATGATAAGAAATGGGTTGAATATATAAAGAAGAAACTGCCTAAATTTGATATCATATACTCTGGCAATTCTTGGACATTGAGATGTTTTACAAGATTTGGATGTAATGTAAAGAAAATTAAACTAATAAAAGGAATAAGCAGCACGATAATAAGAAATAGAATGATTGAAAATAAAAATTGGCAAGGTTTAGTTCCAAAAGAGATTGCTGAGTATATTATTAAAATTAACGGCGTGGAAAGATTAAGAAGAATCTTCAAAATCACACTTCTCAAGCCTCTTAATGACCTCTGACATAAATCTTGCAGCTTGTGCTCCATCCGCAATTCTATGGTCGTATGTCAATGACAATGGCAATATTTTCCTAATCTCAATCTTACCATTTTTTACAACTGGTTTTTCAACTATTGTTCCAATGCCTAGTATTGCACTTTCAGGATAGTTTATGATTGGGGTAAAGAATTGTACTCCAACAGAGCCGAGGTTTGTTATTGTAAACGTGCCCCCTCTTAGGTCCATCAAATTAAGCTTTTTATTTCTTACGTCATTGACAACCTTGCCAATATCTCTTGCTAAGGTTTTGATGTCTTTTGCAGTTGCTCCTTTAACAACAGGTACAACAAGCCCATCTTCTGAATCAACAGCAACTCCTATATTGTAATATTTTTTAAGCACGATTTCTTCTCCCTCAAGCGACGCATTTAGATAATGGTGTTGCTTTAAACATAAAGCTACTGCTTTCACTATGTAAGGCATAAAAGTTAATTTAATACCTTCTTTCTCAAACTCTTGTTTTTCTTTTTCTCTTAAAGAAAAAAGCTCCGTTACATCTGCTTCTTGCATATTGGTCAGTTGTGCGGCTGTAAAGATAGACTCAGTCATTTTGTTTGCAACAGCTTTCTTAATGCCATGCAATGACACTCTTTCTATGTAACCAAAGAAATCGTATTTTCTTACTACTTTAATACCGGAGACTTGAGAAGTAAGCTCACTTGTAGATTGCTCTTCTTTTTTAGATGTTAAAGCTTTTTGCACATCCTCAATTGTTATTCTTCCTCCAGCTCCAGTTCCTTTAATAGTATCTAAATTAATATTGAGTTGCTTAGCCAAATTTCTCACTGCTGGAGTTGCAAGTACAGAAGGTTCTTGTGATTCTTGCTTTTCTTTTGTTACTGCAACAGGCTTAACCTCTTTTGCCTCTTCAAGAAATCCAACAACAGAGCTTGTGTAAGGAGCATCACTTTTTGCTTTTTCATTTGCCTCTTTATACTTTTTAACATCTTCTTCTGTCTCATGCTCCTCAAGAATTGTAACCATTGTTTCGCCAACATGAATTATGCCACCAGCAGAAACATGTAACTTTAAGATAGTGCCTGATTTTGGGCTTGGCATCTCGACAATAGCTTTGTCAGTCTCAATTTCACCGAGAGGTTGGTCTGCTTTTACTTTGTCACCTTCCTTAACGAACCATTTCTGGATTTCCCCTTCATGGATTCCTTCTCCAACATCTGGAAATTTAAATTCGTACGGCATTTTATCTGTCAATTTTATATATATTTTTAAATTTTATCTTTCTACATACCCTTCTAGGAGAATGTATAATAAATTTGACCATTTTTCAAAGGAAAAATTTGATTTTCTGAAAAAGAAAGACAAAAGCAAAAAAGGCTGTATAGATGAAGGTATAAAAAATATTATTGATACAATAAATTCTAAAAATGACTACTACACAACCAGCAGTTGCGCTGGAAGGATTGTTCTGCTTGAGATTAGGTCTAAAAAGAAAAATGAATGCAAATGGATATTTACAAAACATGATAAGGTAAACATTTTGGATATTTTTGATTCTTTAAGGAATCAAAAATCTCAATATGAGGTTTGGTTCAAGCAGCAACCATTAATTATACATATTGCTTGCAGAAATCTAGAGTCAGCAAAAATAATGCTTAATGCAGTCAGAAAAACTTTTAGAAGGGCTGGAATAATAAGTATAAGTAATAGGAGGATTATGGTTGAAATAATTGGCGATGAGCGCTTAGAAACAATAGTAGCGGACAAAAATTTCGTTTGCGACGAAATTTTTGTAAAAAATCTAATCAAGTATGCTAACAAAAATTTTGTTGAGAATAAAAGAAAAAGTGAGAGGTTTTCTAATTTGTTGAAAAATTTATGAAACGTTTTAGTGTAACGATGCTGAAGGCAAAAAATCAAAGTTTTAGACCCCGAGCGTAAAGGAAGAGAGATGAAGAAGTTTCTTCTTAACGTTACAGATGAGAAAGAGAAGCACAAAGAGCATGAACTTGAGTACATACTCAAGACACGAGGAATAATGATCCTAGTATCCTCCTTCAAAATAGATCGAAGTGAGGTAGTTCCGACGTATTATATAAGACAGGCTGCTGAAATGCTCTTTGGCTTTTCAAAGGACGACTTGAAAATCGTCCCTCTTAGAGTGCATTCCGAAGGAGCTTTGAGGGGTTTTTTATTTTTACAGTTTCTTGCGCTCATCGCATTTGTCCAGATTAAGAAGAAAATAGGCAAAGAGTATACTGTTGAAGAGATAATGCTTGTAATGAGAAACCTTAAATGCAAAGTTTATGATAATGAGTTAGTTGTTCAAGAATTAACTAAACAACAAAAGGAGATTGCCACTTTGTTTGGATTCCTAATGCCTAAAACTCTGGGAATTTAGGAAATTGCATTTAACGTATGGCATGCCTGTTAAATGCCCCGAGCCGAAGGCGAGAATGCAATGTGGTCGAGGAATTTTTGAAAAAAATTCCGATGAAATTCAGAAGTCGGCGTCTTCAAGGGCGAAGCCCAATTAAACACAATCTTAAAGGGTCGGGGTCGTCTTTTTATTATAAGATTGAATGATTATTCCCGCAATAATTAATATCAACCCAATGACTGAAGAAAAAAGTATTTTCTCTCCAAGAAGAAAATAAATGAATACTAACGATAAGAATGGGGTTAAGAAGACAATATTTGACATTTTGGCAGTATCTCCGTGTTTTAATGCTAAAAACCAAAATACAAAAGCAAGTCCGCTTGTGAATATTCCTAACCAAGTTAAACCTGCAAGTTCGTATAAAGAAATTTTAGGAATTTCTGAAAAGATCAGATTTGAAATTGTGATAAACACAAATGTGAAAGTATAATAAAACATCATTGATGTAAATTTATCATAATTGTGTTCTTTGCCTAAAACAGAAAAAATTCCGTAAGAAATTGCTCCTGCGAAAGCGAATAAATCGCCTTTGATATTTGCGATTGAAAGACTAAAAATGTCTCCTTTTGTGACAACAACATATACGCCAATAAAACCAAGAAGAATTGCTAACATTTTTTTCAGATTAAATTCTTCTTTCAATAGAATCATCGCAAATATCACAACCCAAATAGGCCAAGTATAATTTACAATTAAAGCCTCTTGGGCAGGAGCAAACATTAGTCCAGCAAAGAGAAATATATAATAAAGAAATACGCCAATAAACCCCATATAAGCAAAGTGCCGATAATCTTTTAATTTGTATTTCTTTATAAGAAGGAATTTTTTCTGAAATAAAACAATTATGAATAAACTGATTGAAGCAATTAATGATGTGTAAAATAGAACTTGTAGGTTGTTAAGGTTTTTTAGCATTAATTTTCCTACAGCGGCGGTTGAAGCCCAAAGGAGTACTACCAAAGCAACATACAAATATGAAATTTTTTCTTCAGTCATATTATAATCAATAAAAAGACGACCCCTTCTCAAAAATAGCCGACTTCTGAATTGCATTTAACAACTATTTAACACAGTTTTAATGCGTTCAATTTATGTTAGATATTATAAAATGAATATTTTATAATTTTTCTAAGCCCCAACCATCGCTTCTGTCAACCCTTTCCTATCCCTTATCTGCTTTATGATTTTTCCTTGTAATTCTTCTGGTAATCTCTCAAATAATTGGTCAACAACTGAGCTTGAGCCTCTTCCGCCAGTTGCGCTTCTCAAATCAGAGCTCCACCCAAACATCTCTGCTACAGGTAACTTTGCTTTAATAGTGATAGTATTTCCTTCTTGTAAAACATCAAGTAATTGTCCTCTTTTGTTGCTTATCAACTTTGATAAATCGCCAAGGTAATCAGCAGGAGCTTCAATCTGCAATATCTGCAATGGCTCAAGTAGTAATGGATTGGAAAGCATCATAGCCCCCCTTATACCTTCTCTAACTGCAGGATAAACCTGTGCAGGGCCTCTATGGATAGCATCTTCATGCAATTTCATATCAGTCAACAAAACCTTAACTTTTGTGCATGGTTCTTTTCCAAGAGGTCCAGAGCTCATTATATCCTCAAACATATCAGTTATCATTTCAATTACTTCTCCAAGATGGACTTGACCTCTTGTTAAATCCATTAAAATATTTCCCTTAAAAATATCTTTTACTTTCACAGCATTTTTTGAATCCATACCTGCATCAACTAAGGCATCTCTTAACTCAAGCTCTTTCTTCTTTACCCTCGTCTCAGGAATTTTGCCAGATTTTATTGCTTGATAAATTGAGTCTTCCAATGGCTCAACTACGAAAAAGAAGTGATTGTGCTTATTTGGGGTTTTGCCCATGACTTCTGTTGATTTTTTTGTTATTGTTTCCCTAAAGACAACAATTGGCTGTGATGTTTGCACATCAACAAATTTCTCTGTTCTTATTCTGTTTTCTATGACCTCTAGGTGAAGCTCCCCCATACCATGCATTAAGTGTTCACCGGTTTCTTCATTAATTTCAATCTTAACAGTAGGGTCTTCTTTGCCTACCATCCTCAAGACTTCAATCAGTTTAGGCAAATCGCTAGGCTTCTTGGCTTCTATGGCTTTTGTAACAACAGGCTCAAATATGTGAGTTATCTGCTCAAATGGTTCTGTTTGTTGCTCTGTTACGGTTTCGCCAACATAAGACTTGATTCCAGCAATACCAATGATATTCCCAGCAGGAACATTATCAACAATTTCTCTCTTTGCTCCATTATATACAAAAACTTGCTGTATTCTTGTCATTTGCTTCATTCTGTTTAGATAAGCCTCATTACCTTTTCTTATTGTGCCAGAAAATAGCCTGCCAGCTGATATTTCACCAGCTTGGGGGTCAATTACAATTTTTGTAATAACAAAAAATATTGTACCATTAGGGTCACATTTTATCAAAGATTTCCCTTCCTCACTTTCAATATCACCTTTCCATATCCTTGGAATCCTGTATGGTTGAGCTACTAACGGATTAGGCAAATGCCTAACTACCATGTCCAATACAACCTCATGTAATGGAGATTTATCAGATAATTCAACATATTTTCCTTCCTGCTGATAAGCTTCAATTACATCCTTAAATGTTATACCTTTCTTCTGCATATGCGATACTGATAACGCCCATTTATGGAAAGCACTTCCAAAACAAACAGAGCCATCTTGAACATTAACTTGCCACTTTTCTCCATAACCCTTCGGTGCAATATCCATTATAAGTTTGTTTACACTTGTGATTATTTTCACAAACCTTTCTTGTATTTTTTCCGGGGTTAATTGCAGTTCTTTGATAAGCCTATCAACCTTGTTAATAAACAATACCGGTTTGACTAATTCTCTCAAAGCTTGTCTTAGTACAGTTTCGGTTTGAGGCATTATTCCTTCAACACAATCAACTAATACAATAGCACCATCAGCTGCACGCATAGCTCTCGTTACTTCTCCACCAAAATCAACGTGTCCAGGTGTGTCGAGAAGATTGATTAAGTATTCGTCATTTTCATATTCGTGAACCATAGAAACAGCTGCTGTGTCTATTGTGATGCCTCTTTCTTGCTCATCTGCATGGAAGTCAAGCTTTAGGGCTTTGCCTGCCTCTTCCTTTGACATCATGCCTGCTCCCGCAAGTAAATTGTCAGAAAAAGTTGTTTTGCCGTGATCTATATGTGCACATATAGCTATATTTCTTATACGATCTGGTTTCTGCATTATACGCATAACCCTATCAACCATTTTTTCTGACATTATTTTTTGCCTCCTTGAAATTTAATAGAAGTCAAAGAGTATTTTGAAGTAATTTTTAAATGTTTAGATTGTAATCAAGATGAAATTTTTTGAATTAAGTAGCATTTCTTGAAAAGAGAGTAGTAAAATATTTTCAAAACACATGCTTCTCATGAACTGTTGTATAAGAATGTAGCTCTTCTTTTTTGAACCAAAGCTTTATTTCTTCATCTGCCTCTTTTTTGCTTCCTGATGCGTGAATTACATTTTTTCCTCCAATCCCTTTTTTAGAAGCATAAGCCATGCTTTGATGAGCAAAATCACCTCTTATAGTGCCAGGTGCAGCTTCATGAGGCGATGTAGCCCCTACAAGCTTTCTTACATTGTCAACAGCATGAACACCTTCTACTACAAAAGCAACAACAGGCCCTTCTGTTATAAAATCAACAAGTTCTTTAAAGAAAGATTTTTTAATATGGGCCTTATAATGTTCTTCTGCAAATTTTGCATCAACCCAAACCATCTTCATACCAATAATCTTTAGTCCAGCATTCTCGAATCTTTTGATAATCTCTCCAATAAGCCCTCGTGCAACACCGTCAGGTTTTATAATGATAAGGCTTCTTTCAATCATTTTTTCATTTGTTTTTAAATATCTTGCTTTTCCCGCTTAAATTTTTTGCTCCATCTAGTTTCAAGGAATTTTCTTCCAAGCTTTACGTGATTTTTTTCACATTTTGATGAGCAGAAGTATAAAATCTTTGCGTCTTTTTGCACATAAATCTTTCCAGTTCCTCTTTCGATGTTGTTACCGCAAAAAGTGCATTTAGCCATTTTTATTGGTTATTTAACATTCTTATGAAAATTACCCTACCCTGAACCTCTGCCAGCTTTTGTGAGTTGACCGGCTTCAAACTCTGTCTCTCGCAGCATTAAAATATCGCCTATTTGTACAGGTCCTTTAACATTTCTCCTTAATACCTTATTTTTGTCTCTGCCTTCCAAAATTCTGCATCTAACTTGGATAGCTTCGCCTCTTGCACCTGTTCTACCTATAATTTCTTCCACTTTAGCTGGTATTGCAATTGCGAATTGGACAGCACCTTTTGCTTGTTCTTGTACCTTTCGCTCATGTAAATCATTTTTCTTTACTTGAGCACTTGGCTCTTTTAAATGTTTTGTTGGATCTTCTTTTATCATTTTCAAGTTTTTGTTTTATCTGTTATTTCTTTAATTAATTGCATTGCCTCACCTTCTTGCACAATAGCAACACTGCCTGTCGGCACATCTATACCTGTTGATGCTCCAAGCTCTTCTTTAGTTGGTACTACAACGCATGGAATTCCTTTCTCTTCAGCAAGTAACGGTATATGCATTGTTATCTCAGGCGGATTAACGTCTTTTGCAATGACAACAAGTTTTGCTATTCCTCTCTCTAAAACCTTTGTTGTCTCATTTGTACCTATCCTTATTTTCCCTGTAGCTTTTGCTATCTCTATAGCTTCATAAACCTTTTCTGCCATTTCCTTTTGGGCCTCGTAAACCATTTTAACCCTCCAAAAAATTTTTAATCTTTGATTGAAAGTTTTTAGTGAGAATTGCTTACCTCACTCTGCTAGCACACCTAGCTTCATCAATCACTGGTACAGAAGAGAAATAGAATTTTATTTAAATAAATTGCGGTTGTGTAAAAGTAAACTTACTTAATTTTAACGCAAAAATTAAATAGGTATTCTAACAGTGAGTCAAATATGTATTACATCACAAAATCACAAATAAAACTCCCAACAAGAAAAAAAGATAGTCACAAAGGTGATAATGGTACTGTACTTATTGTTGGTGGCTCAAAAGACTATGTTGGTGCAGTTACACTAGCGGGATTAGCAGCATTAAGAAGTGGCGCAGATTTAGTTAAAATAGTTGCGCCTGAAAAAGTTGCATGGGCTATAAATTCTTATTCTCCTGACTTGGTAACAAAAAAATTTTCGCAGAAAATTTTTTTGCCTGAACACTTTTATATCATAAAAAAGGAGATAGAAAAATTTGATGTTTTACTAATTGGTAATGGTGTTGGGTTAAACTCCAAAACAAAAGAATTCTGCAAAAAAACAATAAAAAACATTAAAAAATTCAAAATTATAGATGCTGATGCTATTAAATCAATTTCGATGAATGATGTAGAAAATTCAATAATTACACCACATTCAAAGGAACTGGAATATTTTTTAAAAAATTCAAATATTGATGTTAATATTATAAAAAAAATTTCTCGTGACATGCGAGTGAGCTCGTTGCGAACTCGCTCACAAGCCACGAGAAATTTTTTTTCAAAAGCAGCATTAATTAAAAAAATAACTCAAAAATTTTTGGATAAAAATAATATTATCTTATTGAAAGGTAGAATTGATGTAATTATATCAAAAAATAAGATATTGTATAACAAAACAGGAAATTCTGGTATGACAAAAGGCGGTACAGGCGATGTTTTAGCTGGCTTATGCGCTGGATTTCTT
>CAZGEW010000053.1:0-9566 GCA_964524225.1 uncultured Methanosarcinales archaeon | reverse complement strand
TTCAAAAACAAAAACAATTTAAATAAGAACAAGCCACAACTGAGAGCTTTCTAAAATGACGTACAAGATTGCTGTTTTCCCAGGTGATGGTGTAGGACATGAGTTAATAGGTGAAAGTATAAAGGTAATTGAAAAGGTTGCAGAGCTTGACAACTTTAATATCGAATGGATTATGTATCCGTATGGTGCAGAGCATTATGCGGAAACAAAGGAATTATTGACAGAAAAAACTTTGCGCGAGATAAAAAATTCTTGCAATGTAATTTTTTGTGGAACATTTGACTCAATAAAGGCTGAGGATATTTTCATTGAAAAAAATATCCCAAACTTAATAAAAAGCTATTTTGACCAATTCGTGAACCTAAGGCCAATTAAATTACTGCCAAGCATCGAGGGTGTTTTAACTGATAAAACCTATAATGACATAGATTTTACATTGATAAGAGAAAATACAGAAGACTTCTATGTCGGCATTAGCGGTAGGGCAAAAAATGGCAAATATAAAAATCAACTTGAAATAAATAAAGGGGTAATAAAAGCAAAAATAGGACTTGATATTGAATCTAAAGGAAATGAGCTTGCATATCAAATTGGTTTCTTGAGTAAAAAAGGATGTGAAAGGTTCATAAAGTATGCATTCAATTACACAAAAAATAATAATAAAAAAAACATAGTGGCGGTTGATAAGGCAAATGTACTTGACTCTTATAATCTCTGGCGAGAAATTTTTGCTAAGGTTTCAAATGACTACTCTGAAATAGCGTATGAGTTTCATTTAATCGATGCAGTTGTAATGAATCTGTTAAGACAGCCAGAAAAATATCAAGTTATAGTTGCGCCCAACTTGTTTGGTGATATATTAAGCGATTTAGGCACAAGCATGCAAGGTGGTTTAGCATTTGGAGCAAGAGGTAACATAAACCCAGATGGAATTTCAATGTTTGAGCCAATACATGGATGTGCGCCAAAGTTAAGAAACCAAGGTATTGTAAACCCAATTGCCACGATTTGGGCAGGCGCATTAATGCTTGAAAATATAGCTCAAAAAAAATCTAGCGATTTAATTTTAAAGAGCATTGAAACAGTTTTGAAAGATGGAAGGACAAGAACACAAGATTTAGGTGGCAATAATACAACATCTGAAATGGCAGATGCAATTGTTGATAAGCTTATAGAGTTACACGATTAGATGAACATTATAGTTTTAGGAGCAGGTGCAATTGGAAGCTTGTATGGAGCAAAATTATCAAAGCTAAATAATGTAATTTTAGTTGCAAGGAAAGAGCATGCCAATAACATAAACAAAAATGGCTTAAAGATTACAGGTTTAGAAAATAAAACATATAGATTAAAAGCTATAACCGAAATCAATAAGATTGAAGACAATACATTAATATTGTTAACAACAAAGGTTTATGACAGCGCTAAAGCAATAAACGATATTAAAAATTTAATAAAAAAAGATACAATAATTCTTTGCCTTCAAAATGGACTTTACAGCAATCTCGTATCGTTAATTCAGGCCAAAAGCGTTGGCAAAAAATGTCTTGTACTCAGAGCAATTACAAACTTTGGCGCTGCTTTTCTAAAACCAGGTGTTGTCCAATATAATAACTATAGTTATACAGCAATTGAAAAAAATACAAAAAGTTTTGCGATAGCAAAACTTTTTGCTGAATGTGGTTTAAATGGTTATGTTTCTAAAAACATAAAGGAAGATATGTGGAAGAAATTAATACTTAACTGTGTACTTAATCCGTTAACAGCCATATTAATGGTAGAAAATAGAGGCATAACAGATGAAAAGATAAACCCGATAAAAAAAATAATTGTTGATGAATGTTTAAAAGTTGCAAAAAAAGATGGTGTATCTTTTAATTTAGACTTTGTCAAAATCATTAATGATGTATTCAAAAATTCAAAAAATGTCTCTTCAATGCAACAAGATTTGATTAAAGGAAAACATACAGAGATTGACTACTTGAATGGTGCTGTTGTTAAAATGGGAAAAAGGTATGGAATTAGATGTTCAGTAAATGAGGCTCTAACGATGATTATTAAAGAGACGGAAAATCAATAAAGCAATATTGGAGCTAAATTCTGGACCTTAGTTGTAACGACATGTGCATATCTATAAATTTCAGAAATTAGGTAGCCTAATTTTCCCTTTTGTATTTGAGTAGCTTCTTGAACGAGCTCCTTTATATTACCATCTCTTCTATAAACCACTCCTACATATTTTTCTGATTTTCTCTGAAAACTAATTAAATGTTCTCTAGGCATTCTTAAACCGGTTAAGAACCCAACTTGTCTTGCACCCTTAACATCCTTCATTAAGTTGTCACCCATATAGAAAACATTGTTAGGATTATTTACACTATATCTTCTTAATTCCCTCCATAAATAACTTTCATTACTCGGTTTAGTAAAGCAAGCCGGCTTTCTTTGATTAAATATTTTTATATGAAAATATCTCTCTATCCCAAGTGTTTGTAGTATTCTTTTTGTATAGTTAGCATACGAACTAGTTAAAAGGAAAGTAAAATATCTTTCATAAAGGCTTCTAACAAATTCTGTAAGTTCTTGATTCGGTACAATTCCATAAAGTTCAGGTTTTTTTTCTATATGACTTTTAAACCCATCAGGATCATCATGCGCGGCACGCAAAGCTTTTTGTACATGCTGCAATGAACTTTTTTTAGGCAGACCGTTCATCGAAGCTACTGTAGCCTTTACTACACCTTCTATCAAGTCAAAGCCATCACAATATGGTAGAAATCTTGGCTGTTTAAGCTTAGGATCTTGAGGTTCTGAAAGGTCTATAACACCACCTTTATACAACTCACTGATGCTATCTTGGCTGAGCTTATTTATGCCGCGTCTTGCTTGTATTATGTTACCATACAAATCAACTAATACAAAAGTTCCTTGACTATTGTCAAGATACCAGCCCATAGGAAAACGACCTTTTACCATAAATTCACTAACATCAAGGTTTTTAAGTCTCCTTGCTAAATCATCATCATCTATAAATCGTATTACGGTTTGGAGTAGAAGATTGTAGATTTCAGGGGTATGCAAATTTGTAAGTACCCCATCACAGTCTAGTCCAGTTGCTCGAATATAATCTTTTTGAAGTTGAATCTCTCCATTCACAATATATACTAAAGCATCTCCCAAAATACCATCCCCTATAACATAAGATATAATTATAATTCTTAAAAGTTACCATAAAAGTACTAAAAAAAATATTTAAATACAAAAATTAATCCAAATACTATGAAATTAATGAGTATTTTAATAGTCTACACAACTACAAGAACCAAAGAACAAAAATCAACTTTAGATGTAGTCATAAAAACGTTAAAAAAATATAAAATAAAATTTAAACTTTCCAATCGAGATAAACTAAAGAAAAATCAATTCAAAAATATAAGCTTAATAATTGCAGTTGGAGGGGATGGAACTTTTTTAAGGGCAGCACATTTTGTTGACAAGGAGTTGTTATTCGGTATAAACTCTGATGTTAAGGATAAGGAAGGATTTTTTATGAAGTCAAACAAAAAAGATTTTGAATTCAAATTTAAAAAAATATTAAAAAATAAATTTAAAGTTAAAAAATTGTTAAGATTAGAGGCGTACTTAGATAACAAAAAAATTGAGACGTTAGCATTAAATGAATTTTTTATTGGGACAAGAAAATCTTATACTGCTGCAAAATATACAATTGAGATTAATGGTAAAAAAGAAAAACAAAAAAGTAGTGGAGTGCTAATAACAACTCCTGCTGGAAGCTATGCTTGGGCTAAATCTTGTTGCAAAAAAACCTTGCCTTTGAATTCAAAAAAATACCAGTTTGTTGTGCGTGAGCCATACGAAGGCAAAATTTTTAAAAGCTATAAGTTAGAGTATGGATTATTAAATAAAAATCAAAAAGTAAAGGTTATTTCTGAAATGCTTGATGGTGTATTAGTAGCTGACTCTGTAAGCAAAGAATACAGCTTAAAAAATGGCAGCAAAGTCACTATAAAATTATCTAACAAATACCTTAATGTGATATGGTTTAAGTAAAAACCAGATTCATTTGGACAAAATTTTACATTGGAGTGCAACAGTCTATAAAGATGTTGAACTTCATAGTCTCCTAAAAACATAAGATTTTTATATAAATATAAATAAAAATTTACGAGTATGGAAATAGGAAGCTCTATCATAGAAACAGGGGTTGATAAACTTGTCAACCTTATAAAAGAAAGAGGCAAAATTGCCTTGGCTGATGCTGCTAAAGAGCTCGGAGTTAGCGAAACCGTTGTCCAAGAATGGTCTGATTTTCTTGAAGAAGAAGGCATAATAAGCATAGAGTACAAGCTAACTAAGCCCTATCTTGTTGAGCGAAAGCTTACAAAAAAAGAAGTCGAAAAGAAGGCAAAAGAATTTACCAGCAAAAAGGATGTTTTCGTAAGAAAAGCTGAAGTAAGCTTGAACTTTCTAGAAAAACAAGCAGAAGAACTAAAAAAAGTAAAAGGCGAATTTGACAAATTGAAAAATGAACTTGGGCTTGAGCTTGACACTACAAGAAACGAGTTAAAGGAATTAGAACAGTATCAACAGATGAGGGAACAATTGAAAAAGCAGATTGAAGAACAAAAGAAAGATGCCCAGCTCAAGATTGAAGAGTTGACAAAGCAGGTATTAAGGGAGCAAAAAAAGTACCAAGAAATGGTTACTAATATACAAAAAGAAAGAAAAGAATTAGCTACAGAGAAAGAAGAAGCAAAGTCAATTGAAGAAAGCGAAAAAATACTTAACAAAAAAATGTTAGAGTTAAAAACTATGGCAGTATTATTAGAAAAAAAAATTTTGGATGAGGACACAGCTATAAAAAACTCAGAATTACACATAGAAAAGCTGAATATATTAATGGATGGCATAAAAAAACGTGTTGAAGAAGAAAAGTCAATCATAGATCCTTTGGTAGAGAAAAGTCGTGAGCAAGAGAAAAAGGTATTAGAGTTACAAGAAAAAATTATGAAAAAAATTTCTGAGAAGCGCAAGAATATATCAGATGTAAAAGAAATCACCAAAAAAGTAAAGGATTTTTTTGAGAAAAAGTTAGCTGTTGCGAATTTAGTTGACACAATTAACAAAGATAGGAATGAGCTAGAAACAAGCTTGATAGATTTAATAAAAAAAGCAAAATCTTTTCAGTTAACAGTTAAAAGTGGTGACATTGGCAAGCAGATGCTTGAACTAGAGAAGAGATTCAATGAGGTTGAAAAGAAAAGAAACAATTTTGAGTCTGAGCTTAAGCAACTGACTTCATTTTTTCATAGATAACAATAAAATAGATAATAACAAAAAAGAGGTATAGGATTTGCTAAAACGATTTGTTTTTAAAAAAAAAGAGCAGAAGGAAATAGTTACTCAAACTTCTCAAAAGCAGGATAATTTGGACGTTCAGCTTACAGGCATGCCTAAACTTGTGGTAGAACAAGCCAAAAAAGAAAAATTAAAGGCTAAGCAACAATATCCACAACAAAAAAAAGATATAATTAGCAATTTAGCTACCTATAACTTCATCTCTGATAATATACCAATAACTATCAATATATATAAGAAAAGAGGTGAATTTGTTCCAGTCTACGATGTTTCTATATCCAGTATCACAAAAAATACAGAAATAATACTTGAAAGAATAAGGCAGGAGTTGACTACACAAGTAAGCTTAGGTATGGTTGAAATCCTCACAACTAAGGATACAGGAGTTGTAGAGCAAGGATTTATAGATGCAATTACAAACTTAGTTAATAAACACTTCCCAGATGTTAACGAAGAAACTGCTAATTTCCTTAAATCGTATCTAATCCAAAGAACGCTGGGGCTTGGAAATATAGAGGTATTAATGGATGACATTAATCTTGAAGAAATAGCTATTAATAATGCAGATGAGCCTGTATGGATCTATCACAAGAAATTCGGTTGGCTTAAAACAAATATAATGCTTGAAAATGAGGAACAGATTAGGCATTATGCAGCAATGATTGGTAGAAGAGTAGGGAGGCAGTTAACTATTCTAGAGCCTTTGATGGATGCACATCTCAAAGGAGGTGATAGAGTAAATTCTACTTTGGATCCTATATCTGTTAAAGGGAATACAATAACATTAAGAAAATTTGCTGCAAAACCTTGGACAATTACAGATTTCATTATTGACAACACAATCTCGCCTCAGGCTGCTGCACTAGCATGGCTTGGTGTCCAATACGAACTATCTACTTTAATTTCAGGTGGAACTGCAACTGGAAAAACCTCAATGCTTAATGTTGTAGCTAACTTCTTTCCACCAAATCAAAGAGTGATAAGCATTGAAGATACTAGAGAGATACAGCTGCCAAAATTTTTACATTGGGTACCTATGGTTACAAGGTTACCTAATCCAGAAGGCAAAGGTGAAGTTTCGATGCTCGACTTGCTGGTTAATTCATTAAGAATGAGGCCTGATAGGATAATTGTAGGTGAAATCAGAAGAAAAAGAGAAGCTGAAGTGCTTTTTGAAGCTATTCATACAGGACATTCTGTTTATGCTACAGTACACGCAAATGACGCACATGAAACTATTACAAGACTCACTAATCCACCGATTGAGATACCGAAATCAATGCTTCCAGCGATATCAATGATTATTGTCCAGTACAGAAATAGAAGAACAGGGGTAAGAAAAACATTCCAGATAGCTGAAATACTTCCAGATTCTGAGCCTAATGTACTAATACAACTAGACATAAGAAAAGGTGTCTTGAAAAAGGTTGCAAATTCACGCTCATTGATGTCAACTATCGAGGTTTTTACTGGGTTTAATAGAAGGGAAGTGAATGCATCATTGAAAGAAAAAGAAACTATTCTTAAATGGCTTGCAAAAAATGAAATCAATACAGTTGATACAGTTGGAAGAGTAATGGCCGAATATTACACAGATAAAGATAATTTAATGAAGCATGTAAGAAAAAACAAGCTACTGGGTGATTAAAATCAGATTAGGTTTTTTTAATAACTTGCTGCTTAGAATTTCAAAGGCGACTCCTGGGTTAAGAGCAAAATTAAGACAAGCAGGCATGGAAGATAAGCCTGATAATTTTATTAGAAAGACCGTACTTTCTGCTTTTTATATGACTACCGGCATAGTCGTTTTTTTGTTTTTGCTCTTGGCAAAACTTAATGTTCTTAAGGGTGTACTATTTTTGCTTGTGCCTCTAATCTTCTTAGTTATGTTTTTCTATATGATAAAGCTTCCGGATTTCAAGATAATTAGGAAAGAGAAAGAGCTAAGTAAGGAAATTGTTTTTGCAGGCAGATTCCTCATTATAGAGCTTGAATCAGGTGTGCCATTATATAATGCAATGATAAATGTATCAAGGAACTATGAAGTAATAGGAAAGTACTTTAAGGAGATAACAGACAAGGTTGATTTAGGTACAAGCATGGAGGATGCACTTAATGAAGCAGTTGAGTATATCCCATCTAATGATTTTAGGAAGATTTTGTGGCAGATTATCAATTCAATCAGGACAGGTTCAAACATAGCAAAATCACTTTACTCTGCTATTGAGCAGATAACAAAAGATCAAATTACTGAAGTGAACAAGTACGGCAAAAAGCTTAATCCATTGGCAATGTTCTACATGATGGTTGCTGTCATACTACCGTCATTGGGGATGACTATGTTAATCATAATGTCTTCATTTCTTAAATTTCAATTGAGCCTAACAATATTGTTAGCACTTGCAGGCTTTTTAGGTTTTGTGCAGTTTATGTTTGTATCCTTGATAAAGTTCTCAAGACCAGCAATTGAGTTTTAATGATGTTTAACCTAAAAAATATATTCAAGAAAAAAAATGAAAAAGCACAAGATGTAAAGATAGGGTTCTTAAAAAAAAGGTTTAAAAAAGAACAGCAGAAGAAGTTAACAGCACAGCAGAGAAAACAAAGGTTTAAAAATTATTTAGAAAGAGCCGGTTTTGAAATTAATACTAAAAAGTTATTTAAAATCTTTTTCAATATAGCTATTGTCATAAACCTTCTAATATCTGCTTACTTGATATATTATTTTTCTGTAACTTACGGAATAACATGGGAGACAGTAGTTGCATCTATGATTGTGTTATGGATTTTTGTATTTGTGCTATTGTTATTCTCTCTTTGGATTTTGTTCTACCTAGCAGTTGATTTAAGAATCTTCAAGCGTAGAGTTGATGTAGAAGAAGTACTTCCTGATTTTCTACAACTGACTGCATCAAACATAAATGCAGGTATGACAATTGATAGGGCTTTGTGGTTTGCTGTGCGTCCAAGATTTGGTGTTCTTGCAAAAGAAATTGAGACAGTTGCAAAAGAAACAATGAGCGGTGTTGATTTAAATATTGCCCTGCAAAAGTTTGCTGATAGATACGACTCAGTCATTTTGAAAAGATCAATAAGTATGCTCATTGAGGGTATACAAGCCGGTGGTGAAATAGGAGATTTGCTAAATAGGATAGCATTAAACATACAAGAGCAAAAATCGATAATTAGAGAAACGTCAGCTAATGTTACTACCTACGTCATATTTATTACATTTGCCACATTAGCAGCAGCTCCTTTTTTATTTGCAATGTCTGGTGTTTTGATAGAGGTTGTTGACACCATTGGAACTTCTCTAACAAAAACTGGGAATGTTGCCCTTTCTGTCGGCATTCCATTGAGCTTTTCCGGCACTGGTGTAACAAGGTTCGATTTCAAAATTTTTTCAATAGTCTCTTTGGTAATGACCTCATTTTTTTCTGCAATGATAATTTCTACCATAAAAAAGGGTAACATTAAATCCGGGCTAAAGTATATTCCTATTTTTGTTTTTCTGTCTTTACTGATATACTTTGTTGTTGATGGAGTTGCTGTAAAACTTTTGAATTTGTTCTTTTAGGGGAAATGAATGGTCTTGTCATAACAAATAATCTTTTTTGTATACATAATCAATAATAAATGCTACTTGGGGGTTAAAAGACTTGTATGCGTCGGCCGGGACTTGCGATGCATTAGCTTTCGCTAGCCACAATTCGAATTCCCGAATACCAAAGCAACTCAGTATTTCCCGGGCATACGGCTGACTTCAGACCTGCTTGCGAGTAAGCTCGCTTACAACTATATGGAAGGCCGCAGTCATTTATTGCAACCTTTTTCTAAAAGGTTGTACCACTAGACCACCGACGCATAGATAAGAGTTTTTTATTTAGGTTTATAAAATTAGTGATTAGGATAAGCTTTCTATTTACTAGTTACAATCTCGATAATGTCTCTATGCTTTAATCTATGCTCTTTTCCTACTACAAGCTTAGTTTTTTGGTCAATCGCCTTAATAAAACTGCTGCCAATATCTGTATGTACCTTAAATGCAAACTCTAATGCTGTAATATCCTTAGATACCAAAAAGCAATCTGGCAAAATCCTTCCATCCTTGTCAGTTAATTTGTTTGTTGCAACAGGAAAAACTGCAATATATTTTAATAATTCAAAAACAGCAATGTCAAGCACTT
>CAZGEW010000052.1:0-9656 GCA_964524225.1 uncultured Methanosarcinales archaeon | reverse complement strand
CGCCTCTCACGAAGGAGCATATCAAAGCAGCTCTGCATTATGCAAGCATTATTGCCAGAGGAAGCGATAATGTCGTCGTCGGTATTGAAAAAGAAACCAAAATTCCTGCTTGATGAGAATGTTAAAAAGGAATTATTAGGGTACCTTAAACAGCAAGAGCTTGATGTCATATTTAAACCAAAAAAGCTTTCAAATGGAGTATTAGCGGAATTATCTAAATCAGAACAGAGGATATTAGTTACAAATGATAAACATTTTGCAGACCCCTCAAAATTTCCTAAACTACTTAAGAATAAGTCAAAGCCTAGTGACTTTGAAGGATATTTAATTACTTTAAAGGACGGAGAATTTGATGTGTCTGAGATTTTGAGTTCGTCAGAATTCACTTTTTCAAGATAAGAGTTCTTTGAATTCTTAATATTTTTCACAACATTACCACTTACTATTGTACCACCCAAACTTAACTCTTCCAAATCAACAATATACAATGGCTCTAAAACATTATTATCACATCTTAATTCTGAAATATCTAAATCATTAGATGCGATTGAATCGTCAATTTCTTTCTCAGCATAGCTTGTTCCATTTGAAGCAATTATTGTTAAATTTCCAGTTCCAGTTGTATTAAATGCAACAGTCCAATTACCTCCAACAGTGGGATAGCTTTGTACATTGAGTATTGAAATTGTAACTTCAAATGTCTGATTGCTTAGATGAGGAACAACCCATTCAATTTTATCTATTAATCCATTTGAATTTTCATCAATATATTTTACATCATTAAATAATTCTCTAACACCATTCTTAATCCAATAAAGCTTAATAGCAGATTGAGGTACATCGTTTATTGTTGTATAAGCCAAAACATTCTCATAGCTTAATTCAGAGCTTATTATTATTATTTTATTGTATTCAGAAATGTTTTCTTCAATAGCTTCAGGAGCTGATGTCGAATAAGTAATTTCAAACTCTGTTGAATTATCAGAAATTATTAATTGTGTTTCATTTACTTTTATTTTGTCATTGCTTAATTTTATACTATGTTCATTTTTAATGCTTATGTTAAATGCTTCGTCAGGAACAACAATTCTGCTTTCCAATTTGTCATTAAAAACTCTCTTAATCCATTTTACTGGTTTTTTGATTTCTGCTTTTAGCTGTAATAATTCTTCTCCTTCTGTAACATTCACTGCAAAGATGTTTGATATAGCAATATGCTCAGAGTCATTGGCTGTAAAGAAAGTGTAAATAATGCCAGTAAAATTTATGCTGGGTGTTATTGTAGCAATGCTATCTTCTATACTTACTTTAAATTGCTCATTTTTATAATAATCATATGTTAATATATCATTATCTTCATCATAAAAATAATCGCTTAGGTTTATTGTTAATTTGCTTCCCCGCTTGATTGAGTAACTGCTTATGTTTCTTTTTAATTGAGGTGGCGTGTCTTTTATAGGCTGTCTTATAACATAGTTAATCTTATCTAAAATAATTTTACCATTATCAACTTCAATAAGCAGCTTATAGGAACTTTTATTGAATCCTGACAACAAGCAAGTATCAATGCATATATCTTCATAGCTTATCAAATTTTGCTCCTCAAATTTTGCAGTTAAAGTTGCCTGAGAGCTATAAATAATATCTTCTGTTTCTAGTGAGTAATTTGCATAGATAATTTGAGCGCTTATAATGTTATTATAAGTAGCTCCTAAGGAATTATAGCTTAAATACAAAGGCTCATTCCATGAGCTTCTTAAAGGCAATAAATTAATCAAAGAACAACAGTCATTGCTTCCATAGCATACTAATGTTGATTTATCTGCTTCAACACTATAGATTTCCCATCTTGTACATAGCTTAGAACTATCATATAGCCAATTAAAATAGCTATTTTCAACACTAAAGTCAATAATACCATAAATATTTTCTACACCATCATTATCTTCATCATAAGGAGTATTGTTATTGTATTGTAAGTTTATTGTTATTGATTTATTAAATGTTTCATTTGTTGTGGTGTTTATTGGTTCATTTGTTGTTAAGTTTATTGGCTCACTTTCATTGTTTTCATTAATAACTAACCCAGTGATTTGTTTGAAATTTGTAGTTAAATTAATTTTAGTTGTATCCAAAATTAAGTACCTAACATTATCATTTTCAATGTAAACTCTCGCAATAGTATTATTTTGCATCTGTCCTTGTAATTTTATGCTTTTAATATCACCTAAGTTATCGGCTTGCCACGTATACTCAGAATTTGATGTAAAGTCAATGTTTATTGTGTCGTTAAAGGACAATTCTTTTTCATGTGTTATAAATCCAATTAAGTATGGTTTTGTTACTAATAATAAAATTATTAATATTGGAATGAGTAAAAACACTAACAATTTTACACTTAATTGTTTATCTAATTTAGTTTGCTCATTTTCTTTTCTTTCAACTATTATCAACCTTCTTAAATTATGAAGATAGCTATCATTATCAAAATCTGGATTTTTATTTAGTTCGTGCTTATGGCTTACTCTGCTCTCTTTTTTCCTCATTTTCAGAAATAAATTTGAGAATTACTTCTTCATAAGCCTGCCTTGGATGTATCTTTAGCTTACTTAATAACTCAACTGTAGATTTGCTCAGCTTAATCGTTGTTTTTTTTCTTTGCATAATTGTATATTGAGTATACTTTGGTATACCAGTCTACAAAATGCAGAAGGAAAGATTTAAATACGACAGTTTCTAAAAAGTAAGTCAATATCAGAAATGATAGCTACTATTATAAAAAGGTGAATAATTAAATTATAGATGAAGAAAATGAGCAGGTGTCCAGTTTTTGATACAACAGATTTAATTGGAAAAGAATGGACACTTGTAGTATTACAAGAAGTTGCATTGAATGGGGAAAAAGGTTTTAATTTTATATTTAACAGAATGAAGAAAATAAGTCCAAAATTATTATCATTAAGACTAAAGGAGTTAGAAGCAGATGGCATAATACAAAAAGAACTTAACACAGATAAGATTCCAGTCAGAACAAAATACAGATTAACGGAAAAAGGCGAAGAATTATATAAGATTATAGAAAATCTGAAAATGTGGCATATGAAATATTGTCCTCATGGAACAAACTGCACCACAATATGTGTAGAATGCCCTATGTATTAATGTTACATAAACTAATAACCCTCAAATATAATTTTCTTATTATTTTTTTCCAATACAGTGATTGTTTTATTGCTTTTTCTTAGCTCTCCAACAACACCACCATCTTTTGCAATATCCAAAATATCGTCAGCATTTTCTTTATTGCAAATGACAAAAAAGCCCATCCCCATATTAAAAGTTTGATACATATCTTCATCGCTAAATCCAGATTCTTTCTGCATTAAATCAAAAATTGGTTGTGGTTTTAAGGAATTATTAATCCTAAATTCCACTTTTTCTTTTATTCTGTTAAAGTTCTTTATGCCATAACCTGTGTTATTTATGCCAACAACATCAAAATTTTTTGATAT
Source organism: uncultured Methanosarcinales archaeon (assembly GCA_964524225.1). GTDB lineage: Archaea > Nanobdellota > Nanobdellia > Woesearchaeales > GW2011-AR4. The sequence goes on along the minus strand of CAZGEW010000052.1, from coordinate 6,144 downwards.
TTCCGCCATTACTGGAATGTAAATTTTTGTTGGTTTCAACAAAAATTTACCTAATGTCGAGCCATCGAATTTGTCATCTAAAGAGAATCTCCCTTTGTACCTTTTTTTATATTCCTCTCTTGTTTCAAAATCGCCATTCAGCAAATGTAATCTCAAATCTGTATATCCATTTGCATGCGGACCAGAGCTTCTTAGCGCTATTATTTTTTGCCCTGGTTTTACTTTTTGTTTTTTGAATTTTTCTCTCTCTATAAAACCAACCATAGAGCCAACTAGCTCAAATCCGTAACCTTCTTTTGGAGAGCTAAGTAGCTCATCTACAGACGCTGTTTCGCCTTTTCCAAAATTTATTCTAATTAAGTTTTTTAATATATTTGACGCATTACACTGTTGCAATGCTTTTGACATGCCTTTAACGATATCACCTGTTATTTGCTTTTCTTGAATCTCCGATTGGCAAGAGATACAGTCCATAAACAAAAAAGGACTCACTGCACCTAAAGTTGTTAAATCGTTTGCAGACATTGCGACACAATCAATACCAATAGTGTCATATTCCCCCATTACTTCAGCTAAAATAACTTTGGTGCCTACGCTATCAATTGCGCTCGCTATATAATGTTTTGGAAAAATTTCATTATTCTCAAACAATTCAGCAAACATACCTTTGCTTTCCTTAACTAAATTTTGTTTCAAAGAATTAGGAATTACCCTTTTAATAGCCTCAATAGCTTTTGATTCACGCTTTTGATAATTCATGTTTAATGAATACCAAGTAATGTTTATAAAAGTTTATATTTTTACTTATTTTTTCTATGCCTCCAAAACCCTATTATCGCGGGAACAAAAGACAAAAATATAATAATTAAGATCACAATACTAAAATTATTTTTAATAATTGGTATGTTACCAAAAAAATACCCGCCAAAAACAAATGTTGCAACCCATAACACCCCACCAATGACATTATAAGTAAGAAATTTGATATAATTCATTTTTCCGACTCCAGCTACAAATGGAGCAAATGTTCTAACTATAGGCACAAACCTAGCAAGTACGATTGTTTTTGTGCCATACTTTTCATAAAAACTATGTGTCTTATCAATGTATTCCTTTTTTATAAATCTAGTTTCGTGCTCAATAGCTTTTTTTCCTAAAAACTTCCCAATAGAGTAATTTAGGCTATCACCAAGTATTGCTGCTGCGCTTAGAAGGAAAAATAAAAGCAAAACATTTAATGAGCCTATTGCTGCAAAAGTGCCGACTGCAAAAAGTAAAGAATCACCAGGCAAAAATGGCGTTATTACCAAACCAGTTTCTGCAAATATAATGAGGAAAAGCAGTGCATATGTAAAAGCACCAAAATTCTTTACAATCAAATCCAGATATTTATCAAGATGTAGAATAAAATCAATAATAGTTTTAATTAATGTCATGTTTGCGTTTAAATACCCATTGCACTGTAACCTGCATCAACATAAATAACTTGGGCTGTTATAGCTTTTGACATATCACTACACAAGAACAATGCACAATCTGCAACTTCATCAGCGGTTATATTTCTTTTCAATGGAGCTTTTGCAACATAATTAAGCAACATCTCTGGAAAGTTAGCAATTCCAGAAGCAGCTAAAGTCGGGATAGGTCCAGCAGATATTGCATTTACCCTTATTTGTTTCTCTCCTAAATCATAAGCTAAATACCTTACGCATGACTCAAGGGCAGCTTTTGCAACACCCATTATGTTATAACCAGGTGTTACCTTTTTACCCCCCAAGTACGTCATTGTAATTATAGCACCGCCATTATTCATAATTGGCGCAGTTCTTCGTGCAAGCTCTGCTAGCGAGTAAGTGCTGACCTCATGAGCAACTTGGTAACCTCTTCTATCTACGTTCATAAATTTTCCTTGTAAATGCTCTTTTTTTGCAAATGCTATGCTATGAATCAAGAAATCAACTGTGCCAAATTCTTCTTGAACTTTCTTGAAGAATGAATCAAGCAACTCATCGCTTACAACATCGCATTTGTCATAAATCGGATCACTTAATTCTTTCATCAGCGGTAAAACCCATTGCTCAACTCTTTCTTGATAAGCAGCCGCTATTCTGCATCCAGCGTCATTTAACCTTTTAGCTATATGCCACCCTATGCTTTTGTCATTAGCAATTCCAAAAACTATTGCCTTTTTGCCTCTTAAATCAATAGCAACACTCATAGTAACCTCCTTATTATTTAGAAGATAGAAATAAAAACTGTTTATTAATTTATTGGTTTAAAATTTATGTGTGTTATTTTGTCGCATCTTTCTTACGTAATATTTTTATATAAAGCAAAACTATTTTTGTGTAATGGATATATTACCATTAAGTTTGTTAGGTTTTGGCTTTTTAGTTGGTGTGAAGCACGCATTTGATGTAGACCATATTGCAGCAGTCTCAACTATCTTATCGGATTTCAAATCCATCAAAAAATGCTCATTATTAGGAATTTTCTGGGGTTTTGGGCATATGATAGCAATATTCGCTGTTAGCTTGGTTATTTTATTTCTAAATAGAAAGATATCTGAAAAATTTACTTTATCATTAGAGATAATTACAGGAATAATGCTCTTAATTTTGGGATTGAATGTATTAGTCACAATAGACAAGAATAAGATTCACATGCATAAGCATAGACATAATAATGAAGAACATATTCATTTGCACTCCCATAAAATAGTCAAATCGCATGTCCATAAACATCTTCCTCTGAATAAATCGCTGATAATTGGTTTAATCCATGGATTAGCAGGAAGCGCATTTGTCAGCTTACTAGTTCTCACAACTGTTAACTCTATCTTTTTAGGATTAATTTACATACTAATATTTGGAATAGGTTCAATTATTGGAATGCTCTTAATAACTACAATAATCTCATTACCTTTTACATTACTACCCGACAAACTTGTGAAAACCCAAAAAATTTTGAGAGTGAGCACGGGTTTTGTTAGTATGGTAATTGGATTAGTAATCTTGTATGAAATTATATCAACAAAAGATTTATTATGATAAATGAAGAATTAAGACAAAAATATGAAAAATTGAAAGAATATATAAAAAAATTAGACAATGCTATTGTCGCATTTTCTGGTGGCGTGGACAGCGCTTTAGTCCTTAAAGTGACCTATGATGTTTTAGGGAATGAAGTTATTGCAGTTACTGCAGATAGCCCTTCAGTCCCAAGAAGAGAGCTTGAAGAAGCAAAAGAAATTGCATCACAAATAGGGGTTAAGCATTTGACGATAGAAACAAGAGAAACAAAAAATAAAAACTACTTGGAAAATCCAAATAACAGATGTTATTATTGTAAGTCAGAACTCTATTCAAAAATAAAAATTATTTCAAAAGAACTAGGCATAAAAAATATACTTAATGGTACAAATTTTGACGATTTAAGTGATTATAGACCAGGGTTAAAAGCTGCTTACGAATACAATGTAACAAGTCCATTAAAGGAGCTCAAATTCACAAAAGTAGATGTTAGGAATTTAGCAAAACACTTGGGATTAATAATTTGGGACAAACCAAGTAGTCCATGCTTATCTTCAAGGGTACCTTATGGATATGAAATAACATTAAAAAAGTTAGCTATGATTGAGGAAGCAGAGAACTTTTTGAAGGATTTGGATATTAAAGAATTGAGGGTAAGACATTTTGGAGATGCTGCAAGGATTGAAGTTAATGAATTTGGGAAAAAAATTATCCGAAATAATTTCTCTTTAATCAAAACAAAACTCAATGAAATTGGCTTTAATAAAATAACTATTTCAGATTTTAAAAGTGGCAATTTAAATTTAATGATAAATGCACAAACAGAAAATTAAGAAAGTTATATTGGATGTAGTGAATAAAAAGATAAGTATAGACGGAGCTATAAATAAAATGAAATTTTTGCCATTTGAGGATTTGGGTTATGCAAAATTAGATCATCACAGGACTTTAAGAAAAGGATTTCCAGAAGTAGTTTTTTGCCAAAATAAGACTGTTGAGCAAGTTGTTAATATTGTAAGAAAATTATCTAGTTATTCTGGTGTAATTGCGACAAGAGCAACAGAAGAGATGTTTAAGGCAGTTAAAAAATACATTAAAGGTGCGCAATACAATAAAATCTCAAAAACAATAATAATAAAAAAATTTAACCGCAAAACAGTTAAATTTTTTTCAAAAAAAATATTGATAATAAGCGCAGGGACATCTGACATACCAGTAGCAGAAGAAGCGGCAGTTGTTGCAGAGACTTTCGGCAATAATGTCGAGAGATTATATGATGTTGGGGTTGCTGGAATCCATAGGTTATTAAGCAATAAGGAGAAACTAACTGAAGCTAATGTTTTAATTGTCGTTGCTGGAATGGATGGGGTGTTGCCAAGCGTTGTATCTGGAATGTTTGATAAGCCGATTGTTGCAGTGCCTACTTCAGTAGGCTACGGAGCTTCTTTTAAAGGAATTGCGCCTTTATTAACAATGCTTAACTCATGCTCGCCTGGAGTTGTAGTTGTGAATATTGATAATGGATTTGGCGCAGGATATTTTGCAAGTTTGATTAATAAATAAAAAATGATAGAAATAGAAAATAAGTATAATAAAGTAGCTTATTTTGACTGCTTTTCAGGAATAAGCGGAGACATGATAGTTAGCGCTTTGATAGATTTAGGATTAGATATTAATTTTTTAAAGAGAGGGTTAGAAAAATTGAATTTGAAAGGTTATGATATTAAAACAAGAAAAGTTATTAAAAATAACATAAAAGCAACAAAATTTGAAGTTGTCATAAAAAATAAAAATCAATATGAAGAAAGAAATTTAAAAGCAATAAATAAAATAATCAATAAATCAATTTTAAACAATGAAACAAAAAATCTAACAAAAAAAATATTTTTGAAAATAGCAACTGCAGAAGCAAAAATTCACAACAAAAAAATTGATATGGTTCATTTTCACGAAATTGGCGCAATTGACACAATAATTGATGTTACTTGTGTAGTTATTGGAATTAAAAAATTAGGTATAGAAAAGATTTATTGCTCAAGTCTTAATGTCGGTAATGGCATTGTAGAGTTTTCTCATGGAAAGTTTCCGGTACCAGCTCCTGCTACTGCTGAAATTTTGAAAGGCGTTCCAATTTATCACAATAACATTGAAGCAGAGCTTGTGACACCAACAGGAGCTGCAATAATAACAGCCTTAGCATCAAGCTTTGGAGAAATGCCTCTGATGAAAGTGGAAAAAATAGGATATGGAGCTGGTTCAAAAGATTTGAAGCAACCAAATGTGTTAAGGGTCTTTTTAGGAGAATTAGGTAAAACAAATAACAAAACGATAAATGTAATTGAAACAAATATAGATAATATGAACCCAGAGATTTATCCTTATGTTATAGATAAATTAATGGAGAATGGTGCATTAGATGCTTATTTAATAAGCATAATAATGAAGAAAGGCAGACCAGCAATTAAATTAACAGTTTTAGCAGAAATTAAAGATACTGATAAATTATGTAATATAATTTTTAATGAGACAACAACATTAGGCTTAAGAATTTTCCGCGCTGAGCGAAAAATTCTTCAGAGAGAATCAAAAACAATAAAAACAAAATATGGCAATGTGAGAGTTAAAATTTCGAAATTAAATAATGAAATAAAAAATATAATGCCAGAATATGAAGATTGTGTTAAGATTGCTAAAAATAAAAAAATTTCATTGAAGAAGATTTATAATAAGGTTAAAAATTTTTAATGAAAATTTTTTATCTTCCTAAAAGAACTTTACCATTACTTAAAAGAATTCCTATCTCCTTACCATCAAATGTTTTAACAGTTCTACCTTCAATAAGTACTTGCTCTTTATTAAATTCCAATTGACCAAGTAATCCAACTAATAAATGTGTCTTTGACATCTCTTCATCTGTTTCTTGAAGTCTATTTCCAACATATGCTGGATTTTTTGAATAAATGCCTATAACTCTATCTCCTGCTCTATACTTGCGTGCCTTGCCTGTTTTTAGATTAATTCCTATTATATCTCCATGTTGTGCATCTTCCTCTTTTTCAAACCATTCTGCGTAGTCTGCATTTGTTGTTTGCCATCCTCCTGATGAATATGC